>DATICB010000012.1:0-9621 GCA_035457005.1 Patescibacteria group bacterium
TCAACAAAAATATCTCCTTTTGTCAAAATTGCAGCGATTGCAAAGGTCACAACTTCATTTCTGTCTGGACTAATCACAAACTCTGTACCATGCAATTTTTCAACACCTTCAATAGTAATTTCGCGTGGCGCACTTCTCTGCACCTGTGCTCCCATACTATTTAAAAGTTCGATTAAATCATCTATTTCAGGTTCTGCTGCAGCATTTTCTAAGACTGTTTTTCCTTTAGCTAAAACAGCTGCCAAAATAAGTGATTCTGTTCCTGTATGAGTACTTTTTTTAAACGTATAATGTGATCCGATGAGTTGCTCGGTTTTTGCATGAAAATATCCATCTTCGCTATGATAGGTAACCTCAGCTCCCATATGCGTCATACCATCAACTGTTCTATCAATTGGTCGCGCACCAAGTCTACATCCACCAGGATTGGGAATAATTGCCTCTCCCACTCTTGCCAAAAGAGGAGCTAAAAAAAGTGTGGAAACCCGTACCTGTGCACCTTTATCAAGTGGGATTTCAAATTTCTTAAATTTTTTTACTTGAATATGAACTTCGTGGTCTTTTCTTTCTATTTTGCCACCCAATTCTTCTACGATTTCACACATAACATGAAAGTCCGAAATAAGAGGAACATTTCTTATAACAACTTTTTCATCTGTAAGACACGCAGCAACTAAGGCTTTGAGCGCAACATTTTTTGACCCAGACACTTTAATATGTCCAGTTAATTTTTTTCCTCCGGTAATGACGAGTTTTTCCATAATTATTGCAAAATATCATTAGCAATCTGGTACACGTCTCCTGCACCCATTGTAATAACAATTGTCTTGTCTTTGTAAGCTTTTCCCTTAACATATTTTACCACATCAGTAAGCGTTTTAGCCAGAAAAGCCGGCTTTTTCTCTGCTATTTTTTCGGCCAACATACCTGACGAAATACTACTGTCAAATGCTTCTCTTTCCGAGCTGTAAATATCTGTCATAATAATTTCGTCTGCTAAACTTAATGAGTCAACAAATTGATCGAACAATAATTTTGTTCTAGAAAATGTGTGTGGTTGAAAAATACAAACAATAGACGACTCTGGATACTTTTCCCTAAATGCAGTAAGAGTTTTTTTAATTTCTGTTGGATGATGGGCATAATCATCGTATAACAACGCCCCAGATGCCATTTGACCAACATATTCCATTCGCCTTTTTGTCCCCTGAAATGAAAGTAGTGCTTTCTTTATAACATCCTGAGCAATACGACACTGCACGCCAATAATATACGCTGCAGTTGCATTCAATACATTATGCTCACCAGGTATTGCTAAGCCTAACGTTGTTGATGTATTGTTGTGCCTAATCTCCCATATCATTTTCCCTAAGTATGTTGCGCCAAGTGTTATGCAATAATCATTTTCTTTTGAAAATCCATACGTGACAACATTTCCTCTGTACTGATTGAGCACTTCTTGCACACCAACATCATCTCCACAGGTTACCAGCATGCCATTTTTGGGTACAAGGTTTGCAAATGCTACAAATGCATCATAGCTACTTTGCAGTGTTGGGTAGACATCTGGATGGTCATGTTCAACATTGGTGATAACTACAATGTCTGGATGTTGTAAAAGCATTTTTGGCGTTTTGTCATACACTGGCTCGTTGGCATACTCATCTGCTTCTGCAACAAAATACTCTCCTTTTCCAAAATTTCCAGACATTCCAAGAGATGGAATATGAGATGTCCCAATAACCCACGATGGATCAAGACCTGCGAAAGATAAGACAGAAGCAATCATAGCAGTTGTTGTTGTTTTCCCATGTGTTCCGCCAACTGAAATACCTTTATAGGAGTGATGAAACAATTCTCCTGTCATAAATTTCCCGACAGCCTCACCTTGTGTCCACACAGGAATATTGTGTGCTTTCGCAAATTTGACCTCCACATTGTCATAGCCGCTGTGTGCACCAGTCGTAATCACCAGATCAGCACCATTAACATGGCCTTCTTCAAATCCTGCAAATGGGATAATTCCTTTTTTGTTTAAGCTTTCATCGGTAATAAAAGTCTTGGCAATATCTGACCCACTCACAACAAATCCAGCCTCTTTGGCAATGATTGCTAAAGGGGCCATGCCAACTCCTTTTATCCCAACAAAATGAATGTGACGTACGGTATTCATGCTATAAACTTATGAACGTCTTTTCAGTGCGTTTTGTATTACTTCAAATTCATCCCAACTCTCTTCCCCTTTTCCATAATTCATCGACTGTTCGTGCGCCTTTCCTGTTGCTACAACAAAATCACCTTTTCGTGCCATTGAGATTGCTTTTTCTATTGCTTTTTTTCTATCTACAATCTGCATAACTTCCAGGCCTTTTTTCTTTTTCATTCCTTTTTCTATAGCATCAATAATGTCCTCTGGTTTTTCACTACGAGGATCTTCTGAGGTAAGTATGACAACATCGTCATATTCAGATGCAACTTTTCCCATCATTGGGCGTTTGGTTTCGTCTCTAAGACCTGCAGATCCAAATACATGAATTAATCTTCCTTTTGTTTGCTTTTTCAGCGCCGGCAACAATACTCCAAAAGAGTGAGGTGTGTGAGCAAAGTCAACCATAACAGTAAAATCATTTTTGTAAACAATTTCTCCTCTTCCTTTTGGAAAAATAAATGACTGCATCGCATTTTCTATTTGTCGATTTGTCAGACCCAACTCTTTACAAACAAGAAATGCTGCGTATGCATTGTACGCATTGTACGTCCCAAGAAAATGCTTTGGGATAATAATGTCTTGAGACATGTCGGATGAATAAAGTAGAACATGTTTGTTGGTAAGATATTTTTGTACAAGCGCATATGAAACATCATCCTGATTAATAATTGCTTTCTTTGCCATATTCAAAAGACGCGTTTTGGTTGCAACATACTTTTCGTAGGTTTTGTGGTAATCCAAATGTTCATGACTGATATTTGTTAAAACGGCCAGGGCAAATGGTATTCCCCAAACTCTTTTCTGATCTATTCCATGAGACGTTACTTCCAACACTAAATATTTGTCACCCATTTTCACTGCTTTTGCCAAAAATCGTTGCAAAGCAAATGGAGCAGGATTGGTAACATGAAAGCCGGTATCGTACGATTTTCCATGAATCACAGCCGAGACAGTTGAAACAAGCGATACAGGATAGCCATTTGTTTTGAGGATATGGTAAATAAGACTCGCGGTCGTTGTTTTGCCATCAGTCCCCGTGACACCAATAATGGTTAATTTTCTCCCTGGAAATCCATACCACACACAAGCTGCAACAGCCACAAAAAGATGGTAGATATTTTTAATACTCTGCCACATGGAGATATTATAGCTTTTTTAGCATACTTTCACTATATTAGATACATGTCGCTAACAATCCATACAGTCCCATGGTATCTTTCGTGGAAAGGTCTTTTATTTAGTAAAAAACCAAAACCAATTCTTTTTCAGACACGGTGGGGTATTCACACATTTGGCATGAAGTATCCAATTGATGTTGTTATTGTAGACAAAAAAAACATTGTTCAAAAAATAAAACAGGGGTTGCGACCAAATAGATTTTTCTTCTGGAATCCCTGCTTTGACAAAGTACTAGAGCTCCCAAGCGGAACAATTGAACATTTAAAAATAACACTAGAGGGAAAGCTGGAGCTACAAACTCTCTGAGCGTTTTCTGTCCCAGAATACTCCTCTTCGCGTCAACTTTTCAACATCCTTTTTGTTTTCTAAAAGCATTGCAACAATTCTCTCAAGAAAAAGCGTATTTTGTGATCCCTTTACTAGGATCACATCATTTTCATGAATAAGATTCTGGATTGCTTTTTGCGAGGATGTTACGTCGGGAAAATTTTCATACGCAAACCCAGCTTTTTCTAAAATCGGCACAATATATTTCTCGCTCAACGGGCCAATCAGGACAGCAAAATCAACTGTTTGTAAAATCTTTTCTGCAACTTTCGCGTGTATATCTTCCGCTTCTTCTCCCAATTCACGCATGTCACCAATAATTGCAACTTTTCGTCTTTCCCCAGCTATTTCTTTTACCAAATCTAGAGCGTCTAGAATCGGTGGCAGTGTTGCATTATTATACGTTGAGTCAATAATAACTGTATTATCAATTCCTCGGAAAAAACTTAATCGTCCTGCAGGAAGTGAGAAATGATTTTGAAGCGAATTTACTGCTACATCAATTGGCATTTGCAAAGCCATACCGACACCAAGTGCTAATAAAAATTCATACGCAAAGTGCTTAGGCAATGGTTGATTTATTGTGAGAGGAAACTCTTTGTCTTGTGAAACAATGGTCATTTTGAACAATGACAGATCACTAGCAATATTTTTTGCCGTAATATCTGCAGTGCTAAGAAGAGAAATTGTAATTTTATGTGCATCAATTTGATTTACTCGAGAAGTAATTTCAGCATCATCCATGTTAACAATTGCCGTGTCTTCTGCATTGAGCGCTGTCAAAACCATCGTCTCCTGCTCTGCAGTCAGTTGGAGAATTTTCTGCGATTTTTTTTCGGGGTTAATCTCGTCGACATATGGTTCGAAATATACACTGTGTTCAAGTGTTACGTTGGTAACAACAGCAATTGTTGGCCGAATAATTTTGAGAAGATAACTCATATTCTTTGGCTCAATAGGACTATCTATTCCCATTTCTGCAACAAAGACATCATGCTTTTTCCAATTAAAAAGAAGTTGAAAAGGAATGAGAAAAAAAATTCGTATCCAATCAAATAGTGAATTATTGCCAACTTCCAAACCTAGTATGTAAAGAGGCAAACCAATTTCACTATTCTGTCCACTTGTCTGCAACACTTTATATTTTTCGCCCAACATTCCTCCAATTAATTTGACGAGTGATGTTTTTCCACTGCTACCCGCAACCCCAATAATTGTTGGGCGGTGTTTTGCCAGCTGCAACTTTGCGGCAAGACGCAGATACAGAAGAATTATTTGAATAAAGATCTGTTTCACTACATAAAATTATGAGGCATCGATTACAAACAAGCAACTGCATTCCCACACATATCACTCGCTGCTTGTTGCAGAAATACCATAGTACGAAAGAATATGTTTGGCAACATCAAAAAATGTTGGCGCTGCTGTTTCTGCTCCGTAAATAGAAGCGCTTGGCTTGTCATAGACCACAAGCATCACGAATTTCGGATCATCTGCGGGCGCATACCCAATAAAAGATGCAATCGTTTGCGTTGGGTCATAGTGTCCCGCAACAGGAATAGAGGCTGTTCCTGTTTTACCAGCGATTCGATATCCCTTAAGACGTGCAAAACTTGCTTCTCCTTTATCTACAGTGTATACAAGAATTTCTGTCATGACTTTTGCTGTTTTGGCAGAGATGGGTTGTGATAGTTTTTTTGGAGCAATTGGAATGGTTTGACCATCTGCCGTAATAATTTTATCAACAACATGTGGCTGCATTCTGACACCATTATTGGCAAGAGCAGAAAATGCGTCGAGTAGTTCCATTGGTGTCACTGAAATACCCTGACCAAATGCCGATGTAGCAACGTCGATTGGATACCAAGTTTTTCTGTCAAGAATTGTTGACACCGCTTCACCCTGTAAATCCACATTGGTTGTGTCAGTAAGACCAAAATTCTCAAAATTACTAAGCATTCTTTTGAGCCCCATTTTTTCCGAAACATATACCATGCCCGTGTTGTCGGAATGACGAATCACATCTTGCATCGTAATATTGGGGAAATATTCATCATTCCATGTGTGAATTGCGTAATCACCAACCTGCACTGGCTTGCTACAGATTGGGCATGTCGAATCAGGCTTAAGTAAATTATTTTCAAATGCACCTGCCATAACAATTGGCTTAATGGTGGAACCCGGCTCGTACAAATTGCTAATCATTGGATTTTTGTACAGACTTGTGTCGTATTCCCAAAATGTATTTTCATCAAATGATGGGTAATTTGCCATTGCTAAAATACCACCTGTTTTTGGGTCCATAATCGCAATGAGTCCTGCATCTGCTCCAAATTGCTTGACTCCTTCTTTTAATTTTGCTTCTGCTAAAAATTGCAGCGACCTGTCGATTGTTAAGACAAGCGTTCTCCCATCTTGTGCTTGTCCATTGCCGCTCACCTGGGAAAGAATTGGCCTACCCAATGCATCATGTACTTCTACTGCCTGTCCAGACCTTCCTTTTAATTGTCTGTCATAGTACCCTTCCAAGCCAAAGTATCCCTTACTATTGCCAACAGTATCTTTACCAACAAATCCAACAAGGGATGCTGCCATGGATGCCTCGGGGTAAAATCGTGCATAATTTTCTTCAAAGCCAACGCCAGGAATTTTAAGCTCATTAATGGCATCTTTTGTTTTGGTATCAATGCCACTTTTCAAAGAAACCCAATAGCCATCGTACGAAAGCCTCCCACTCAGCGATGCCACTTCTATATTAAGAAGCGAACTTAGCTCCTCTGCAACATGACCAACATCACTAATCTCTTTTGGGTTAGCAAACACTAAATAAGACAATCTATTGGTAACAATGGGAAAGCCATCGCTTGTTTGAATATCGCCACGTTTTGGTTCAACGGTCACCAAACTGCCGTATTGTGATTGTGCTTGTTGTGTAAGCTGATCTCCCTGGACAATTTGCCAGTAAAAAAGGCGTGCAAGGATTAAAAAAAAGCTGCACAGGAAAAGAAATAGAATAACTTGGTATCGCCACTTCATTGCTTGATTGCGATTGAGGAGGCATTACTCAGAGAGATTTGTGATTTTTCCTCAACAAACCCCATTGTAGCAGCATCAGAGGCTATAACGGTATAGGAAGATGCGCTGTAAATGCGCTCTTTCAAGATCATATTCTCCCTGTCTAACGATGCTATTTGCGTATTCATTTGCGAAAGTGCTATTCCATCAACAGAAAACATACTCGAGACAATAATGCGTGTCATCACGAGTCCACTAATAAGAAGCGCAAACCCCAAGAGTATTTTCGTTGTTATTTTCATATCTTTTTTATTTTTTTGCAAAAACCCTCATTTTTGCCGATCGTGCCCTGTTATTTTTCAAAATTTCTTCTTCTGTGGGAGTAGTCGGCTTTATTGTAATAATTTCTCCCAATCTCTCTCTTTCAAACTCTTCAAATGTATGTTTTACTATTCTGTCTTCCAATGAATGAAAGCTAATAACGACTAATCTTCCATTTTTCTCCAAAATCTGAATTGCTTGCTCAAGACCGTTTTTCAAGCTATTCAGCTCGTCATTCACTGCAATCCTCAGCGCTTGAAATACTTTTGTTGCCGGATGTATTTTCCCAATCTTTGCAACTTTTCCGGCAATTAAATCTGCTAATTCTTTTGTTGTTGTAATTGGTTTTTGCAAACGTGCTACAACAATTGCCTCAGCAATCTTTTTAGCAAACACCTCTTCACCGTATTTGGTAAATAGTTCAATCAATTCTGGTTTTGTTAAACCATTAACCAAATCCGCTGCAGTTACTCCAAGATTTCGATCCATGCGCATATCCAAAGCACTATCAGATAAAAAACTAAATCCGCGTGTTCCCTCGTCCAGCTGATGACTTGAGACGCCGATATCAAACAATACACCGAAAATATTGGTAAAATTATTTTCTTTGGCTATTCTAGCAATATCGCCAAAATTACCGTGAACAAGCACTAATTTCCCGTCTTCAATTGCTGATGTAAAATTTTCCCCAACGTATCTGAGCGCATCATCATCCTGGTCGATCCCTAAGACAATTCCGCCCTTTTCTAACACAAGGCGTGTGTGTCCACCGCCACCCAAAGTTGCATCAATATAATTTTTACCTGGCTCAATCTGTAAAGCAGTTATTGCTTCTTGTAAAAGAACGCTTTTATGATAGCTATTCATCCGTATCTTTCTGGGCAGGATTACTTAGTTTTTCCGCTATTGTTTCTATACTTCCCATCAAACGTTTTTGCTCTTCCTCCCATGTGTTTTTATCCCAAACCTCAACAAATCTTTCTATTCCTGCAAAAACCACATCTTCTGCTAGGTTTGCATACGTTCGTAAATACTCTGGAAGAATAAATCTTCCCTTACTGTCCAGTTCAATCTGCTGAGCATTTCCTAGTAAATACCTTTGTACTTGCCTTGTTGGCTTACTAGTAAATGGTTGCCCTTCTGTTCCTTCTAAAAGTGTTTTCCAGCCCTCTTCAGATACGATAATCAGACAATTTTCCAAACCTTTTGTTGCAATCAATTTTTCGCCCATTTCCTTTCGAAATTTCACAGGATATGAAATTTGAAACTTACTGCTTATCTTACTATCGTACCTGCCTAGTAACATATTTTGTCCTACTTTTTCCTACTTTAAACCACTTAATAATATAATGACGCAGTTTTACCAGCCTGTCAAGCACTACATATAGGGATTTTCTTTGTTAAAACACTAGGGGAGATTTTCTCAGGAGTTCTTAAGACAATTACTGTGGGAGATCAACTGTTTTTTCTACTTGATAAATTTTGCCGTCTGATTTGACTAATTTTAATGTCAGCTTAACCGGCGAAACAACGCTGTCATATCGACACGTTCCACTTGAACACGTACCAAACTCACGGTATCCAATGCCTGCCGTACTATCCCCTGGATTCATATCAACTGTCCCAATAAGTCCCTCTGGAACTTGTTGTCCATCAATTGTTTTCATGTAGGAAATTTGATACTCAATTGAATTAATACCTGCTGCATTGCCCACGGTAAATTTCATCGCCTTGTTGTCTGCTCGAAATGCAATTGTTAAGCCAATACTGTCTGGAGAAAGTGTTTGCACTTGCTGCGTCTGATCATTAAATGCAGGAATTTGTTGGGCCGTATTCTTTTTCGAACCCAAAAGCCATGCACCTCCCCCAACCAAAACAATAACAACCACAATAGCTGCAATCACCATATACCACTGCTTTGCTTTTAACTTCATAAAAATATTGTGCAGAATTCTTAACAGGTTGTCAATATATTTGTTTCTCTTTCTTTTTCGCCAATCTGCCACGAACTGCATGAGAAAATTTTGAATGAACGTTAAGAAAATGAAAGGCGAAGTCCGTATTTTTAGTGAGTGAGAAAATTTTGAAAGCAGGAAGTAAAGTTTCGCAGGAGGCTTTGGTTCTTTCGCCGGAACGAAAGAACGGGAAAAGACAAAGAACAACTATAATAGTCTTGTCTTAAGATACGTAATCAAATTTTCTAATCCTATCCGCTCTTGTGACGCACTATCCCTATCTCTCACAGTCACTGCATTATCTTGCAGACTGTCAAAATCGATTGTTATACAAAACGGCGTGCCAATTTCATCCTGCGACAAATATCTCTTTCCAATATTCCCCCTGTCATCCCACATAATTTTTCCATCAATTGAACCTTCGAGCATTTCCAAAACTTCCCTTGCTTTTGCAACTAACTCTGGTTTATTGGGCAAAAGGGGAAATACAGCTGCCTTGACCGGTGCTAACTGAGCAGGCAAGCGAAGGAGTGTCCTGTTTTCTTCCTCAGTGTATGCGTTACACAAAAGCATGAGCATTAATCGATTAATACCAACCGCTGGCTCAATAACATG
>DATICB010000013.1:0-47680 GCA_035457005.1 Patescibacteria group bacterium
TACCGGAGATTGGATTTCAAATTCGTTACTTACATTTTAAGAAAATTATTACTGAACATATTAAGAAAAATCCCCGTAGCATACTTGACGCAGGGAGTGGAATAGGAAGTTACTCATTTTTTCTTCATACTCAATATCCACGTGCAAAAATAACAGGTGGTGATATAGACAAAGAAAAATTAAGTTTCTCCCGAAAATACATAAAATTATTAAAGATTAAAAATGTTGCATTTTCATACATGGACATTAGTAAGCAAAAATTACAAAAAAATAAATATGATCTTATCGTTTCTATTGATGTCTTGGAACATATTAAAAATTATAAACAAGTTTTATATAATTTTTCTCGTCTTCTGAAACCTGGTGGGTATCTTTATATTCATACTCCACATGAAAATCAAAAGAGAATATTTTCGTTTTCAAAAAATTGGCATCATGAGGACCATGTGCGAGAAGGCTTCTCAAAAAGTAAGCTTATAAGAGAAATAGGAAAATTACATCTGAAGGTTGCAACATGTTATCAAACGTTTGGACCTTTTGGTAGATTTTCATGGGAAACAAATCATGTTTTGCTTGGAAAAAGTTTTGTTCTTGCGGGACTACTTTACCCACTATTGTACGCCGTAGCGCTACTAGACATATTTGTCGTTGACTCAAATGGTTGGGGTATTGCGCTCTTGGTGTATAAGCCTTTAAAAAAATAACATGTCAAAAAATAAATTAGTGTCTATCATTATTCCAACCAGAAACTCATCAATTTTTCTTGAAAATTGCATTACATCAATTAAAAAACAATCATACAAGAAAATTGAATTACTCATTGTTGATGGTAACTCAACAGATAAAACACTTTCAATTGCTAGAAAATATCATGTACGTGTTTTGCGCTACATACCAAAAGTTGCTTCTGGTACTTTTGATGCGCCGTACAAAAGGAATTATGGCGTTAAGAAAGCAAAAGGATACTATGTATACTATGTAGATGCAGACATGGAGCTTACAAAAAATGTTGTAAAACATGCTGTCATAAAGTGTGAAAGTGGACATGATGCTGTTATTCTTCCCGAAGATTCATTTGGAAAAGGTATATGGGCTAGTGCCAAAAACTTAGAAAGAAGATGCTATTGGGGAGACAACAAGGCTGAGGCACCAAGGTTTTTTAAGAAATCTGTTTGGCAAAAGCTTGGTGGACTAGACGCTTCCATTGGTGGAGGTGGAGATGATTGGGATATGTACCAAAAAACGTTAGAAAAAGGATATAAAGTGGGAAGAATAAAGGATTTGGTTATGCATAATGAAGGAGATTTAAAACTTTGGAAACTCTTGAAAAAACGGTTTATGTATGGAAAAGATGCCCTAAAATATATTAGAAAAAGGCCTGGAATAGCATCTGTTAGTTATTTCCCAATAAGAGCATCTTACATAAAAAATTGGAAAATGTTTCTACTACGTCCACTCGACACGTTGGCATTTGTTTATATGAGAACCTTAGAATATACAGCTGGCGCGCTGGGTATACTATATAGTCTTTTACATACACAATGAAAAATTTCTGGAAAAGCAAAAAAGTTGTTATAACCGGAGCGGCAGGATTTGTTGGTAGTCATATGATTAAAGAACTTGTTGCAAGAGGTGCTAAGGTAACGGCAGCAATATCTACGCGAACAACTAATAAAAAGACAAAAAAATTATTTGGGAATTTAATGCGCAAAATAACTTTTAAAAAAGTAGATCTTCTCAATTTTAATGATTGCCTCAAAATTACAAAAAAGCAAGACGTTGTCTTAAATTTTGCAGCAATGGATGGAGGCCTGCAGTTTAAAGAAAAATATGCAGCTCAAATTTTTAAAACAAATACAGAAATTGTCCTCCATATGTTAGAAGCATCAGCAAGAAATAAAGTTGATAGATTTCTTTTAATGAGCTCAACAGATATATATCCTAAAAAATTTTCAAGATCGATAAGGGAAAATCAGACTAGAGAGACCATCTTTACTGAAGAGGCGAATGGATATATTTGGTCAAAACGTTTCAGTGAAATAGCAGCCAAAATGTATCAAAAGGAGTATGGAATGAAAATTGCCATAGCTCGTCCAAGCAATATCTATGGACCAGGAGACGAAACGGGCATACAAAAGGAAAGGGTGATCCCAACATTTATTCAAAAGATTCAAGCGAATGAAAAAATAAAGTTTTTCCAAGGAGGAGTGCAAAAGAAACAATTTCTTTACATCGATGATTTAGTGACGGCGTTATTGGACTTGGTAGAAAAATATGCAGTAGGCGATCCAATAAATCTTGCAGGCAATAGTGTTGTAGCAATAAAAGAACTTGCAGAAATTATTAATAACATTATCTATAATAAAAAAATGAAAAGAAATAAAAGCAAGATAAAAAAATTACCATATGATATTTCTCTGGCAAAAAAACATATTCACTTTAAACCAAAAACAGATTTATATACAGGTTTAGAAAATACATACAATTTTTATAAAAATTTAAAATAATGCTGCAATATATTAAAAATTACTTTAGAAAATTATTTACTTCTTGGACGAAAGAAGAACAATTACGTTTTATACAACTTCTTGAAAAGAAGTATAAATGTAGTTTTGTAGATTTAGGTAGCGGTGATGGTAGATTAACCATGAAGTTTGCAAAAAAATGTGGAGCTGAGAAGATTTATGGTGTGGACTCCGGGAGTTTGAGGAAAAAAATAAAGTCAAAAAAAATTACATTTATTCCGGGCAATTTAAATAAAAAACTTCCTTTTGCAAGTAATTCTCAAGATGTTGTTGTAAGTCATTTTAGCCTTGAACATTTATATAATACCGGTCTTTTTATCAAAGAAACCAAGAGAATTCTTAAAAAAGGTGGCTATACCGTTGTAGCAACGGACAATCTTTCTAATTGGCCCAATGTAATCTCTCTCGTAATGGGTTGGCAACCATCTGTGAGTGCATATGGAGTTGCAAATAAAGTACTTGGAAATCCATTTGCGCTTGAAGGAGATTTTAAAGTTGAGAAAGACGATGAATTGGGTGAGCTGAGTCACAACAAGGTTTTGGCATATCAGATGATCGTTGATGCATATCATGATGCTGGATACAAAATAGAAAAGATTGTGGGAGTGGGATATTTTCCTTTTTATGGAATTATTTCTAAATTATTTTGTTTTTTTGACAAAAAACATTCTCACTGGCTTATTATTAAAGCGAGAAAAATATAAAATGAAGTATCTTTTTCCTCTTTTTATTCTCATTTGTATCCTGAGTGTGAGTGGATATATTTTGGTCAGTCTCAATAAGCAACATAGTGTTATTGGGGATAAATCAATTTATTGGAGCAATGAGTGGGTTGTTAAAAAAACAAAAGAGACTTTAGAAAAACATACAATATTTTCAGGAAGTGAATTAGATTTTGACTTTGTTAATGTTAGTGAATTTAGAATTACAGGTACAACGACAAATACAGATGATGACGCATCTGTGGTTATTTATAGAGATGGAAAAGAATTTCCTACAAAAGTAGACGATTTAAAAAAAGGAAAAGTGGTACTAGGAGACACTGATAATAAAAAACATTCGTTCAGACTCATTTTTTACTGCAGAGGCTATAATCCGTGCAATTTTACACTTACCAATCTAACGGCAAGGGGTGGAAAAATATTACAGCCAAGTGGTCCGATGAAAACACTTGGTGTTTTGGGTGATAGCATAAGTCTTTTATATGCGCAGGATAATTACAGCTCAATTCTTTCCCGAAATATCTTCTATCATTTGCACAATGCGTCTGTGTGGGGAAGAGACTTATCTCATGCAGGTAAAACAGCGCCTGCAGTAAGACTTTTTGAAAAATCTCTTTTGCCATATAAGCCTAATATAGTTTTAATTTCCTTGGGAACCAACGATGTATTAGATTCGGTGAGCGAGGAAGATTTTATAAATGATTTTAAAAAAATAATAGATAGAACAGCAGAAGCTCTTCCAAATGCTAAAATTGTTGTTCTTTCTATTCTTCCTGGGAAAACTCATCAGCTTGAGAAAACAACGAAACAATGGGATGCGGATATGCAGCAACTATTATCGGATACTGTGTATTTTGTCGATGCAACAGATCTTCTTACACCTGCAGATTACTTAGATGCAATTCATCCTAACGTTAGTGGGCAGGAAAAAATTGCAAATTTTCTCACAAAATCCCTTGTTGCTCACAAGTTGTTGTGATATTATGAGCCAGATATGAAAATGCACGTTGTAATATTTTGCGGTGGACAAGGAAGTCGAATGAAGGAAGAGACTGAATTTCGTCCCAAACCAATGGTTACTATTGGTGGACAACCAATCCTCTGGCATATTATGAAGATATATTCACACTTTGGGTACAACAATTTTATTATTGCATTAGGTTATAAAGGTGACTACATTAAAGACTATTTTTTAAATCAAGAATATCTTCTGCATGATTTTACCCTTCACACGAAAACAGGAAAAAAAGTTCTTCACAAAAGTAGTCAAAAAAATCATGATAAATTTAATATTACATTTGTTGACACTGGACAAGAAACATTAACAGGAGAAAGACTACTGAGAGTTAAAAAATATATTAAATCAGATAGATTTATGGTGACGTATGGTGATGGAGTTAGTAATATTGACATAAAAAAACTCGACGGGTTCCAAAAGAAAAAAAATGTGATTGGAGTTATTACAGGAGTACATCCAAAATCGAAATGGGGACTCGTTATTTCTGATAAAAACAACATTATTGAAAGGTTTCAGCAAAAACCGCAACTCAATCAATACGTAAACGGTGGTTTTATGGTATTTAATAAAAAAGTCTTTGGTTTTATTGAACCAAATGAAATGATTGAAGTTGCTCTCAATAGATTAACAAAAGAAAAACAGCTTGCAGTATATCCACATGATGATTTTTGGTCAGCAATGGATACGTATCAAGATGTTGAAGAAATGAATAAGCTTTGGAAAGAAAATCCAAAGTGGAAAGTGTGGAAATAATGAGAGTTTTTGTAACAGGTGATAGAGGCTATATTGGATCGACGCTTGTGCCAATGCTTCAAAAAGAAAATTATGATGTTATTGGTTTAGATACAGAGTATTTTACCAAACTTCTTGATGCGTCGTCTCTCCCTCAATATACGAGTATAAAAAAAGATATGCGTGATGTATCGAAAGAAGATCTCCGAGGGGTGGATTCGATTATTCACTTAGCGGCCCTATCTAATGACCCGATGGGAGCATTAGACAACGGCTTAACAGAAAAAATTAATTTCAAAGCTTCAGTTCGACTTGCAAAACTTGCAAAAAAATGCGGTGTAAAAAGATTTCTGTTTTCTTCCTCTTGTAGTATTTATGGCATAGGGAAAGAAGCAGTGGTAAGTGAGAAATCTTCTGTTAATCCCCTTACTGCTTATGCAAAATCAAAAATAGCAACAGAAAAAGCATTGCAAAAATTGGCAGATAAAAATTTTGTCGTGGGACTACTTCGTAATTCCACTGTGTATGGATATTCTCCTGTTTTTCGAGACGATCTGGTGGTGAATAATTTCACAGCTTGTGCTGTTGCTACAAAGAAAATTCAAGTGATGAGCGATGGCAGTCCATGGAGACCTCTTATTGATGTAAGAGATTTATCCAAAATTTTTATAGTATTTCTTAAAAAAGAGGAAAAAAAGATTAACGGAGAAGTTATTAATATTGGGTTTAATGAAAATAATTTTCAAGTAAAAACAGTCTTAAACCTTGTTGAAAATGCAGTAAAAGGTTGTAAGGTAGTGTACACAGGAGAACATGGTAAAGATACGAGAAGTTATAAGGTAAGTTTTGAAAAATTTTCCAAACTTTTTCCAGAAATACAGCAAAAATGGTCACTTAAGAAATCGATTAAAGATTTAACAAAGCATTTGCAAAATGGTAAATTTACAAAAGAGGATTTTCTTAATCATACATACACAAGACTCGAACAATTAAAAAATCTTAAAGATAAAGGCAAACTTTCAGACGATTTATATTGGTACTAGAAAATGATTTATACAAAAACAAAAATTAAAGGCGTATATATTATCGATCCACAACCCCGAGGAGATTCTCGGGGCTATTTTATGAGAGTTTTTGCAAAAGAGGAGTTAAAAAAAGAAGGAATTGTCTACAATGTTGTTCAGGCAAATAGATCCCTAACGGTAGAAAAAGGTACTATTCGAGGATTGCATTATCAAGTTGCACCAAATCAAGAAGATAAAATTGTGCAATGTCTCCAAGGAGCAATCTTTGACGTAGCAGTTGATCTTCGGCCAAAGTCAAAAACGTATGGCAAATGGGTGGGTGAGGTATTATCGGCAGAAAATAAAAGGATGCTTCTTATTCCAAAAGGCTTTGCTCATGGGTTCCAAACACTCAAGAAAAACTGCCTTGTGGAGTATTTTGTTACGTCTTACTACAGTCCAAAAGACGAAAGAGGAATGAGATGGAATGACCCGTTTCATGGAATAGTATGGCCTATTAAAAACGTCGTTGTTTCTGAAAAAGATGCGAGCTGGCCTCTTAAATCTGTATGAACATCTTAGTGTTGGGAAAACATGGTCAAGTTGGAGAATCTCTTGTAGAAGAATGTAAAAAGCAAGGGATTTCCTGTCATGGATTTGGGCATAGTCAGCTGGATATTACAAACCTTCAGAGAGTAAAAGATGTGATTCTCAATATTTCTCCAACGGTAATTATTAACACGACTGCGTTCCACGTAGTCTCTGAATGTGAAAAAGATCCACAAAAAGCGTTTGTTATAAACGCAACAGCGGTTATGCATCTTGCTCAATTTTGTGCAGAAAAAGGTATAGGATTTGTTAGTTATAGCTCAGATTACGTTTTTGATGGTAAAAAAGGGAAACCCTACAAAGAAAATGATAAGGTAAGTCCATTGCAGGTGTACGGTGTATCGAAGACAGCGGGAGAATACCTTTCTCTTGCATATAATCCAGAAGCAATTATCATTCGCACGTCAGGAGTATATGGTGGGAAAAAAGGTAGTCAGGCTAAAAAGGGCAATTTTGTTATTAATCTTCTTCGTGAGGCTAAGGATAAAAAGGTTATTGAAGTTTCTTCTGAGCAGGTTGTTAGCACAACTTATGCTGTAGATCTGGCAGAGGCAACAATAAGACTTTTGCAAAAAGAACCAAAAGGAGGAATATATCATTTGGTAAATGATGGATATTGTTCGTGGGCGGATTTTGCAAAGCAAATTATAAAAGAATCCGGCCTTTCGACGAAAATAATTCCTGTGGACAGAGGAGGATATTCCAGCAATGCTCATCGCCCTGTTTTTTCTGCTCTTTCGACAACAAAGGCAGCCCGACTGGGAGTGAAACTTCCTTCATGGAAAAGCGCAATTAAGCGATATGTAACATATTTATAGTCATGAAAAATCCTACTGTATCTATTATTATTCTTAACTACAATGGCAGAAAGCGACTTGAGATTTGTTTGAAATCCTTAAAACAAATAACCTTTAAAAATAAGGAAATTATTGTTGTCAATAATGGCTCAACAGATGATAGCGCAATTTTTCTTAAAAAAAATTATCCACAAATTAAGGTAGTAGAAATAAGGAAGAATAGGGGGTTTGCCGGAGGAACAAATACCGGCGTGCGATATGCAAAAGGAAAATATGTTTTGCTTCTCAATAATGACACAAAAGTAACTCCTCATTTTCTCGAAACCTTAGTAAGCGATATGGAAAAAGATATAACACTTGGTGCTGTTCAGCCGCAAATTCGAAGCATGATTTATCCAAAGCTTCTTGATTCTGTAGGATCATTTTTTACCTCAACAGGATTTCTTTATCATTTTGGATACTACAAACCGTACAAAAATAAATTGTACAACAGTCCTCTTTATGCATATTCCATAAAAGGGGCATGTGTTTTGATGAGAAAAAAAGAGTATATGATTCTTGGGGGAATGGATGAGGATTTTGTTTGCTATGTCGAGGAAACAGACTTGTGTCACAGAATATGGTTGTCGGGGAAGAAAGTGCTTTATGAACCAAAAAGTTACATATACCATTGGGGTGGTGGAGACATGCAGGTAATGACAAAAGATTACGTAACAATGTATAGATCATTTAAAAACAGAATACTCTCATACATAAAAAATCTTAGTTTTTATGAGCTTATCAAAATACTTCCTATGACAATACTTTTTAGTGAAGGATTTGTTTTATTAACTATTGCCTCTGGAAGTATGCAAAGAGCGCTTGGTGCGCAAACAGGAGTGTTAGTTGCGCTACTACAATTACCAATGACAATTAAAAAACGACAATACATACAAAAAAAGATACGAAAGGTAAGTGATTCTGTTATAATGCCTTACATTAAAAGAGATCCACGTTTTTCTTATTACATTTCCTTTTTTAGAAAACCTGAAAGCTTTAGAGATTGATATGAATATTAATTATAAAAATTATTTTAAAAGACACTATAAATATTCTTTTCAAGAAAGAGACATTGAAAATTACAAAAAATGGTTTTATGCGCAGTGGAAAATAATAAATTATTTTATAGCTAGGAAAAAGTACAAATCATGCTTAGAGATAGGAAGTGGAATTGGAGGGTTTTATCAGTTTGTTGAGGCAATTATTCCTCACTATAAAGGGGTCGAGTTAGACCGAGCGGCTACTAAATTCTCCAATGCCTATTGGAAATCTAACTGTTTTTTTAATACACCATTTGAAAAGATTTCTCATGAAAAATTTGATTTAATTGTTGCTTTTGAGGTTTTGGAACATTTAGAAAATCCAAATAAATCAATCAGTAAAATTTATTCATTATTGAAAAATAAAGGGATGTTTGTGGGCACTTCTCCTTTTCCTTTCGCTAAGAACGTTCGTAATGATGTGACACACCTATCTGTTTTACATCCTGAGAATTGGAAACGATTGTTTCTTCTCAATGGATTTAAAAAAGTAATTTTGCTACCAATGTCTTTTGTGCCTTTTCTGTGGAGAATAAATAAAAGATTTAATATACGAATTCCTTTGTATCTTCCATTTCCTGCTTTTGTGTCAACCTGTTTAATTATTGCCTGGAAATAACCTATTACCTATGAAAATTTTTATTCAAAAGCACTTAGACAAGATCCTAGAAATCCTTTTTATCTTATTTATAAGTCTCACACCACTTATTTGGTTTGAGCCACAAAAAATGGTCTTTGGTGTTGATTCAGGTTATCCAATTAACTTTGTAGATTATTTTTGGCAAAGAAGTTTTACGTGGTTATCTTCGATAAATTTTGGGGAAAATATGACAACTTTCATGGGCTTGGTTCCATTTCATGGACTACAAGCATTGATTAGCCATTTGGGTGTACCGTTTTATTCAGTTGAAAAAGTCACTTTTGTTTTTTGGTTTTTTGTTATGGCATTTTCAATGTATCTTCTCATACGCTATCTTTACCCACAAAGAAATTTTTGGACACTCCGACTGACCACAGTTATTTTTTACGTATTTAATTTATACATTTTTTCATTTTGGCTTAATGGCGAGCAAACAACATTTTCTGAATATGCCTCGTTGCCAATTCTTACATTGATTTTTATTAAGTTTTTAAGGAAAGAAATCTCACCACTAAAAACCGCTCTTTATTTAAATTTTTCATATTTCCTTTTAAGTTCTGGAGGTATAACAGGCGTACCTCTTCTTGGTTCATCAATTATTACGATTATTGTTGTATGTGGATTGTTTATTATTCTTTCGCCAAAAAAATGTTTCTTTGTGATGTGCAAACGGTTTGCTTTACTTATTCTCTATGCAGCTCCTTTCTTTGTGTTGTTTAATGCTTATTGGCTACTTCCATTTATTTTAAATTTTAAACAACAATTTAGCGCGACAGTGCAAGGCAATGGAGGACTTGGGGGAAATATTTCATGGATTAACTACATAAGCAAATATACAAGTTTTAACAATTTATTTAGGCTACAAGGAGATAATAATTGGTATGAGCATCCTGGTTTTTATTCAAATAATTACTTTACAAATCCATTGCTTATCATTTGGAGCTATGTTTTCCCGATTTTTTCTTTTTCATCGATTTTGTTTGTCAAAGACAAAAAAGAGAAAATTATTGTTTTGGCATTTATTGCGCTTTCATTAGTTGGTCTTTTCCTTTCTGCAGGCTCTCATGACCCATTTGGGTTTGTTTATATATTTATGATGAATCACATACCTGGTTTTATTGCTTTTCGATCTGCGTATTACAAATTTATTATCGCTGTCTATTTTTCTTTCTCAATTCTGTTTGGTGTAAGTATATATTACTTTTTAAACAAATATGTAAAAGGCAAAATGTATTTTCTTGTATGGTTTGTCTGCATGATACTGCTTCTGGCATATAATTATCCATTTTTTCAGAAAAGCAACTTTTTATTTAACCCACCTTTTTCAACGATGGTGAAGATTCCTAGCTATATTTTTGATTTTAAAAAGTATGATAACAGTATAGAAAAGGACTATCGTACTCTTGTTGTCCCCTCTCTTAATAAAGACTATCCACTTGTTTTGTATTCATGGGGTTATTACGGTGCAGGATCTATCTTTCCGCTACTTTCTCACAATACATTTATTTATAACGACACTGGACTACTAGGTACAGAAAAGGCTTTGGTTTCTAAAACATACACATTTTTAGAGAATAAACAATATGACCAGTTTTTAAAAATGGCTCAGGTGTTGGATATTCACGACATTCTCTTAACAGAAGATGTCGTAACAAATTATGGGTTTTCTTTTACAGACTCACCCTTAGTGTATAAAAATGCTATCGAGTCGTCTCATCTTTTCCATACAACATGGAAAAAGGGTCCTTGGACACTCTATAGCCTTAATCAAGAATTGTCATCGAAAATAAGTGCGTCAACCACTTTTGATGAGTATGAAGGAAATGTACAGAATTTACCCAATGAAGTTTCAAAAACTTTAGTCCCCACAATTTTGCAAAATCAAAATCAACTCTCAATACCTGAAAATAAAAGCGCCCAAACTGTGCAAAACTTTACTTGTTTATCTTGCGTCCTTTTTGTCAGCAACGTAAAGCCAGAACTTCCAATTACATACTTTTTACCAGGATCGTTTATTTACGAGATAAAGCAATGGAAGGAAAAAAAGAGCCTAGAAAAAACGACATTACCAGAGGTACGGTCTCCTCTCTTGTTAGAGTTATCAGTAAAACACATAGGTGAATTATCAGAATTAATCCAAGGACATCCACAAAATATTACAGTTACGCAGTGGCAAGTAGAAACTAACCAACTAATAGACTACATGAATCAAATAGAGGACATAATTCCACAATTTGTTTCATCAAACAATTTTGTTTTGCTACAGCAAATAGATTCATTCGTGTCTGTTGTGAATGATACAACAATAGACATGTATAATATAACACATGATAAATATGATCCAAATCTTCAGGTTGCAATAACTAATCTGTTATGGAAGGAAAATGAAGTACTTAGTAAAGTAAGAAATTATACAAATCCTTATCTTGATGAGAAAGCATACACATTTAATGTTGATGTTAAGAAAAATGACCAAATTTTTTCTATTCCATTGGAGTCATTGCCAGCAGATATAAATAGTTCACCAATACTTCCTAGTTCTTACGCAGTGGATACAAAAAATGTTATGCCAACTATTTCTGTGACAAATAATCAGCTTTTCATAAGTGGTATCCCTGTTAATTCAAAAATTATGACACTTCATTTTGATTCTGTTGTTAATTTGGCCGCGAATGCATCAATAAAAACTGTTTCATTCCCTGGTGGTTTGAGGGATTGTTTATTTGTGCCAATAGCTAATTATTCATGGAGAGATAGTTACAATATTTCCGTAAATAAAAATGTACCAATGGGTGACGGAGATGTGTATGTATCTGCAGAGTATCCTCAAAAGATTGGTCTTGCAGAAACTAATTCATCGCAATATTTACGATATGAAAACAGTTATCATTTTTCTTTTGAAAAAAACGATAATAAAAGAATAATATTCAACGGCAATCAAGACTACACAAATGCATCTGTTTATTTTTGTCCGAAATTTCCAGAAGATATTAAAAATTTAGCGAGTGATATCTCTGTGACAAAGTTAACACAGCCTGTTTTGTATGCACGCAGCAACAATTCTGTGCAACCAGATAATGACGTTCTAACAAAAATTAAAAAAATTAATCCAACAGAATATGAAGTTACCGTACAACATGCGAATAATCCTTATTTACTTTCTTTTCTGGAAAGCTATTCACCTGAGTGGAAATTGTATGATAAAAATAATAAAGAAATTTTTGCGCCACATGTTATTGTCTCTGGATATGCGAATGGTTGGTATATTAGTGATACGAAGGAAGATATATTTTATATACGATTTGCAACGCAAAACTTGTTTGTAGTTGGTGCATGGGTATCTTGTGTGTCGTTTTTAACGACGATAATTTTAACAATTTTATTCATTACATTTAAAAAATTACACAAATGAATATAAAAAAAATATTTTCTTTTAAAAAAAATCTAAGCAATTTGTTGCCTGAGAAAATGATACTTACCATTTTGAAAAAACAAAGGTATAGAATCTATATCATACTCCTCTTGGGTGTTTTTGCTCTCATCCTTTACCGACTAACTTTTTTACCATACTTTAATATCTTATTTAACCCAACAATTATTTTTTATAGTATTATTTTTTCATCATTATTAGTCCTTCAGCTTAGTCCTAATAAGATCATACAATTGGTAATTGTTATTTTTGTTTTGGCCATAGTCCCAACATTACTTAATTTACAAGGCATTCTTGAAATTATGGGCAATATCGCTTTTGTTTCTCTTCTGGCTGCAGTGATTTTATATATAGTGAAAATGAGAAAGGAAGTTTAATATGTTTTTTTTAGGCAAAATTAGAAAAAAGGGAATAGTTGAGTCCATAGTATTTTCTACATGGATGGTTTTAGCAAAAGCAATTGCTTGTGTGAGAGTTGCTGGATTTCGAATTCGTGGATATGATATTTCTCTTTCTGTATATTTGGGAAAAGATGTGTTTCTCTTTCAGTCAATGACACAGGCAATAACCATTGATCGCGGATCACATATAGGTTCGGGAGTAAGAATAAAAGCAGGATTTAATGGGAAAATTAGTATTGGGAAAAACGTTTTGGTTGATGACTATTCCTATATTAGTGCGCAAAATTCTATTTCGATAGGAGATGAAACTATGATTGCGTCGAATGTATATATTGTTGACTTTAATCATATTTATCCACTGCAAAAATCAAAAAAACATATTGGATTCAAGCAGGGTTACAATACTAACTCGGTAAAAATTGGTAAGTATGTGTGGATTGGAACACACGCAGTGATTCTACCAGGCGTTACCATCGGAGACGGTGCTGTAATTGGAGCGGGTACTGTTGTTACAAAATCAGTGCCAGCATACTCAATTGCTGTTGGTAATCCAGCAAGAGTTGTTAAGAAAATAAAATGAAAGTAGTAATTATTGGCGCCTCTGGTTTGATTGGTGGTTATCTCCTGAAAGAATTTTCTGATGATTTTCAAATAGTCGGTACATCACGTAGTAACGAAGCATACCAACGTCTTGATATTTCGAAGAAAAAACAAGTTGTATCTTTTTTAAAAAAAGTACAACCAGACGTTGTTATTGTTGCTGCTGCAATGCCTTTTGTAGACTACTGTGAAACGCACGAAAAAGAGACGGACAAGATTAATTTTTTAGGAATTACCTATATTTGTGATTACTTAGCTCAATTTTTGCCGTCAACAACGATTATTTTCCTGTCTTCGGATTATGTTTTTGATGGTGAAAAAGGTAAATATAAGGAATCAGACATACGTAAACCACTGAATGTATATGGAAGGCAAAAAATGAAAGCAGAAAATTATATTCAAAAAAGTAAGATACCATTTCTTATTATTAGAACAAATTGGGTGTATGGGGCAGAACGAGTGAAAAAGAATTTTGTCTACGCAGTAATAAAATCGCTGGAGAATAAGCAAAAGATGCAAGTTGCATCAGATCAGATTGCTAATCCAACCTACGCTGGTGATATAGCAAGAGGGATTTATTGGCTTGTTACGCATAAAAAGCAAGGAATTTTTCATATTGCGGGAAAAGATTTTATGAGTAGATATGTATTTGCCCAAAAAATTGCAGAAAAATTTCAATTAGATAAATCGCTTTTATGTAAAATAAAAACAGTAGATATGCACCAAATTGCTCAAAGGCCACTTGTGTCAGGACTTTCAACAGGCTTGTTTAGTGGTGTGTCTCACCTACATTGTCTTGGGGTCGAAGATGGGTTGGATTTGTTTGAGAGAGATCAAAAACTACTTATCTAAATAATACACATCGGGTTTATTTTTCATGTATTCAATAGACGAATATACGACTGCTGTTGCTTTATGTGTGCTCTTGTTGAAGAGTATATGATTCCAGTAAGGAGGAATAGAAATTAGGGAGGGGTTTTTAGAAGATATGCTAAGTTTTTTTCGCTTTTTTGTCGTAACCTTTATTAATTCAATCTCCACATCTCCTTCAATAATATAAAACCACTCCCAGCGAATCTTGTGATAATGATTTCCTTTTTGTTGCTTAGGTTCTATGGTGGTAATTGAGAGTTGTCCGAATTGGGTTTTTGGAAGACTCGCTTTTTTAAGTAACTCAATAAATGCACCACGTTCGTCTACGTGAGACACGAGTTTAATCACTTTTGGTAAATCTTGATTAGTCATTTTCTATTTCTATTTCTTTAAAAATAATTTTTTTCCCATCTTTACACACAAAAAAAGCGTTTGGATAGGGATCTGCAAGAGCCCGAATAAAATTATACAATTCTCGAGCTGTTTTTTTCTTAAAGTCTTGTATTGTAATTTCGCTTTCTTTAGGACTTCGGCGCTTGTACTCTGTTGCTTCCTTTTCATTTTGTGTAAAAGGCGTAATGCTATTTTTTGCCATTCTATCCAAAACTTTTTTTGTTAGAGACGTCCCTGTTGTAACAATTCTGCTAAAAACATTGTCTAACGTACCAGATAAAGAAAACTCCTTTTGTACATATATTGGACCATTATCTATTTTCTCTCCCACTTTAAATAGTGTCACTGCACTTTTTTCCTCGCCTTTCATAATTTGATTTTGTAATGGTGAACCACCTCTGTACTTAGGAAGTGGGGATGGATGCAGTACAATGCAGGGGAAATTTTCATATAATTTTTTTGGAATCATCCATGACCATCCATAGAAAAGAAAAACATCAGGGTGAATACGAAGAATTTTTTTTAATACTTTTGGATCGTCCAATTTTTTAGGATTTTCTATAAAAGAATGAAGAGGAAGTTTGTTGAAGGGTGCTTCTGCCCCGTCTGTCGTAATAATTGCGGAAATTTCCCATAATTTACTCTTTTTTTTAAGTAGATTTTTAAGAATGGTATAAGACCATTTCCTATAACCAGCAAAAATTACTTTCATAGAATAACAGATCGGAGAAGTCGATAGCCTTCAGCATACTTTTTTCCAACGTCGCATCCTCGTATACCTGCTAAGCGCTCTAGGTTTTGTGGACTTCTGGGAAAGGGATCTTCTCGAAGCTGTGTCTTATGACAAGCAAGAAGAGTAATTTTTTCTTGAAAACAATCAGAAACGTCGACATAAAAATTTATTGGAGTATTTGCTGAAGACGTACTCCACGTGTATGGCTCCTCTGCTTCTAGCACTACTGTTGGTTGATGTTTTAAATCTGATGGTAATGGACGAAAAGCTGTGATGCATGCCTGAGATACTGCCCTGTGGTCTTGATCAAAACTATCTCTTTGTGGAATACAGACAATATCGGGTTTTACTTTTTGTGCAATATCTTCAATTTTCTCAATAATGTCTTTTTGTGGGAGGCTGTCGAGGCGCATAAAGGGCTTACCTTTAAATGCAATACTCCATGAATAATTTCCCATTTTTGCTGCCTTTTTAATTTCTTTTATACGGGTCGTACTGTTAGTGCTCCCGGTAAGAAATTGTCTTGAGTATCCAATTGCCATAAATAAAACAAATATTTTTGCATTTTGTTTTTTGGCCTGCATAATAAGTCCACCACAGCAGATTGCTTCGTCATCTGGATGGGGAGCGATAATAAGAATTGATTTTTTATCAAACATACATTTTCTTGTGTTGCAGGACTGCAGGTGATTTTTCCAAAACTTTTTGCAACTGCTGTTTTGTTAATTTTTTACTTGTGCCCGATGTGTACGCCTGCATTTTTTTAACTTTTGGCAATGTATATTTCTTTTTTATTTCCTTCAATTGTATTTCTGGAAGAATAATATAATAACCATTTTTTCTTATTGTTCGAAGAAGATCGGTTTGAGAAATAAGTGTCTCATGAATTTTCTCTCCTACTCGAACTCCTGATATAAATGTTTTTCTATGACCTTTTTGAAACATGTCTATCAAAACCTCTGCCATGTCCGTAATAGTATGAGAGGGAATGTCTGGAATAAATATTTCACCACCAACGCTTTCAGCCAAACCAACAAGAACCAACTGCACTGCTTGGTCGAGTGTAATAAGAAAGCGCGTCATCTCAGAATGTGTTATTGATAAGTCTTCATTAAATGAGAGCTGCTTAAGAAAATGGGGTAACACAGACCCAGTGGAGCCCAAAACATTACCGTAGCGAATGCAAGAAAATGCTGTTTTTTTGCCATTTCTATGGAGGTTTGCTTGAATAAAAAGCTTTTCTTGTAGTGCCTTGGTCATTCCCATTGCATTGACTGGTTCAACTGCTTTATCGGTGCTTATAGCAATAGCTTTTTTCACATTATGAAAAAGTGCTGCGTCAATAACGTTTTGTGCTCCTATAATATTTGTCTTAACCGCTTCGTATGTGTTGTACTCGCTTGCTGGAACTTGCTTTTGTGCTGCTGCATGAAAAACATAATCAACTCCCTCTGTTGCTCGAAATAATTGATCCTTATCTCTGACATCACCTAAAATATAGGTGAGGTTTTTATGTTTTCTGTAAAGATATGACATTTCAAATTGCTTATCTTCACCTCTTGAGTAAACGCGAATTTCTTTGGGGTTATAATTGAGAAGCTCTTTTGTAATGGTTTTTCCAAACGAACCAGTTCCACCTGTAACAAGAATAGTACTGCCCTTTAGTATTTTTTGTATTTTTCTTTTTTCACTGCCTGCGAGCATACTGATACAGTATTATAGACACATTTTTCCCAACAAACAATATGCTATAAGTTTTAAATTATTTAGTATATAATCATCAACATGAAGAAATATCCAAAGGTGTCTTGTCTTATTCTTAATTGGAATGGGATTGCATTTACGCAAAAATGTCTTCGTTCTCTTCTTAAAACAAATTACCCAAATATTGAAATTATTCTTCTTGATAATGGGTCCGCTAATAACGAAGCAGAAAAAATAAAAAAACAATTCGGCAAAAAAATTATAGTTATTGAAAATGCGCTAAATGAGGGGTATGCGGTAGGAATGAATAAAGCATTCCGTTTGGCAAAAGGCAAATACGTCATGCTTCTTAATAATGACATGGAGTTTGATAAAAATTGGCTAATACCTCTCGTCAGTCGATTGGAAGAAGATGACACAATAGGTGCATGTCAACCAAAAGTAAAAGATATGGTGCGGACAAAATACTTTGAGTACGCTGCGGGAGCTGGAGGGTTTATAGACATTTTAGGCTATCCTTTTGCAAGAGGAAGAATATTTTCTACTCTTGAAAAAGATAATGGACAATATGAAGACAGTATTTCTGTTGGTTGGGCTGGAATATTTCTGACAAGGAAAAAAATTCTTGATAAGATTGGTCTTTTTGATCCAATTTATTTTAATTACGCCGAGGATGTTGATTTTTCAATTAAATTATATAATGCAGGATATAAAATAATTTATGTCCCAACATCAATTGTTTATCATTATGGAGGTGGAGTTTTGGGAAAGAATTTGGAAAGAAGAATGTTTTTTCTTCACAGAAATCACATTATTTTAGTGTTAAAAAATTGGAGTTTTCCGCTGTTATGTCTTTTGCTCATTCCGAGACTTCTTATGGATATTGCATCATATTTTTACTATTTAATGACAGGGTATGGACAAGCTTCTAGCGGTTTAATGAAGGCTTATATCTCACTTATTCCTCTATTCCCAAAAGTGATTATGGCAAGAATGAGAACAAAGAAAAAATTATCGCTGCAAATAACAATGCCACTCTATAAAGGAAGTATTGCATGGGACTATTTTATTAGAAAAAAGAAAACATTTAATAAAATCATAAAAAATATGGATTTTGCATCAATAGAGCAAAACGCACGTATATTTGGTAGAGCACAAGCCTTGAATGCGAATCGGAAAATTAAAGATTTGCAAAAGTTTTTTCACAACAATGAATCGTTGTTGGATTATGGATGCGGAGATCTCTCTCTTGCAAACGCTCTTAAGGAGCGTATTCCCTCAATGGAAATAACCGGAATAGATGTTGTAGATTTTAAAAAAAAGCCAAAAGGTATTAAGTTTAAAAAATACGCGGGTGACAAAATTCCATTTCAGTCAAAAACATTTGATTCTGTCTTATCCTATCAGGTGTTCCATCACTGTGAGGATATAGAAAAAGCATTTTCTGAGTGTTTTCGAGTAGCCAAAAAACGTGTTATTATAGTAGAGCCTATTTACCGTTTTAAATTGGAAATTCCATGTATGAAATTTATGGACTGGTTTTGGAATGCATGGAAGAGCGAGCCAATAAATCTTCCGTATAGATTTTGCTCAATTCAAGAATGGAAAAAAATATGCAAAAAACACAAAGCAAGATTGGTCTCTTTAGAAAAAATAGATAAATTTATTCCAAGATGGTTACCTATTGGAAGAACGTACATTTTTGTTGTTGAAAAAGCATGAGGAATTTACTGGCAAACGCTAAGGACTTTTTTTGCATATTTGTTGTTTTTTTTCTACTTATTTTTCTTTTTAATCATGGTCTTTGGAATACTTTTTTTCAGCAAGACGAATGGAATGGTTTTGGAACAGTAATTGCCTTAAGTCATGGTAATCCGCTTAATTGGTTTAGCATTTTAGGCGTCTACCATTTTATTCCCTTCAGCCAGTTTTTCATTTTCTTACTTTACAAATTATTCGGATATCAAGCGCAATACTTTGCGCTGGTATCTCTTACTTTACATAGTATTGCGACAACTTTTGTTTATTTCGTGTCAAGGAAATTAGTTAAAAGCAGTCTAATAGGACTTATTATTGCGATTGTTTTTGGTTTTAATGCGAATACTTCTCAAGCCTATCTCCATTTAGCAATATTTCCAGCAACAATTACGTGTTTTATTGCAGTAATGGCATTTTTGCTATATGTGGTGAATGTTTCAAAAAAACACATTTTCTCACTCAAGGATGCATTAATTTTATTAACCCTTTTTTATGCTTCGATTTCCCTTAGGGAAGATGGGTTGGTATTGATATTGATTTTTCCACTTTGGTTACTGTTGTTTCAAGGAATAAAACACCAAATAAAAAATAAGAAATTTTTATTTGTCTTTAGTAGTGGTGTATTTTTATTTTTTCTTTTTCGTGTTGTTATTCAGATTTTCTCAACCTTTGCCAAAGAGGTTGCAACACAAAACTATGTTGCAATAGTTGCTCAGAATCTCTTGTGGTTTTTCCCAAAAATAACTGCTCAAATATTTATTAATGGAAATAGTTTGCTTGTGTTTTTGTTGAATAACACGCAGGTCTTTTTCGGAACACCACTTAGCTTGGATACAGTTGTGCAATACCTTTTACCAACTACATTACTTTTAATATTTCTTGCAGTACTGGTGCTTATTTTCTTAGGATTAAGATTGGAAAAAAATGCCACAAGTAAAAAAGTAATACTTTTTGGAATTGGATGGACAATTGGATATAGCATTTTACTCTCATCTGTTGGCAGACAAATGAATCTTGTGGAGTCCAGATATCTTTATTTTCCAAGTTTTGGAATTTTACTAGCAACTATTATTTCGCTTGGTTCGATAAGAAAATTAGTTAGTCTGCGGTACCAACATTTTGATAAAGCTATTAAACTATTTTTACTTTTTGCTCTCATTGTTTTTCTTGCTAATTCGTATAAAGATATTCGCACCACCGTTCAGAACGATATTGTTATTGGGAATGTAAGGAAAACCATAATCAATAGTTTAGTGCGTACTTATCCAACTCTTCCTAAGAAAGCCATTATTTTCGTCAGATGTAAAACAGTTTGCCATAAGAATGAACAATTTGGCATAACGAGCAAAGCTGTTTTGCCTTTTTCTTCAGGGGCAGGATATATTTTCTTACTGCAATATGCACAGAAAAATGAAAATGGCTATGCTGACTTTTTTAAAAAACAAAAAAATGACACTGAATTTTTATGGGATTTTGAATCGGAGGGATATAAGGAAAGTAATGGTTTTGGATATGGCTATTTTATCCATGAAAATTTATTGAGAAAAGCAATACAGGATTACAAACTTAGTAAAGAAGTGATTATTGGACTAGAGTATAATGAAGATACATTCACTCTGCGAGATATTTCTTCGCAAGTACAGCAAGAAATATTTGCCAACTAGCATGAAACGCTTTTTTCTTCAGCATTTTCCAACGATTCTTTTCATAGTGATCTTACTCATTCTTTTTAAAACCTGGTTTTTGCCTGGAGTACTCACGGGAGGTGACATGCCCTACTATTTTCCTGAGCTTATGAAGAGTGTTCCCTTTCTTTCTTCGTGGGACATCCGCAGTTTGGGTATGGGAAGTAGTATGCTTCCAACGCTTTGGTTGCAAATGTATACAACCGCAACATTAAAAGTTTTTTCATTTTTGCCGTGGGACATGTATGTCAGGATAGTTTGGTTTTTCCCATATCTTCTTTTTGGAACTCTTTCAATGTATTTTTTAAGCAAAAAATATATGTCGTCACATGTGCTCTCTCTCTTCTCGTCATTTCTTTATGTCGCAAATACGTATGCACTACTTTTGGTTGGCGGTGGACAGATGGGAATTGCTCTCTCGTACAGTTTTGCTCCATTTAGCTTATTAGCCCTAGAAAACTTACTAAATACACTGTCTCTAAAAAATGCAGTTATTTTTTCTGTAGTGTATTCAGTAGTTATTATTCTAGATATTCGTATTGCATATCTTATGGCAATTATATTCTTCATCCGTTTCCTTTTTTCTTTTCAGGAAATATGTACAAAAAATTTTCGGCATTTCGTAATGCTTTTTATAGTTATTGTATTTATTATTCTTGGCTTGCATGCTTTCTGGCTCCTGCCGACACTTCTTACAAGAGGGAAAGCAATACAGCAATTTGGAGATATTTACACCACAACAGGTGCTGTGCAATTTTTTAGTTTTGCAAAACTTGAAAACAGCATGGGACTCCTGCATCCCAATTGGCCGGAAAATATATTTGGAAAAGTTGCATTTATGAGACCAGAATTTTTGCTTCTTCCTCTGCTGGCTTTTATTTCGCTCTTTTTTGTAAGTAGAAAAACAAATACGTCAGAGGAAAAAAAAGAAAAAAAATTTGTGTTATTTTTTACACTTCTTGGTGTTGTTGGTATTTTTTTAGCAAAAGGTGCAAATGATCCATTTGGCAGTGTATATCTTTGGCTGTTTACTCATATTCCAGGATTTATTATGTTTCGAGACCCCACGAAATGGTACATATTGATTGCTTTTGCTTATGCACTTCTTATTCCGTTTGGTTGTCGCAAGATTTTCCAACTTTTACAAAAAAATACTAAACGAATAAAATATACATCAATTATTTTTATTCTTCTTTTGATTGTATTGATTGCATTTCTTGAGAAACCGCTGTTTACAGCTCGAGTTCATGGGACATTTATGACACGCACAGTCCCTCAAGGATATATGAATCTGAAAAACTATCTAAATAACAATACTTCCTTTTCCAGAACTTTGTGGGTTCCGGTCGCTCAACGTTTTGCTTTTTCTTCCTATCAACATCCAGTTGTCTCGGGACAGGACTTTTATCATACAGCAAGTCTTTCCGGAGTTTTGGATAATTTAACAAAACTCAAAGCAGATAGTTTACTGCGCGATTCAGGCATTGCGTATGTCGTTGTGCCATATGATAGCGAAAAGGAGATTTTTCTAAGCGACAGAAAATATGATGACATCATATATAAAAAAACAGTACAACAAGTAAAAGCAATTCCTTGGTTGAGAGAAATTAGTGGATTTGGAAATGTACGTGTTTTTGCATTGACTGGTGCGAAGGATCATTTTTGGCTTGCTTCGCAAGGCACTATACAGACAAAAGTTGTGAGTCCCACAGAATATGTAATAAGAGTTAGTGGTGTTGCAAAGGGAGAAAAACTGATATTTGCAGAGACATTTGATAACTTTTGGTACATAAAAACAGATCAGATACAAGGACAGAAAAGTATTGCATATCAGAACATATTAAACAGTTTTCTCTTACCTAAAAATGGCACCTACACAGTGACGATTTCGTATTTGCCACAAATGTGGGTATCTGTTGGTCTTTGGATAAGTGTTATTACATCTTTGCTAGCAACGATTTTTTTCTTTCGTTTTAAATAACCCACGTCTATTCATTGCATTTATTGTATCTATATGTTACAAAAAGGTTTATATTTCATTCATGAGAATTGAAAGTATTATGCAAAAAAAAAGAAAATGAAAAACTTTTTAACTGTTAGAATACTCCTCATTTTTTTTATATCGCTTTTTGTTTGCTTGGGAGTATTTCTCATCGATTGTGCAGTCCATGCATCTTTGATATTTCATGAAACACAAAACGTCAAAAATCTGTCCATCGAATCAAAAGTGGAGCTTTTGAAAGGACAGAAAATAGAAGGGAATTTTCACTCATCTTATTCCCATCTTGGCATTGTATCTCTGCGTTTTACGAATTTTGGAAAAATAAACACAGATGTTGTTGTGTTTCGATTAAAAGAAAAAAATACAACGCATTGGATATATGAAAATTCCTACAAAGTTGACCAATTTCAGCCAGATCAATTTTTTACTTTTGGTTTTCCCGTTCAAGCAAAGTCTAACAACAAAGATTATTCATTTGAAATAGAATCACTACTTGGACAAAAAGGCGATGCAGTAGGAATCAGCGCATACCAGCCTACTCTTCGATTAACCTATGCCTTTTCAAGAAAAGATTTACTTTCTCACCCAAAAAGTGTTTTGGAAGTTATGCACTTTTTTATTATTCAAAAAATTTCAGAAACAAAAATGCGCTTATTACTTCTGGGGTTATGGATATTTACTTTTTCGCTTCTTCTTATGATAACAAGCAAAAAACAACCTCTGCATAAGTTAAACTCTTATAAGAGCACATTTGTCTCAATAAAAAAATATATAAAAAAACATTCAGTTTTTTTTATTATTTTTACTGGCCTATTTTTTAGACTATTGTTGGCAACAGGCTCATTTGGTGGAGATACAAATGCTTTTTGGCATGAATCTCTTTATCCACAACAGCACATCTACAATGTGTATGCACACTCTAATGAACATGGCTACAATTATTCGCCGGTAATATTTTTTGTCTTCATTACGCTTGGCGCTCTTCATAACATACTACATTTTCTTTCTTGGCCATTTTTATGGAGAGCATTTCTAACTCTTTTTGATTTGGGTACTGTATATGTCTTAATGCAACTTGCAAAAATTCGAAAAATAAATCCAGTTCAAACAGCACTGATATTTTTCCTTAATCCAATTAGTGTTCTCATCTCTGGATATCACGGACAATTTGAGAATGTCGCTATTTTTTTTGTACTTTTGGCAGCACTTCTTCAGTACAAAGTACAAAATAAAAAAAATAAAAAACGATTTGTAAAATGGTTGTACCTCACAATAGGGCTCATGGTAAAACACATCATTGTGTACCAATTGCTTGTTTTCTGGCGGGCAGAGTTAAAGAAAAAATATCAAATTATCTTATTATTTTGTCTCTCTGTTGGTGTTTTTCTTGTAAGTTTTGTCCCTTTTTGGTTTGGTGCAGAAAGACTGATTATCCAAAATGTTTTCCTCTATGGAGGTATTTCGGGATATGGTATTGCCAATTTTTTAACTCAAATTATCTCGCAGATGCCAGTAATAGGATATAACGGCGCACAAATATATAAATGTATATTTCTTGTTTTTCTTTTTACATTGCCTTTATTTCTGGAAAGAAAAGATGTTTTAAGAAATATGCTGTTTATGTTTTTATTTTTTCTTACATTTACACCAGGTATTGGTATACAATATTTTATAATACCAATTGCTGTTGGTTCTCTTTTCCCAACAAAATGGTTTTATCTATACAGCATTGCAATAGGACTAATTATTTCTATACTTGAAAAGCCATTACCGATATTGCCTATGCAATTTTTTCCCATCGATAAAACCAATCTTCCTTGGTTGGTTACTGCATTTTGGTTTTTCTCAGAACTTCTTTTCTTATCAAAACCATTGCAGAAATTCTATAATTCTCTGTTTTCCTCTTTTCGCACGCAATAGATTTATGTATAGTATGCGAGTAACAAAAAATTTATGAGAATATCCGTTGTTTTACCAATATATAATGAGGAGGCGGTGCTTAAAAAATCTCTGCAAGACGTTATGAAAAAAATGAAACAGATAGTTTCAACATTTGAAATACTTGCTGTTGATGATGGTTCTGTAGACACAACAAGCGTTATTCTGAAAAATTTCAAAGAGAAATATAAAAATTTTTCAATAATCACCCATACGAAAAATAAAGGGTATGGTGCTGTAATAAAGTCAGGGGTAAAACATGCAAAATACGAATGGATATTTTTTACCGATGCAGATTTACAATTCGATGTTTTGGAATTAAAAAAGTTTTTACCCTTTGCCAAGAAAAATGAATTTGTTATTGGTTTTAGAAAAAGGCGAGCAGAGGGAGCAAGGAGAAGAATAATTTCTCACACATATAATAGGATAATACGTATGTTGTTTGGATTTTCTATTAAAGATGTTGACTGCGCATTTAAATTAATGAAAAAATCTTCTTTGCAAAAAATTAGATTGCAATCTAATAGCTTTTTTGTGAGCTGCGAATTAATGGTAAAAGCAGCAAAGAAAAAATATGCAATAAAAGAGTTGCCCGTGCAACATTATAAAAGAGCAAAAGGTGAGTCAAAGGTAACAATGACAAAGGTCATAAAAACAATAAGTGATTTATTCTCGCTATATAAAACTATTTCACTATGAAAATCGGTATTATTGGAGGTGGCATAACAGGTTTGTCTGCAGCATGGACTTTGGCAAAGAAAGGTCACGAAGTTGTTGTTTTTGAAAAATCCAAAACGGCAGGTGGTCTAGGTACATATATTCCTGTTAACAAGAATTATATTGAATCATTTTATCATCATTTTTTTTCTTCAGATAAAGAAATTATTAATATGTCAAAGGAATTGGGTATTGGCAAAAAACTTAAATTTTATCCTGCTAAAACAGGAATTTTTATTAAAAATACTGTTTATCCTTTTAATTCTGCAATGGATCTTTTGCGATTTTCTCCACTTTCTTTTTTTGATAGAATTCGCTGTGGTATAATGCTTGGACTCTTTAAAGTACTTGTTATACCACCATACATATTGGATAAAATTTCTGCAGAGAAATTTATAAAAAAAATTGCTGGAGAAAATGTATATAAGGTTATCTGGGGTCCACTTCTTGAGGGAAAGTTTTCAAAATTTGCCAAAAAAATTCCTGCTTTGTGGCTTTGGGGAAGAGTAAAAGATAGAAGCCTTAAACTTGGTTACTTTGATGGAAGTGTGCGGATTTTATTTGAAAAACTTATTACTGCAATTAAAAAGAAAAAGGGTACAGTGCGTTTGGGTGCTGAAATAACAGGAGTTGAATCAAAGAACGGAACAGTAACTATTATGGAAAAAGATAAAAATTATGTATTTGATAAAGTGATAATTACAACAGTTTCGCCAATAACGAAATTTATTGTCAAAAACAGGCTTTCTTCAAAAGAAGAAAAACTTTTTTCATCCATAGATCATTTGGGTGCAGTATGTGTTGTTTTAGAATTAGACAAACCTTTACAAAATAGATATTGGTTGAATATTTGTGAAAAAAATGCTCCTGTTTTGGTAATTGTTGAGCACACGAATATGGTTGGCACAAAACAATATGGAGGAAGGTCGCTTTTGTATCTTGCCAATTATATTCACAGAAGTGAGAAGCGTTTTCAAAAAACAGATAAAGAGATATTGGACGATTATATTTCGTATTTGCCGGTAATTAATAAGAAATTTAAAAGAAGTTGGATCAAAAAAGCGTATGTTAATCGCGTGCCTCGGGCACAGACAATTTTCTCACTTCATGCGAATTCCAAAAAACCTCCGGTAAAGCTTTCGGTTCCAAATATTTTTATGGTAAATATTGACCAAATGTATCCTCATGATCGCAATCTTAATCAAGGTATTCAGCTTGGGAAAAAGGCTGCTCGGATGGCTCTTGAGTAGATACTTGAGGGTAAACATGCTAGAATAGTCACATGATTAGTGCTGTAATTCCTGTTTTTAACGAGCAGGAAAGTCTTCCGGAATTCTACAAAAGATTGTCTAATTCTCTTTCTAAGATCGACAAATCCCATGAAATTATTTTTGTTGATGATGGATCAACAGATGGAAGTTTGGACATTATGAAAAAGTTTGCAGCAAAGGACAAGCATGTAAAAATACTTTCGTTTCGCAAAAATCAGGGAAAGTCAGAAGGATTAACGCTTGGATTTCAAATGGCAAAAGGAGACATAATTGTAACGCTTGATGCGGATTTGCAAGATGTGCCAGAAGAAATTGAGAGATTGTATAAAAAAGCAAAAGAAGGATATGAGTTGGTATGCGGATGGAGGAAGAATAGGCGAGACCCTGTGCAAAAGGTTATCTCATCAAAATTTTTCAATTTTATCGCAAAGGCATTCTGGGGACTTGATTTACATGATTATAATTGCGGTTTGAAATTGTATTCTCAAGAGGCGGCAAAAAGCTTGCGAATGTATGGAGGTATGCATCGGTTTATCCCCCTTCTCGTATACGGACAGGGATTTTTAGTCACCGAAGTCCCGATTGAACACAGAGAGAGAATGTATGGTAAATCAAAATACGGATTTTCCAAACTGTGGAAAGATTTGCCGGATATTCTGACCATGCTTTTTTTGACAAAATATGGTAAAAGACCACTGCATTTTTTTGGTACCATTGGTGGACTTCTTTTTGCTATTGGTCTTGTTGTTTTGTCGTATCTTTCGTGGTATCACTTTACCGGCCACTCTATTGGTACACGCCCACTTCTTTTCTTAGGGATTGTTCTTTTATTAGCAGGACTGCAGGTTTTGTTTACTGGATTTTTGGCAGACTTGCTTATTAATCTTTCCCAAACACCAAAAAGTGTTGAAGAAAGATTTCACTTTCATTTAAAATACGACAGTACAAAAAAGGGAGCTGAAAATATTTCTCTATGAAACCACAGGATATAGTGTTTCTTGTTGTTATTCTTGTTTTACTTCTCCTCAAACGATTTCGAAGACCAAAGATTTTTGTTATTTCTGGACTTATTTGCATTGCTTTATCAATTCCTCTTTTTGCATTTTGGATATTTTTTACCGCACAGCATTTAGTGTGGTATGCATGTGGATTTTTCTTGGTGGCAATTATTCTGCTTTTGGTTCACAATACAAAGTAGTATGAAAATAGGAATTGATATTTCCCAATTAGCATATCCTAAGACAGGTGTTGCGACATATCTTCATGGTCTCGTGCAGCATCTTATTCAGCAGGATAAGAAAAATCATTATGTCCTTTTTTATTCAAGTATGAGAAAAGGACTAACAGCAACTTTTGCGGGAGAAAACGTTACTCTTAAAGAATTCCGATTGCCCCCAACATTACTTACTATACTTTGGAATACGTTACACATTTTTCCAATAGAATGGTTTATTGGGAGGACAGATATATTTATTTCCTCTGACTGGACACAGCCGCCAACTAGCGCAAAAAAAGCAACCATTCTTTACGACCTTATTGTTTATAAATATCCGGAAGAAACGAGTCAAAAAATCATTGCTGTGCAAAAGAAAAAATTAGCATGGGTAAAAAAAGAGGTCGATAAAATTCTTTGCATTTCAAAAGCAACAAAAAAAGATGCAGAGGAAATTCTTGGTATACCGGATCAAAAACTTACTGTTGTATACCCTGGTTTGTAGAGTGGGATAAGTGATACTTAATAAGTTCGTTCATACTCTCTGCAGCAAACAGCCCATAACCAATTCTATCTTTTACTTCAAATTGTGGCTGTAGTTTTTCTGGAAAATCGGTTGGATGGGAAATAAGTAAGATCTTTTCTCCCGCATTATTTAGCTTTGCAAGTGTTGTCATATTCGGCAAAGCAGAAACGAAGTATATGTTATCGATTTGATCAATACTCATCCAACCCTCCGGTTCTTCATGAAAAACAACATTTCTCTTTGTTTGGTATGTTAGCGGACTGTGTTTTGTGTAGAAAAGATAGTACATATATTGTTTTGTATCATTAAGGTGGGATGATATGTATACTCTGTCGTAAGACGTATGAACTTTTGCTATGTATTGCATGAGAGGCTGATATCCATATTGAGAGAACCGTGAGTAGTTGTCTCTAAAGTAGGTAAAATATGTGATAAAGAAAGAACTAATGCCTACCAGCGCAATACATGCCACAAGAAATAAAAGTGTAGATTTTACAATGAATGTACGTTTTGCAATCTTTTCCCACAGTATATATGCTCCATATCCTTCAACTACGATAAGAAACGGTACCATCATAAATGAACGGGAATAATTACCGTCTCCGGTTAGACTGTCGGGGAGAGGGGAAAGAAGCAAGAAAAATAAAAACAATTTTTGTTTGCCTTTTGTTTGAGATAATGCAAAAAGCCCAACAATAAATAAAATACATGAAAGAAGATAATCAAGTCCTCTTTGAGGAAGAATAGAAAATTGTGTTTGAGTTCCGGATAGGAAAAGAAAATTAACGGAAAAATGCGAAAAATAATTCTTAATAAGCACTGTTGAAAAAACAAGCATTTTATTATTTTCAGCTTTGCAAAGAAATGACGGGATGTACGTGAGGCAAGCACCGCGTTGGTCATTTAACGTGCTAACAAGACCAATACTATTGATATTATGAAGAATACCGATTTGGGAAAAGCGTGAAGCAGCAGAAGTATTCTTAGTGAGAAATAACGGACTGATAAGTAATACAAAAAAGATAAGTATATACGCAACATATTTTACTCGTATTTCTTTATTTTTCCATACAAAAACAAGCAAAACCAAAAGAATAAGTGGAGTAAAAAGCGTATACGCAGAGTATGTATACATAGTAAGTGCAAAAAAGAGTGTTGCTGCAAAATGCATCCAGGAAATTCTTTTTCGGATGAAAAAAAGGAAAAGACCAATGGTTAGAAGACACGCGGCAACACTTGATTCTATGGCAACACGACTTAATCCTACTGCCCAGGGCAGCAAAGCAAGAAGCGCCATGGTGATAAATGCCACTTTTTGATTAAAAATTTTCCTAGCCAGAAAAAATATGACAGCAACAAATAAGATGCCAAAAAATGCAAATGGTAGTCGTACTGCAGTGCTTGTCAGCCCAAAGATGGCAATTGTTAAAGAGGTTATGTAGCGGCAAAAAGGTGGTGGATAGTCACCAAATCCACGGAAAACAATAGGTAGGTGCTGTCCCCACTGGTCTTTTCCGGTAAGTAAAATTGAGTACGCATCGTATCCTAAATTTGTTTCATCATTGGTAAGTCCTGCGGGAATATCACCTAAAAGGTAAAGTCGAAGAAATGCTGCAAGTAAAAGAATTGCGGTAAAAAAGAACAGGGGAAGCAACTTTTTCATATAGTGATCGTATCTAGTTTTGAGCAGCTTTGCAATAAACTTGCTATACTTACTGTATGATTATCGGTATTGACGGTAACGAAGCAAATGTGGAAAAGAAAGTTGGTATCAGTGAGTATGCATTTCAGCTTTTGCTTCAGTTTTATAAGAATAGTGATGTTCAGTTCCTTATTTACCTTAAAGATAGGCCGCGTCCCGAAATGCCAAAAGAAAAGAAAAATTGGAAATACATTATTGTTGGGCCAAAAAAACTATGGACACAGATTGGTTTGCCTTTGTATCTTTGTACCCATTTCCCGCGTCCTAACGTTTTTTTTAGTCCAACACATTATGCGCCGCGATTTTCTCCGGTACCTACGGCGATAAGTATAATGGATGTGTCGTATCTTCATTTCCCAGAACTTTTTGCAAAAAAAGATTTATACCAGCTTGTCAATTGGACAAAGTATTCAGCTTTAGCTGCAAAAAAGGTCTTTACGATAAGTAAGGCATCGAAAAATGATATACTAAAAGCGTACGGGAAAAGATCTGATGATGTGGTTGTTACTTATCCAGGAATAAAATCAGAAACAAAAGCTATGAATCAAGAAACAAGCCAAAAAAATCTGCAAGAAAAGTTTGGTATTTCCGATGATTATATTCTTTTCGTTGGGACTCTTCAGCCTCGTAAAAATATAGGACGGCTTATTGAGGCATTCGCAAAAATCCAAAATCCAAAATCCAAAATCCAAAATCTGGAATTGGTCATTGTTGGAAAAAAAGGCTGGTTGTACGAACCAATTCTGGAAGCACCAAAGAAATTTGGCATTAGTCACGCAGTAAAGTTCTTGGAATTTGTGGACGATGAAGACTTACCATCACTGTACCAGCATGCAATCATGTTTGTTTTGCCCTCATTGTATGAAGGATTTGGATTGCCTGTTGTTGAGGCTATGAAATATGGAACACCGGTTGTGACCAGCAAAGTAAGCAGTCTTCCCGAAGCAGGAGGAGATGCTGCGCTTTATGTAAATCCAGAGGATGTCAGCGATATTGCAAAAGCAATGCAAAAATTACTTGACAACCCAAAACTGCGTCTGGAATTAGTGAAAAAAGGATATGAGCACATTAAAAAATTTAGTTGGGAAAAGTCGGCAAAAGAAACACTCAATGTTTTGCAGGAAATGGCGAAAAAATAATATGGGAAAATTTTTAATGAAAATATTAAGAAGACTGGACACCATTGATATGGAATTTGAAATGATGGTTTTACGATTTGTTGGTCATGTTCCATCGCATTATGTTCGCCGCTTTTTCTATCGACTTGGTGGAATGAAAATAGGAAAAGGTTCGACAATTCATACAGGAGCAACATTCTATGACACAAGAAATATTTCGCTTGGACAAGATACGATTATTGGCGAAAATGCTGTTTTGGATGGTCGGGATAAGCTAAAAATTGGGAGCCACGTCGATATTGCGTCAGAAGTTATGATGTACAATGCAGAACATGACGTTCAATCAGATGATTTCCATGCTGTGTCGGCAGAAGTGATTATTGGAGATTATGTATTTATTGGTCCACGTGCAATTATTCTGCCGGGTGTTCATGTTGGTAATGGTGCTGTTGTTGGTGCGGGGGCAGTCGTTACAAAAGATATTGCGGAAAATAAAATAGTTGGGGGTGTGCCAGCCAAGGAAATAGGAGAGCGAAACAATAAAGATTTACACTACAAATTAGGACGAGCTGCTTGGTTTCGATAATTCATGAAACTCTCAATCATCACGATCAATTTTAGAAAACCTTCATTGACTCTTTCTTGTGTCGCAGCAGTGTACACGCTCTATAAAGAAAAATTTGAAAAAGGTGAATGGGAATGTGTTATTGTAGACAATTTTTCTGAAGATAATTCTGTTGAAATTTTGGAAAAAGAAGTAAAGAAAAAACCCTACAAACATGTTAGCGTAGTTGCCCATAAAGAAAACAATGGATTTGGTGGCGGCAATAATTTTGGGGTGAAAAATGCCAAAGGGGATATTATTTTGTTTCTGAATAATGACACAATTGTAGAAAAGGGCTTGGACACAATGTTGGCATTTTTTGTTGAGCATGAAACAATTGGAATTCTCGGAGGACCGTTAAAAAATAAAAATGGTTTCATGCAATCTTCTGCTGGACAGTTCTACTCTATTTTTCGAGTGTTACTTCTTTTACTTGGTTTACAGCGAATTGGTTTGGATAAAAATCCAAAATTTTCCTCTCGTGTGGATTGGGTAAAAGGAGCACTTCTTATGATGCGAAAAGATTTGTTTGAAAAGATGCACGGATTTGATGAGGGGATTTTTATGTATACAGAGGACATGGAGTTGTGTTACCGGGCAAAAAAAATGGGAAAAGAAACATGGTTTTTCCCAGATGTTGTGGTAATGCACGAAGACCAGGGGAGCAGCAGTAGAGAATTTGCCATTGTGTACATTTATCAAGGCATATTGTATTTTTACAAAAAACATCGATCTCAGTTTGAGTACGTATTAGTGAAACTCCTTCTTCAAATAAAGGCACTACTTCTGCTATCATTAGGAAAGCTGACAAAAAACGCGTATTTATCGTCAACGTATGAAAAAGCTCTTAACACTACTCGATGAACATCTCTTGAAGTGGTTAACAATCTTCACACTCACTTTTGTCATGCTCTATCCCAAGTTGCCAAGCATCCATATTGTCAGGACATGGGTATACATTCGGCTTGAAGATTTTTCTATTGCTGCACTTGTCGTTATTTTTCTGATACAGCTCATAAGGCGAAAAGTAAGGTTGCCGTTGCCTGTTGGCATTCCATTGGGAATATATTGGCTGGCGGGTCTGGCGTCGCTTCTTGTGTGTCTTGTTTTTGTCGGTCCTCATTTAGTTGGCTTTTTCCCTCATTTAGCAATTCTTGAATACGGAAGGCGAATTGAATACATGATTTTATTCTTTATTGCCTTTTCTACAATTCGCTCCATGAAGGATGTCAGGGACTACATGATTGGCTTGTGTATAGCTTTGTCTGCTGTTGTTTTGTATGGATTTGGACAGCGGTTCTATTTGGTATTCTGGGGACTTTTCCCGAAATTTTTCGAGCAGTATGCATTTTGCTTTCCGTCATTCCAAACAGGTAACGAGGAATTTGCTAAAGGACTTGCGCTGTGTCTTCCTGCAGAAGCGCGTATTACATCAACATTTGGAGGACACTATGATTTAGCAGCGTTTTTAGTGGTTGTCCTGCCTATTTTGCTTGGAATTTTTGCTGCAGTGAGAAAGATATGGATAAAAATTGGAGTAGGAGTACTATTTGTGACATCTTTGATGCTTTTGATTTTTACGGCATCCCGGGTGTCGTTTACTGCTTATTTAGTGGGCGCTATTTTCTCGTTGATTTTATTGAAGAAAAAACTTCTTATTATCCCAGTTGTTATTATTAGTATTTTGTGTCTTGTTATATTCAGTGGGTCAACTGCAAAACGGTTTTTGCAAACATTCCGTATTGTTAATGTTGTTACCAATAATCAAGGACAGGTCGTTGGTTTGGCAGATAATAACTTGCCAGACAGCTTAAAAAAGAAAATCTCCAAAAATGATTCGGTTATTGTAGAAGCACCTCCTCCGACACAAAATCTGCCAACAGGGTCGAGTTTTATCACGCTTTCCCAAACTGCAGTGGCAACCAAAGGTGCATATGTAAAAGCGGCAATACCAACATCTGAGGCGCAGCGACTAAAATTGGCAAACGGGGGGCTTGAGATTTCGACAGTTTCTGGAAATTTCCTTATCCAAAAAGCGCTTGTGTATGATATTTCCTTTACGACACGTTTCCAGGCAGAATGGCCGAATGCATGGGCTGCTTTCATGAGTGATCCGCCTTTCGGCAAAGGATATTCAACAATTACCTTGGCAACAGACAATGATTATCTTCGTCTCCTTGGAGAATCGGGATTTGTTGGTTTTGCGGCATTCGCTCTCATTTTCCTTGTTCTTGCGATCTTTCTGAAAGAATCTATTGCGGAAAGTTCGGGGATGACAAAGTTTTTTGCTCTTGGCCTAGCGGGGGGGGTTGTCGGTCTTATTCTTAATGCAGGACTTATTGATGTATTCGAAGCGTCAAAGGTTGCAGAGCCTTTATGGATACTTCTGGGCGTTGCAGTCGGAGGATTATCATTAACGTTTGCGAAACGTATTGATTACACAACGCGGATTAAAAAAGTCTTATCATCTCATATATTTCTTCTTCTTATGCTTGGCATTCTTGCATTCGTTATGTTTGGTGGAGGACTTGCGAATTTCTTTGTCGCAGATGATTTCATATGGCTTAAGTGGGCAGCAACAGCACATCCCATGGACTTGTTGACATACTTTACCGATGCACAAGGATCTATTTATAGACCAATCGCGAAGATAATTATGTTTCTTATGTACTCAGTCTTTGCTTTTCAGCCAGGTGGATATCATGCTGTTGGGCTTTTTGTTCATTTCTTTATTGCAGTAGGCCTCTACATGTTGGGACTCTTGATTTTCAAGAAAAAACTGTGGGCATGGTTACTTGCTGGAATGTATGTTATATTGCCTATTCATGGAGAAGTGCTTTTTTGGATATCGACCATATCTATCAGTTGGTCAACATTATTTATCGTCTATAGTCTTGTTGCCTATACGTACTGGAGAGAGAAGAAATCAAATGTTTTATATATAGTCTCGTTGCTTTTGGGTATTTTGAGCCTTTTTACATACGAAATGGGAGTTATGTTGCCTTTTCTTCTCCTGTTGACTGATGTACTGATTCTTGAGAAAAAACTTACAAAGCGGGTTATTGTATCTATAGCTCCATTTCTTCTTGCTACGACTGCTTACCTTTATGTCAGAGCGCACAGTAATGTTGCAGGAATAGGCGGAGATTATTCGTATAACACCATTCATTTAATCCCCAACTTTATTGCAAATTACGCCAATTACATTTTAGCATCACTTGTAGGAGAAAAAATAATTGCATGGCAATATTTACTCCGCTTGGGGTTAAAAACGCATGCATTTTCAACAACGGTTGGTCTGGTTGTGGGGGTTGGAATTCTTGGCGCAATTTGTCTTACATTTTGGAAAAAAGTTAACAAAGAATTACTTCGTAATGTTTTGTATGGATTTTTGTTTGCCTTTATTGGCCTTTTGCCATTTTTAGGATTTGGCAACATGAGTGAACGGTATGGATATCTAGGATCGTTTGGATTCGTGTTTGTGCTTATTGCAGTAGCTCAATATGTGCTACAAAAAAGAAAAGCTATGTATATAAAAGTTGTACTTGCTATTGTTTTGACAGCATTTTTTCTTTATGCAAAAGTCGCAATTAATAATGAATTACTGCAATGGAAAAAGGCGAGCATGATAACGTATAATACATTGGCTTACTTTAGAGTTGTTAAAGAATTTTTGCCGAGCGGAGCAACGTTATACGTTTCACATTTACCAACAAAGTACGGTAATGCATGGATTTTTCCTGTAGGATTTAAAGAAGGGCTGTGGTTTGTTTATCGTGACGATTCGATAAAGATTGTTAAAACACAAAATGTTGATGAATCTCTAACAATCAAAACGCCCCATGCAGGTCCAATTCGTGCAAAAGAATATACATTTGATTTTGACAACAACGGTAATCTTTTAGAGTATTAATATGAAAAAATGGGATCTAGGTATTTTACTGCTTATTTGTCTTAGTGCATTTGTCGTCAGACTCTATCATTTTACCGCTCCAATTGCAGACTGGCATTCTTGGCGGCAAGTCGATACAAGTGCGGTATCAAGAAATTTTGTCCAAAATGGATTTGATCTGCTTCATCCTCGATTTGAAGATATTTCTAATGTTGCGTCAGGGCTAGATAACCCACAGGGATATCGATTTGTTGAATTTCCCGTGTACAATGTATTACAAGCAGGTGGTTACATGCTATTTAAAACCTTCACGCTGGAAGAATGGGGAAGACTTGTCACTATTCTTGCTTCTCTCGCATCCCTTATATTTATTTATCTTATTGCACGAAAATATATAAGTTTCACCGGAGCCTTAGCTGCAGCCGTTTTCTTTGCTCTCGACCCCTTTAATGTCTATTATAGCCGAGTCGTTCTTCCAGACCCCTCTATGGTTGCTACGACACTTGCGTGCATATATTTTTTTGATCTTTTTGTCACTTTTAAAAGAAATTTTACAGGAAAAATTGTCTATTTTGTTTTAGCAACTCTTTTTGGTGCACTAGCACTTCTTCTCAAGCCTTATGCAGCATTTTTTCTTCTCCCGCTTTTATATATCTCTTGGAGAGAGTGGACGTGGAAGATGATACAACAACCCTTGCTTTGGGTTTTTCTTATTGCTATAGCTGCGCCTCTGACGTGGTGGAGAATTTGGATGTTGCAGTATCCTGCAGGAATTCCTGCAAGTGGCTGGTTGTTTAATGGTGGTAATATACGGTTTACGGGTGCCTTTTTCTATTGGATTTTTGCAAATCGTTTTACTGAAATAATTCTTGGCTTATGGGGATTACCACTTTTTGTTTTTGGTATTCTTTCAAAAAGAAAGTCATTCTTCTTTTTTCTTTCTTTCGTCCTTTCATCACTTTTGTACGTAACGATTATTGCAAGGGGAAATGTGCAGCACGATTATTATCAGATTCTTATTATTCCATCGATTGCATTTATGATTGGTTTGGGTGCGGATCGTCTCGCACACTTGCCAAGAGAATTAGGGGGAAAATTTGCAATTCTTTCAATCATGTTTGTTTCCATTGTAGGTTGCTTTGGTTTTGGTTGGTATTTCGTGAGAAATTACTACAATACAAATGAATCGCTTGTTGCTACTGCGCAAGTGATAGATGCGCTTACTCCAAAAAATGCGAAAATTCTTACTTTTATGAATGGAGATACAACGTTTCTTTACTACACCAAGAGACAGGGTTGGGCAAGTTTGGAAAAAAGTCTTCCAGAGATGATTGCGATGGGAGCAGACTATATTGCCATTCCAAATCCAACACCAAACGATTTAAGTGGGTTTGGTAAACAATATGGAGTTGTTGCACTGACAAGTCAGTATCTTATTATTAATCTGCATCAAGTTATGAAGCAATGAAAATCCTAGTTGTTTCTTCTTTTTTACCTTACCCGCTTTTTTCCGGCGGACACGTACGATTATTTAATCTCTTAAGAGAACTGTCTAAGCATCATGAAATCACCTTAGTGTGTGAAAAAAGAAAACATCAAACTACATCAGATGTTGCGGCAGTAAAGAAAGTGTGTAAAGAAGTAATTACCGTTGACCGAAAAAAACAGTGGTCACCAGAAGTTGTTTTTCAAACAGCAATCTCGTCACTTCCTTTTCTTTTGAAAGGACACGAGCTGCCAGAAATGAAGAAAATTATAGAAAAGCTCCTTTTGGAAAATACTTTTGATCTTATTCATATTGAAACATTTTATGTTTTCCAAAATGTCCCCGAGACTATCCTTCCAACTGTTTTGGTAGAACATAACATTGAATATAAAGTTTATGAACGTTTTGTAAAAACAGCACCTTTTCTTCTTCGTCCATTTTTGCAAATAGATGTAGAAAAAATAAAATATTGGGAAAAATTTTATTGGCAGAGAGCAACAAAAGTTGCAGGTGTCTCGAAAATAGAAGCAGAGCAAATGCGAAATGACGCAATTGTTGTTGCGAATGGAGTTAATCTTTCTGATTTTCCATTCAAGCAAACAGGAGAAAAATCACAGCAGAAAAAAATATTATTTATGGGAGATTTTAAATGGATACAAAATAGAGATACTGCCTCTTGGATTATCAGAGATATTTGGCCACTCATAGTGTCAAGAATGAAAAATCACAATATAAAAGTTGTTCTGTGGATTGTGGGGAAAAATATTCCTGAGAATCTAAAAAAATCTTCATCCGATGCAATTATTTTTGATGAAAATGCTCCAGATAAAACATCGGATATTTACCAGCAAGCAAGTGTTTTACTATCGCCAATTCGGGTTGGTGGCGGGACAAGCTATAAAATTTTAGAAGCAATGGCAAGTGGTGTACCTGTTGTCACATCGCCTCTGGGAGTTGAGGGACTTGGCGCAAGTAAAAATAAAGAGGCGTTGGTCGGAGAGACATCAGATCATTTAGCAAAATATGTTGTGTCACTTTTGACAGATAAAAAAGAATATACACAGATTGCAAAAAATGCGAGAAAATTTATTGAAGAAAACTATTCATGGGAAAAGATAGCAAAAGAATTGGAAGGAGTGTATAAAAATGCAATCCAAAAATAATACCGCCTTGTCAATTATAATTCTTAATTACAATACTAAAAAAATAGCACTTGAATGTGTCTCGTCAATTGAAAAAAATTATCCAAAGGAAATTGCCGAAGGATACATGCAAATTGTTCTGGCTGATAACGCGTCCACAGACGGATCTCTTGAGGCATTCAAGGATTACAAAAAGAAAACAAAAACAAAATTATTTACCGTTGTTGACTGTGGAGGTAATATTGGTTTTTCAACAGGCAATAATAAAGCAATTCCTTTTGCGAAAGGAAAATATATCTTATTTCTTAACCCGGATACTATCGTTTATCCAAAAACACTCACTCGAATGATAGAGTTTATGGATTCCCATCCAGATGCGGGAGCAAGTACGTGCCGCGTAGAGATACCTAATGGGCAAATCGATGAAGCGTCACACAGGGGATTTCCAACACCATGGAATGCGTTTACTCATTTTTCAAAACTAGAGCAAGTATTTCCTCAGTCACCATTTTTTTCCGGGTATACAAGGTCTTGGGAGGACATGACAAAAGTTCACCAAGTTCCGGCAATTGTTGGTGCATTTCTTTTTGTACGACGAGAAGCTGGAGAAAAAATTGGATGGTGGGACGAAGATTATTTTTTTTACGGAGAAGATTTGCAATTTTGTTACGATTTGCACAAAGCAGGATACGCTATCTATTACGTGCCAGATGTAAAAATTCTTCACTATGGGGGAGTCTCAAGTGGGATTAAAAAACAATCACAAGATAAGACAACGGCAAGCGATGAGACACGAAAGAAGGTACAAGGGTATCGCTTTGACGCAATGCGGATTTTTTACAAAAAAAATTATTCTCATCACCACCCTTTTCTTACTTGGATTGTTATGAAGGGAATAGATGTATTGCATAAAAGGAATAAATAGTATGAAAATTGGAATTGATTGTAGATTGTGGAATGAGACAGGTGTTGGGAGATACATTAGAAATCTTATCGCAGAACTTTCGGAAATAGATACAGTAAATGACTACATGCTTTTTCTTCGTAAGAATGAATACGAAACAGTACCAATGCCCCGAAAAAATTTTCAAAAAAAACTTGCTGACGTTCAGTGGCATACGCTTGCTGAGCAATCTATTTTAAAAAAAATCATAGAGGAAGAGAAATTGGATGTTATGCATTTTCCGTACTTTTCCTATCCCGTTGGGTATAAAGGAAAATTTATTATCACTATTCATGATTTAATCATTGATCATTTCTCAACAGGAAAAGCATCGACTCTTTTTGCCCCATTTTATTTTTTAAAACGACTTGGATATAAATTTGTTTTAAAAAGCGCTATTAAACACGCTCAAAAAATTATTGCTGTAAGCGGTGCGACAAAGCAGGAAATTATTGATCATTACAATCCAAATCCAGATAGGGTTGTTGTTACTTATGAAGGTATAGAAAAAACATTAGCAAAAGAAAACGAGGAGAAAATAGATGTAAAAAAACCGTTCTTTTTTTCTGTTGGCAACGCATACCCACATAAAAATTTAGAACGATTACTCGATGCATTTTCAGAGTTTTATAAAAAAAATTCCAACTCCTATTATATTTTTGTTGGTAAACAAGATTACTTTTCAAAAGAATTAGAAAAATTAGTAAAAGAAAAAAAACTTTCAAACAACGTGTTTTTCTATAGAGAGGTGTCAGATGGCCAGCTAAGTTATTTGTATCACCATGCATTGGGTCTTGTTGTGCCATCGCTTATGGAGGGATTTGGACTACCAGCATTGGAGGCAATGAGTAATGGATGTTTGGTGTTGGCATCAGAAATCCCAGCATTTCTGGAAGTTTGTGGAGATATCCCAATCTATTTTGATCCTTACAATGTAGAAGATATTGCAGAAAAACTCGAGAGTGTGTATAAAGGGAATGTTTCGCACATAGCTGAAAAGAAGAAAGAAGGTATTGCGCGCTCAAAAAGATATTCTTGGAAGAAAATGGCTCAAAAAACCTTAGAAATCTACCAGTCAATTAGCTAAACATATCCTGCCCCAAATAGTATGAAAGTTGCCATCGTCTATGACCGTGTTAATAAGTGGGGAGGAGCAGAGCGAGTTTTGCTTGCTCTTCATAAATTGTATCCGAAAGCGCCACTTTACACGTCTGTCTATGATAAAAAAAATGCGTCATGGGCAAAAGTATTTCGTGTCAAAACATCTTTTTTACAAAAAATTCCATTCGTTGTGTCGCATCACGAATTGATTCCATTTCTCATGCCGTTTGCTTTTGCATCATTTTCTTTTAAAGACTATGACTTGGTTATTTCGGTAACAAGTGAATTTGCAAAAGGCGTCATAACAAGTGGTAAAACAAAACATGTGTGTATTTGCTTAACGCCGACAAGATATTTATGGAGTGGATACAATGACTATTTTACCAACCAAACGTTTAAACATATAACAAAGCCCCTTATTTGGGTGCTTCGAAAATGGGACAAATCATTGGCTACATTACCAGATGCATATATCGCAATTTCTGGGGAAGTGCAAAAAAGAATTAAAAAATATTATGAGAGAGATTCCGTTGTTGTTTATCCTCCTCTTCCTATTTTTCCAAAAGTAAAAAACAATATGCTTTTTGAGAAAAATTATTTTCTTGTTGTATCACGTTTGTCAAAGTTTACTTCTTACAAACGCGTTGATTTGGCAGTAAAAGCAGCAACAAAATTATCTGCATCGCTTGTTGTTGTTGGTTCAGGGGACATATCTTCTTTGCAAAAAATTGCAGGGCCAACGATCCATTTTACTGGAAAAGTGTCAGACAGGCTTTTAATTGCTTATTATAAAAATGCAAAAGCACTTATTTTCCCAGGACATGAAGATTTTGGATTGTCCATGGCAGAAGCACTTTCTTTTGGTACACCTGTGATTGCGTATGAAAAAGGAGGAGCTTTGGAGATAGTGAAAAAAAATAAAACAGGAATATTTTTCAAACAGCAGACTGTTCCCTCCCTGACAAAGGCCTTGAAAAGCTTTAAACAACATAGGTATAATAGCAATGTCTGTATTAAATCTGCACAGCGTTTTTCAGAAAAAATGTTTCTTAAAAGCGTAAAACAGGTTATTAAAACAACAATATCATGAAGATTGTCATGTTTGCTGGAGGTGTAGGGAGTAGGCTTTGGCCCTTATCGCGCAAAAATGCACCCAAACAATTCGAAAAGATTATTGGAGACAAAACAATGCTCCAGATTACGGTAAGTAAGCTTTTCCCAACCTACGGATGGAATGATGTCTACATTTCTACAGGCATGCACTACGCAGACAATGTCTTAGTTCAATTGCCGGATTTACCCAAAGATCACGTGCTCGTTGAGCCAGAAATGCGAGACGTTGGACCAGCAGTTGGTTTGGTAACATCTATTTTTGAAAAAATAGATCCAGACGAGCCAATAGCGCTGCTTTGGGGAAGTGACCACTTAGTACGAGAAGAAGAACTTTTTCGTGATGTTTTGAAAAGTGCAGAAGAGTATATTGCAAAAAATCCTAAAAAAATTGTTTTTGTTGGTCAAAAACCCCGATTTCCCAATCAAAACCTTGGTTATATTGAGTTTGGAGAAAGTGCAGAAAAGGTGGGAACGTTTGATTTGCACGAATTTAAAAGCTTTTTGTACAGACCACACTTATCAACTGCAGAAAAATGGGTAAAAGATGGAAAACATGCGTGGAACTTAGGGTATTTTGTCACAACACCGCGGTTTTTGTGGGAACTCTTCAAACAATTCTCTCCCGAGTTATTTAAAGATTTAGAAAAAATTCAATCAACATACGGAACAAGCGAATACGAAAAAACACTTCATGCTGTGTATCCACAGATTGAAAAGATTAGTTTTGACAACGCAGTATTAGAAAAAATGGACGCGTCATATGGACGCGTCATTTCTGTAGATTTAGGGTGGAGCGATATTGGCGCATGGGAAGCATTAAAAGAAGCATTATCAGGGACAGAAACAGAAAATGTAACAAAAGGCCAGGTGGCCATAGAAGATTGTGAAGACACGCTTGTGTATAATTTTACCAATCAACTTGTTGTTGGGATTGATGTAAAGGATATGATTGTAGTAAATACAAAAGATGTTGTTCTAATCTGTCCAAAAGACTCCGTGCCCAAAATAAAAAAGTTTGTTGAAAAATTACAGGGCACTGATTTGGAGCATCTTACTTAATCTATGCCTTACAAAGAAGTGAAGAAAAGCATGGTATATGAATGGACAAAAAGAATGTTGGATATTCTTTTTGCGACAGTGCTCCTTATTCTTTTTTCCCCAATTATCCTTATTGTGGTAATTGCTATTAAACTAACATCTCCAGGCCCTGTTTTGGCAGATACACCAGAACGCGTTGGCAAGTCAGGAAAATTATTTAAAATGTATAAATTTAGGTCAATGGTGCAAAACGCTCACGAGATACTCAGGGAAAATCCTGATTTTGCAAAATTGTTTGAAGATTATAAAAAGGGAAGTTATAAATTAAAAAATGATCCTCGGGTCACTCCTGTTGGGCGATTTATCCGAAAGTATTCACTGGACGAGGTGCCGCAGCTTGCCAATATTCTTTCCGGTGACATGAGTTTGGTTGGTCCAAGAGCATATTATCCAGACGAACTGCGCGAACAACAGAAAAAATACCCCTCAACAAAAGAAGCCGTAAAAGTAGTGTTATCAGTAAAGCCAGGACTGACTGGATTTTGGCAAGTTTCGGGAAGATCGCAAATAAATTTTGATAAAAGAATAGCAATGGATGCTGATTATGTTCATAAAAGGTCAATTCTCTACGACTTGTGGATTATTTTACGTACTCCGTGGGCAATGATTTCAGGCAAAGGCGCATTGTAAATTCTTCTGTTTTTATAATTTCAAATTTAAAGTCACATTTGACAAACAGCAAAAGGATTCGATACTATTAAAATTATGGATGGATTTGAAAAGATGAGCCTTGAGACTACTTCTCAAACAACACCAACTTCATCCTCACGTACTGTGCCAACAAAAAAACGATTACAATTCCATTTTGGTAAAAAGTCCTCTATCGCACTTGGCCTAGTGGCATTTGTTATTCTCTTTGTTGTCTTTGGTATTATCGTGCCGGGAATTGCAGCATTAGCACAAGCGCAAAAAACCTATGCTGTCGCAAAATTGGCAATTGCAGCAATCAAGCAGGAAAATATTGAAGATGCATCGAATCAGCTGAATGCGCTCAAACCCGAACTTCTTAAGACACAACAGCAAGTGAAAAATATGGGATACTTAGCATTTGTCCCACTTGTAAATTTTTACTACAATGATGCACTTCATTTAGTAAATGCTGGTGTGTATGGACTTAATGCAGGGCAAATTCTTGTTGACTCAATCAAGCCATACGCAGATGTTTTGGGTCTTAAGGGGGCACATAGTTTTGTTGGCGGATCGGCTCAGGACAGAATCCAGACAGCTGTTTCGACAATGAGTAAGGTAACGCCAAAAATTGATGAAATTGGACAACAATTGACACTTGTCCAGAAAGAAATAGATCAGGTTAATCCAGCGCATTATCCAGCATTCTTTGGTCTTGGAAAAGTGCAGACGAGCTTAAAGGATGTCCGAACTGGTGTTGATGAGGCAACAGTATTTGTAACCCAAGCAAAACCACTTATTAAAGTGTTGCCCGAGCTTCTTGGTGAACCAAAAGAAACAAAATATTTGGTTATTTTTCAAAATGATGGCGAGCTTCGTCCAACAGGTGGATTTATGACCTTTTATGCAATTTTTAGGCTTGAACATGGGGTTATTCATGTTGATTCGTCCAATGATATCTACAATTTAGATGCAACTATTCGTAGTAAGCCAGCATCTCCACGCATTATTGCAACCTATTTACCAAAAGAGCCATTGTGGAATTTGCGAGATACGAATTTGTCGCCTGATTTCAAGAAGTCTATGGATGATTTTAATAAATTATATAAAACAGCAGGGGGATATGTGCCTGTCAATGGCATTATTGCAATCGATACACATGTGCTCGTTTCTATCATGAATATTTTGGGTGACATTACTGTTGACGGAGAAACCTTTACAACAAAAATTGTCCCAGCGTGTAACTGCGCACAAGTTGTGTACGCCTTAGAACAACAATCAGATACGCCTGTTGATTATATAAAAGCAAATAGAAAAGGCATTGTTGGAGATTTGCTCTACGCAATTATGCAAAAAGCGTTTGCGTCCTCACCTAAGCTTTATTGGGGCAAGCTTTTCCAGACCTTCTTAAGCGAAGTAAATCAAAAGCATGTCTTATTTGCTCTCAATGATGTGGGGGCACAGTCTGGTCTTGAGGCGCTTAATGCAGCAGGAAGAATCGTTGCTTTTAGTGGGGATTACTTGCACATCAATGACTCCAACTGGGGAGGAGCAAAATCTAACCTCTTTATTAAAGAGACAGTAGATATAAACTACAACGTAAAATCCGACGGCACGATAAGTAAAACAGTCACTGTTAATTACAAAAATCCTTTTGCGCCGTCAGATTGTAACTTAGAGCATGGGGAATTATGTCTTAATGCAACAAATCGCGATGTTGTACGGATGTATGTACCACAAGGTAGCACGCTGACAGGAAGCACTGGGTCGGAAGTGAAACTGCTTACATCAACAGAATTTGATAAGACTGTTTTTGAAGGATTTGTGACGGTGCGACCACTTGGCCAGGCAACATACACAGTCACTTATCAGTTGCCATTTAAAGTCAGCTCAAGCACACTTCCTGTGTATATGCAAAAGCAACCTGGAACAGATGCGATTGCATACACAATAAGCATGAATGGCAGACAGGTTGACTCCTTTACGCTGACAACAGATAAAACACTTACACTCCAGGTACGATAATTATGAATCAACTGGTTGCAGAAGGCATTGTCCTTAAGCGCCGCAATAGTGGTGAGGCGGATAGAATTATTACTGTTCTCACTAAAAATCACGGAAAAATGACGGTGAAAGCAGTTGGTGTCAGAAAAATCTCAAGCAAACGATCTTCTCACATAGAGCCTCTTAATCATGTTGTTATGGCAATTTATAAAGGAAAAGGAATACCTGTTTTGACCGAAATTACCACCAAAGAGAGTTTTCCAAATCTTAAGAATGACTTGCAAAAAATCGGTTTTGCCTATCATTTGTGTGAGCTTATTGACGGACTATGCCCCGAAGGACAGGAAAATACTCATGTATTTGATTTACTGCAAGGTGTTCTCTTTGATTTGTGTTTGGATATTAATTTGCCGGAACGAATTCATGAATTTGAGGTAGCACTACTCACAACGCTTGGTTACTGGTCTGATTCGAGTACACAGTTGAATACTGCATATGTTATCGAAAGCATCTTGGAGAGAAGACTGAAAACAGTGCGGATGTTGCCAAAATTATTTCTTGAAACATTTGACAACAAATAAATTTGTGCGTATACTTATGTTGTAGTGATGAAGAGGTTGGAATCTCGGAGCTACAAAAAATTAAGAAGCAAAAAGGGTGGAACCACGGTTCGGCAAAGCTCACCGCAAGCTTAAGCGGAAAAGCAACTTTTGAACTCGTCCCTTTAGAGGTGCGAGTTTTTTTGTGGAAAAATAGTTCTCGACAAGCATACACAAATACTATTAAGATAAAGCTATGACTGATATAACAATGGAAAAAATAGTTGCACTAGCAAAAAGGCGCGGATTTATATATCCCGGGTCTGATTTGTATGGCGGCTTGGCAAATACCTACGATTATGGTCCCATGGGAGCAGAGCTGCTTCGTAATATTAAAAATCTGTGGTGGAATATTTTTATTACCAAACGGGCTGACATGGTAGGACTTGATGCAAGTATTATTTCACACCACAAAATTTGGGAAGCAAGTGGCCATGTAGCGGGATTTGCAGATGCAATGATTGACTGCAAAAATTGCAAATTGCGCATGCGGGCTGATCATCTTGTGGAAAACGCGCTGGGAAAATCTGCTGAAGGGTTGTCCCCTGAAGAGCTGGAGATACTGATTAAAGAAAACGATATTCTGTGTCCAAACTGTGCGATTAAACCTTCTCAGTGGACAAAAGTAAGGAAGTTTAATCAGCTTTTCCCTGTTCAGTTGGGTCTTATCGAGGGCGAGGGGGGATCAGGCTATCTTCGAGGTGAGACAGCGCAAGGTATGTTTGTCAATTTTCAGAATGTTCTTAACTCTACAAGGGTACGTTTGCCTTTTGGTATTGGGCAAATTGGCAAGAGCTTTCGCAATGAAATAACACCAGGTAATTCTATTTTCCGTACAATAGAATTTGAGCAAGGTGAAATAGAATACTTTTTTGACGAAAAGAAAACAAGCTGGGAAACTCTTTTTGAAAAATGGAAAGAAGACATGTATGGATTTATTACCCAAAAACTTGGTATTAACGAAGAAAATCTGAGATGGCGACCACACACTGACAAAGAGCGATCATTTTACAGCAAGAAAACAGAAGATTTGGAATATAATTTTCCTTTTGGATTTAAAGAAGTGTGGGGTTTGGCATATCGAACAAATTACGATCTGACCGTACACCAAGAGGCATCAAAAAAAGATTTAACCGTGACAGATCCAGTGACAAATGAAAAGATTTTGCCGCATGTTATTGAGCCAGCGGTTGGTATTAATCGACTCATGCTCATGCTTTTGTGTGACACATACACTGAAGAAGAAAACAGGACACTTTTACGTTTGCCAGCTCATTTAGCACCGGTTAAGGCAGCTGTGTTTCCTCTTTTGCCCAACAAACCAGAATTAGTTGCAAAAGCAAGAGAAGTTTTGGAAATGCTCGAGGGCTCAATTGATGGAAAAATTATGTGGGACGACAGGGGTAATATTGGGAAGAGATATTTGTCGCAGGACGAGATTGGCACGCCATTTTGTATAACAATCGATTTTGACAGTCTGCAAGATAATGCCGTGACTGTGAGAGATAGAGATAGTGCATCGCAAGAGCGGATTGTCGTAGCGAGTTTAATGAAATATTTGCAAGAAAAAATCTAATAAAGCCCCAAAAAATTATAAATTCAAGTTATTAGTCTGTTTCTCCCCTTGCTCTTCTGCGAAAAAATAGTAAATCAGCTAATCGTCCCTCTCTTAGTCCTTGAATAACAGCTCTTTTTTGTCGAGAGTCTGTTTTAGAGGGTCTAGAAATTCGATTTTCGGGTCGAAGTGCATGTTTAATGAATCGTCTGGCGTCATCGGGTGATATTGGCATACTAGCAATATTAACAAATATTCTATAATCAAACAATATCATATTGACAACCTGTTAAGAATTCTGCACAATATTTTTATGAAGTTAAAAG
>DATICB010000014.1:0-34592 GCA_035457005.1 Patescibacteria group bacterium
CCTAAAATAAACCATTCATACGCTAATGGATATGGTGTTTCGTAATGCAAAACCTTTTCACACAATTGTTGCGCAACATCATGTGATCCACCTGCTGTCATATGATCTTTTCCTGCTCCTTCAATTGTTATCCCCAAAACTTTCCAGACAGAAGGCCACTCAACTTTCCATGGCAATTTTCCTGCAAAATGCTCTTTTGTGCTAAATGGAGACTGTTTGCCAACGTACCCACATCCCTTGGTAAAATTTACTTTATTTACTTCGCATGTGAATGAGACCTTTTTCCCATCCCAATCTGTTACAGTAGTCGTAGAGATTTTGCCGCACTTCGGACACAGTGGTTGAAATGGATACACCTTCCCAGAAATTGTTTTTTTATAGATTGTTTCATAGATTTTTTTTATTTCATCTGCTTTGTCCAAACATTCACGAATCACATCATCCATCTTGCCATCTAAATAGAGCGAACTTGCCCAAATAATTTCTGGCTCACAACCAATAGTATTAAAAACGTGTTGGAACTCTTTCGCAAAATACTCTGCATAATTTGCATAACCCTTTTCAGGAGACGGGACATGGAAAAGTGGTTTGCCCATTTCTGGCAAATATTTTGCCTGATCTAGATATACTGGCAATCCATCCATTGGATCGTGATCATCAAAAACATACGTGTATTTACTTTTTACTCCCAAGTCTTTAAGACACTTATACATAAGGTCATGAATCACTACACCTCGCAACGCGCCAACATGAACCCTCCCAGAGGGAGTTTTCATATCATCGACCCACTCCAAGGCTTTGCCTCTTTTCTTAATATCTGCCGCGATTTGATCAGCCCAAAACATGCTCATATTTTATCCTAAATCCCTTCCATACACAATTCCAAAAACATTTGCTTCTCGCTAGCAAAGAAGCGCGTACTTATTTAGATCCGTCATGAATACTTCTGAGTACTTGTTCCTGATCTCTATCGGATAAACTTCCCCACCAGCCCGGTTTCGTGTCGGCTTGATTTTGTTGATCCCTTTCTCCTCTTTTTCCAGGTCTCAGCCTGCTTTGTATTCTTTCAACTGATTCACCAATTTCTCTCAGTATATGTATATTTCTCATATTTTTTCACCTCCTTTCCACAAAAAATCCCTCTTTCGAGGGTTCTTAAGTCACCAAAAGAACTCCTCGTTAAAAGATTTTCTCTCCTTTCTTGGTTAAACTGTTGTTAATAGCCATCATTCTTTACTCATTTTGTTCGCTCGAACAATACGAGTAAATATTTATATCATAGAGAATATGATTGGTCAATTTTTTTAATAGATTTGACAAGTTTTATGACTTTTTGTTAAAATTTTAACATGATTACTGTTCCAGAGGCAGCCAAAGAGATTATTGAACGCTCACGATACCTTACCGAGGCAATGAGCAAGGATCTTATTAACTACTCTTCTTTAGCAAGATATATTAAACCCGAGGTTGAGAAAATGCTTATGAAGAAAATTTCTGATGCTTCTCTTATTATGGCAATCAAACGAATTGCCGAGGAAATAAAACCTAAATTTGTTCCGCTGACTATTTTTACCAGCGCTCCAGAAATGATTGTCAGGTCTAACTTAATTGATATTACTGTTGCCAACTCACCAACACTGGCAAAAAAAGTTTCAAAAATTATCGATTTACATCATGCCAATCAAAAATATTTTTTTACTCTTACCGAAGGATTGTCTGAGACAACAATTATTGCATCCAAAGATGCAAAAGATATTATTGAAGAAAATGTAAAAGGTGAAACAATACTCGCCCGCTTTGAAAATCTTTCCGCAATTACCATTCGCCAACCCAAAGAAATAAGCTATTCACCAGGCGTTGTCTATTTTTTTCTTAAATCCCTAGCATGGGAGGGAATTAATTTAATCGAAGTTGTCTCTACATATGTCGAGTTAACACTTATTTTAGAAGATAAAGATGTAAACACAGCTTTTGGAATTTTAAAAGGCCTTTTTCCGGTAGAAAGTTAATGAAGAACGCCTAACTCTTTCCCCACTTTTTCAAATGCTGCAAGACCTTTGTCCATATCTGCTTTTTCAAACGACGCACTTGCAATAACTCGAATTCTCGCTTTCCCCTGAGCAACCATAGGAAAAAGAATTGGTGTTGCAAAAACATCGAGTTCAAACAGTTTGGCACTAAACTGTCGTGCAACTTCCTCATCTCCCAACATTACCGGAATAATTGGAGTGCTAGATGCTCCTGTGTCAAATCCCAATTTTTTAAACCCGTCTTGTAGATATTTCACGTTGTCCCACAATTTTTTGACTGGTGCATCTGACTCAAGCAAAATCTCTACTGCTTTAAGAGCAGCTGCAGTATCTGGAATAGTCAGAGCAATTGAAAATAAACGCTGACGCGCTTTGAGCATATAAAACTCAATTAAATCTTTTTTTCCCGCAATAAATCCACCCATCACCGAAAATGCTTTAGACAGACTTCCTACTTCTATATCCACTTGTCCTAGTAACCCAAAATGGTCCACAATTCCCCTGCCGCCCTTCCCCAAAACTCCTTCTCCATGCGCATCGTCTACCATAGTAAGTGCGTCATATTGCTTAGCTAACCTAACTATTTCGGGTAGTGGCGCTAAATCCCCATCCATAGAAAAAACACCATCAGTAACAATTAACACCAAAGGATGCGAACCATCTGCTTTTGGCGTTTTTCTGATTTCTTGTGCTTCTTTTAGTTTTTCCTCAAGTGATGCAACGTCTGCATGTTTGTAAATGAATTTATTTTTTGCACCGCTTAGTCTCACGGCGTCAATAATAGACGCATGATTTAACTCATCTGAAATAACAATGTCTTCTTTGCCAATAATTGTCTGAATTGCTGCTGCATTTGCCATGTACGCACTAGAAAAAGTAACTGCTTTCTCGGTACCCTTAAATTTTGCAATTTTTTCTTCTAATTCCAAATGTAATGTGTGAGTACCTGCCAAAGTACGGTATCCAGTGCCAATACCATATTTTTTAACCGCAGATGCGACCGCCTCTGCCAAACGTGGATCAACAGCAAACCCCAAGTAATGAGACGAACAAAAATTAAGTTTTGGGGTTCCATTAATGGTAAGGTATGCACCTTCTCCGGATTCAATGGTGTGTGGCCACTTGCCACTTGCTGCCACCTCTGCAGCCATTTTGTAGAAGTCTTGAACAGTAGTCATAAATAATGTCATCCCGCACTTGATGTGGGATCCAGATCCTTATTTCTATAGATTTACCCCTCAGAGTACTAGCTACTCTGTAGCGGCGCCCGATCAAGTCAGGAATGACAAGGAATCCTACGGTGTCAGCAGTACTTTTCCTGCTTCACCGGATTTCATTGCTGCCATTGCTTTTTCAAATTCCGATAACTTAAACCTATGAGTAATAATTTTACTTAAGTCTACTTTCTTGTTCATAAGCAAATCTTTTACCATGTACCATGTTTGCCAAATCTTTCTTCCAAAAACACTTTTTGCAGTCAGCTCTTTATTAATAAAATATTTTCCCAAATCAATCGACACTTCTTTCTTAGGAATGCCAAAGAAAACAACAGTTGCTGCAATTCTAGCTGCTTTGAGCGCATCTTGAATAACATCTGCATTTCCACTCATTTCCAAAACAACATCAATTGAATCGAGATATTCTTCTGGCAACTTATCATATACCTCATCTGCTCCCATATCTTTTCCTAATTTCCTACGAAATTCGCCACGGTTAATCCCAATTACTTTTGTCGCACCGTATGCTTTTGCTGCAGCAACTGCACAAAGTCCTGTTGGGCCAAGACCAAAAACCATAACAGTCTTACCGGCAACTCCTGCTGTCTGCACAACATTCACCGCATTACCAAGAGGTTCTTGCGTGCTCATCCATTCAAGAGGAATTGAAGGATCATTTTTCCAAGAAGTTCGGACAGGAACAACTGCATACTCTGCAAAGCCACCGTCTCTGCCAATACCGAAAAGCTGCATATTCTCACAAATATGTCTATTGCCGATTCTGCATTGATAGCATTTTCCGCAGAAAATGTGTGTTTCAGAAGAAATCATATCGCCAACCTTGAGTCCCTGAGGATCGTCACTATTAATTTCTATAACTTCACCAACTACTTCATGTCCAATGGTAATTGGAGGTTTAATGTGACCCTCTGCCCAGGGAGTCCAGTCGTAAATGCTAATATCTGTTCCGCAAATTGACGCACCTTTTACCTTAATAAGTACTTCGTCTTTGCCAGGACGTGGGACAGGGACTTCTTTTAAGACAACACCTGGCTCTGCTTTTTCTTTTCTAACGGCAAGCATAGTTTTAGGGAGATCCATGGTATCTATATTACACGGCAAAACAACGAGAGTCAATTTCTACAAAATTTTGGACAAAAAGGAATAAATTGTTAAGAATTTAACACATTCACTTCGTTCAGTGTAAACAAATTAGAAACTATTACAAGAACACAGTTTAATAAAGAAGACTACTTGACGCTCACTACTGTATAGGCAACTTTTCCTGCAGGGGCATCAACTTCTACTTTCTCACCTTTACTTTTTCCAAGAAGCGCTTTCCCAAGAGGCGACTCATGAGAGATTTTTTTGGCTGCTGGGTCTGCCTCCCATTCGCCAACAACAGTAAATATCTCCTCTTTACTACCAATCTTAACAGTTACTTTAGAGCCTAGTGCCACTTGTGCCTTTGCACCGCCTCCTTTGGTTGTGTCGGAAATAACAGTAACTTGCTTTAAAAGCTCTTCAATTTCCTCTATTCTGCCGTCAATAAAATTAAGCTCATCTCTAGCCGCAGTATATTCTGCATTTTCTGACAAATCGCCCTGATTGCGTGCTTGTGCAACACGATCAAGCATTTCTGGTCTTTTGACCTTTGTCAGCTCGTCGTATTCTTTCTGTAAATCTTCCAAACCTTCTTTTGTTAAATAAATTTTTTTGTCCATATTATTTAAAAAATCGCCCCAAGCATTATGTACCGAGGCGTTTAAAACATAAGCATCGTATCAAATCAGAAAAAAATGTCAATAACCTGGAGTAAAACTTGAGGCTAAAAGGCAATAGTATTAGTGCTTGCTAGATTCAAATTGCCTTAACAACTCATACGTCTGCTCTTTCAGACTCTCGGTAATTTTTACAATAACGACTCCCTTTTTATCATTTTTTTCATAGGCAGGTTGACCATAAAAGAGCACAAACCCCAAAGGGAGCATGAGAATAAGCGGGATAACAAACAAATCTTCTTCGCCTTCGACAACAATTATAGCGTTATTATTGATAGGCAGACTTTCAACAAATTCTATTGTCTTTTGCCACAAATCTTCTGATAATTGTCCTGCAGGATTTGCAATAGTAAGAATCTTTTCTGTACTAAGAAAGCCAAGATCTTTGAGTGTTTTGTGCGTTGGCATTCTCTCAATATGAAAATCCACAACAGAAAGCTTTTGCTGTATGTGTAAATCGTGCAAACGCTTCGTCGTTACATCTCCAACCGTCACTATTTTTCCAGGATCTGCAAGAAAAGATGGGGGAATATCGTCCACAATAAGTTGTCCAAATGGTTTATGGAGTAACTCTCGCATTTTCGGGGCAATAAAAAGTGTTTTATCTGGAAAAACTATTCCTTTTCTGTTTGTCTGACCTAAACGGATTTGTGTTGAAGAAATTTTTTCACCTGTACTGTCTTTTACTAAAGGGAAAATGAGAATCGGTAATGGTGGTAATTTATGTTCTTTTCTTTCTTTATTAATTTCCAAACCATTACCATATGTTTCATCGCTTACTAATAAAGCGACCAAATTCGTATCGGTAATGTGTGTTTGATCAAATCGACTATCTATTGCAACAACTTTTGCACGGGATAAAAATCCTTCTTTTTCTAAGAATTCAACCACTGCCTTTTCACGACAAACAAATGGCTCTATTAGTTGATTTTTTTTATATTGTTGAATGTACTTATCAGAGGTAATGCCGATAATTACTTTCCTCCCTTTTGAAAAAGCAAAACGCAAAAACATTTTATGTCCAGTGTGCAAGTGATCAAATGTTCCACCACAAATAACAAGATTATATTCCATATTTTCTTTTCCTTTTTTCATATTCATGTAATATTATCTTCTCATAATCAATAGGGTGAAATGCAATACGAGAAGCGTCTGTTACTTCTCGTGTCTTTTTTTGTCTCATATAAAAAAGCTGTCCCAAGCGAAAAACAAATTCTAATGGAATAGTAAGAAAAGAAAAGGAAATCGTCTTTTCCTGTTTTATTTTTTTAGGAAATTTTTTATTGGGGAAATATTTTTTAACCCAAGTATTTGCAAGTAAAAAACGGTTGTATGTATTATTTTTATTTATAAGAGAGACAAGCTGCACTATTTCGTGAGCAACATAGAGATTTCTTTTTTCTTTTGGAAATTGCAATGCAGATTCGTCAAGAAACATATTTGCACAAATTGCTTTTTCGACATATTTTTTCCCACGTTTTTTCCCTAGAAAAAAAATAAAACAATAGACAAAAAATCTTGTCATCCAGACTGTGTTTTTTTTCGTAATAAAAAAAAGATCGCTGTCACTTTTTTTGTCTGCTTGCATCAAAGCAAGAGAGCCGCTCACACCAATATATTGAACTGTTGGAATAAGACTAAGAAGCGAAGCTATTTTTCTAACAATTTGCATTTTTTTTATACTTATTTTTTCTTTCTCTTGTCGAAGTAAAACGATTTTTTCTCTTTTGGGTAAAAAATAATAAAGCGTACGACCGCTAATAACATGTGGTAATTGTTTTATTGTTTGGAAAAAATCTTTGGCGTCTACTTTTCTATCGACAAGTTGAAAAAGTTGTTCACCTGTTAGGGGGTAATCAAATACATCACTATACAATAGGGTTTTGTAGAGTGCTTGCAGAAGAACTTTTTGACGACGCATGCATAGTATTATACACGGCTCACTGAGTTTTTGGAGCAAAAGTATTAAGAACCTGAGCAACGCCTTGTGCGAGGGTAGACAGCGCAGAATCCGCAGATGTATCTTTGAGAATACTATTGATTGCATTGCCCACATATTGATTGAGCGCACCGTTGTATTCAACGTAATCAGTGTCTGCTGCAAAAAATGACGATTGCGCTGTTTTGAATTGAGAAATAAAAGGTGCAAGTAAAGAATTTTGAGAAAGACCATTTGCTAAGTCAGTTAATGCATATAATTCTCCAAATGCACGTGTTTTTGCTTCTTCTGTATACAGTTGAGTTTGGGCATCTTTTTGAGCTAAGTATTGCATAAATTCTACTGCTTCTTTTTGATGTTTGGATCTGTTGGAAATTCCCTCTGCCCAATAACTTGCAACACTAATGTCACGTCCGGGTAAATGTGGCACTGGATATGTAGCAAATTTAAGATTGGGATTTGCTGCTTGAATTGCCAAAATATCGTATGAATACCCAAAATACATAGCAACTTTTCCTCTAGAAAATGCGAGAAGTGAATTATCAAGTGTATTGTCCCATACATTTCCATCACCATTTGCAAAAGATGTGTAAAAAGAAAGTGCATCCGACGCATTTGATGATCCACTTAATTTTTGCAGATTTGCTCCATTTTGTAAGAGAAGAAGCGAAACAATATCAGGTGCATGCGACACATTGTCATACGTACCAATTGCCGCACCTGCAGTCTGAATATGACCATCGGGATCTTTTACGGTAAGTGCTTTTGCAACAGTAATAAAATTATCCCATGTTGTTGGCACTGTCGCCCCAGCATGAGCAAAAATATCGGTATTAACAAAAAGTGATAAAGTGTCCATCTCAAGCGGCAATCCATACAGTGCGCCACCACTTACCATATCTGTCGCAACCACTGGTGGATAATTGTCTTGCAGTTTTTTTGTATCTAGCACTGATGTTGGCAGCGGAAGTAAAATGCTTTGCAATGGATATACCCATGTATTATGCAAGCGGAAAATATCTGGTCCTGTTCCCTCTTGCATACGAGTAAGCAAGCGCTTTGTGTAATCTTTTGGATCCTGTTCAACATACGAAACAGTTATGTCTGGGTGTTGTTTGTGAAAATCGTCAAGAATTGGTTGCATGACATTTTTGTTTTCCCATAGACCCCAATACACAAGATCAACTTTTCCAGATCCCTTATTTCCAGATAAGAAAAACGATGCGATACTCCAGATAATTAAAACTACAATAAGAAGCAGAAAGCCACCAATAACAAAACGGAAAAGTGTTGGCACATGAAATCCGCCACTATTATTACCATCGGAACTTGGCTCCTCCCGTCCTACACTTTCTCTGATTGCCTCAGGAGCCATAGCAGGTTGCGTAACTGCTACAACTGGTTCAGGCTCTGCCTGTCTTCGCTGAGTCTCGACGGGTTGCTCATGTGCTGTCTCAACTATTGGAACTGGAGTTTGCACAACTTCTTGTGGCATAACAGATTGCTGAGAAACAGCAGTCTGATGCAGTTCGTCTGGCTTTGATGGACCGTACAAGTCCTCAAGCGTAATTTTCTCAGCAGGACTGACCGAACCGACACTTTGATTTTGCACCGGCTCACTGACAGTATTTGATGTTTGGGTTGAAGGAGTAAATGAACCTGGCTCAATAGACTGGACCTGATTTACAGGTTGCGTCGATGAGTCCAAAGACCCAGATAAAGGCACTGTTTGCTGTGGTGGTTGTGTTGGGTTTTGATTTGGCGCTGGTGTGTTATCATCCATATACTATTCATAGTATAATATCATCTGCCATATGGTAGCAATCAAAAAAATTCACATTAAAAAAATACATAAGGCAATTCCCTATCACAAACATATTTTTCTTTATGGAAAAGCGTTTACATGGTTTGCCGTGGGAGCATTACTTGGACTTTTTTTTATTGTTAGTTTTGCCTATATTCTTCTTCAACAATTTTATCAAAATCGTGTTTTACCTGGTGTTATGGTTGCGGGAGTTAATTTTGGAGGAAAATCCCAAGAGTATGTTGTTAATTATTTTGATCAAAAAAATGCTGCAATTGAAAATAGTCCATTTACTTTTTCTTATGACGATAGCTACGCAACAACATCTGCCAAGCAATTACAAATAGGTTATGATAGTAAGCTTTTAGCTCTTCAAGCAATGAGCATTGGAAGATCTGCAGATATTTTTTCCAATATTACCCTTTCTTTTCAAGCATATTTAAGTGGTGTTTCTCTTTCTCCATCATATTCTTTTTCTCAGGACAGATTGCGGTCATTTCTTGACCCTGTAGAAAAAACAATTCATGTTGATCCGGTGGATGCACAATTTTCATTTGAAAATGGCAAAGTTACTACGTTTAGTCCATCAACAGATGGAAAAGATATTAATTTTGACGTGTTGTCTCAAATTATTTCCCAACGCATTCCGTATCTTTTAGCAATTGGGAAAATACAAAACACAACGATTGCTATTCCCATGCAAACAATAGAGCCAAAAATAACAACAGAAAAAGCAAACAATTTGGGCATTAAAGAACTTATTGGCACTGGAACATCTCTTTTTCAGCACTCCATTCCCAGTAGAATTTATAATGTCGAATTAGCTGCATCAAGACTCAATGGCATTATTGTTGCACCAGGAGAAGAGTTTTCTTTTGATAAAGCGCTTGGCGATGTTTCATCTTTTACTGGATACAAACAAGCCTATGTTATTAGTGGTGGGCATACCGTATTGGGTGACGGAGGCGGCGTGTGCCAGGTTTCAACAACCATGTTTCGTGCAATTCTTGCAGCGGGCTTACCCATTACCGAACGTCATGCACATGATTATCGTGTAGGATACTACGAGGAAGATGGCCCGCCCGGCATTGATGCAACAGTCTATGTCCCAAGTGTTGACTTAAAATTTATCAATACCACAGGGCATAATATTCTTATTCAAAGCGTTGTTGATCCAAATACACTAAGACTTACCTTTTATTTTTATGGTGTAAAAGACGGACGACAGGTTACAATGACGACTCCTGTTGTTACCAATGTTCAGCCTGCTCCTCCTGCAAAGTATCAGGATGATCCAACGCTTCCAAAAGGACAGGTTAATCAAATAGATTTTTCTGCCAATGGAGCAACGGTGAGCTTTAACCGAATCGTCAGTCAGAATGGCAAAGAGATTATTAATGAAACATTTGTCAGTAATTACCGGCCGTGGCAAGCAGTGTACTTAGTCGGCACACAATAGCGAAATATGGTTGAAATTATTACTACCAAACAAGCGGAACATTATTTTGAAAAAAATAAAAAAACAATCGTTGTTGCAGGAGGATGTTTTGACTTACTCCATATTGGACACATTACTCTTTTGGAAAACGCAAAAAAAGAAGGAGATCTTTTGGTGGTTCTTCTGGAGAGTGATGACACGATTAGAAAAACAAAAGGTATAGATAGACCAATTCATAATCAAAAAGAAAGAGCACAACTTCTTTCATCACTTCGACCTGTTGATGTCGTTATTCTGCTCCCTGACGAAATGACAAATAACGATTACGACAATTTACTTGCAGCAATTAAACCAACAATTATCGCAACGACAAAAGACGACCCACACATTATTCATAAAGAAAGACAAGCAAAAAAAATTGGCGCACAAGTTGTTGCAGTCAATACATATATTCCTTCTGTCTCAACAACGAAACTGCTTAAAATTCTTTCACGCGAAAGTTAATGAAAAAGATATTTCCTCTTATTCTTATTTGCTGTATCATTATTTTTCTTGCATATATTATTTATGAAAGAACAAATAAGCCTACTGCAAAAATTAATGGACATTTATTTTTTATTGAAGTCGCCAAAACACAAACCCAACAGGAAATAGGTCTTGCAAAATATTCAAAAATTGAAAAAAATTTTGCTATGTATTTTCCATTTACTTATCCTGACTATTATGGTTTTTGGATGAAAGGAATGCGTTTCCCCATTGACATAATATTTATAAGAAACAAGAGAATTGTGACTATTTTCCCCAATGTTTTGGCAAGATGGGATTATCAAAATTATATCTACAAACCAACACAACCTGTAGATAGTGTTTTGGAGATAAGTGCAGGACTCTCTACAAAATATGGATTTAAAACCGGAGACAATGTTATAATCTCATATTGATATGAAAATTTTAGCAATAGAGACATCATGCGATGAAACATCTGCGGCAATTGTGGAGCAACAAACTGATGGAACAATTACACTTATTTCACAAAGCACAGCAACATCGCTTCAACTACACAGTAGAACAGGTGGTATTATTCCTGAAGTTGCAGCCAGAGAGCAAAGTAAATATATTATTCCCGTAATTCAGGAGGTATTCGAAAAAGCAGGTCTGGCATTTGGGAAAAATAAAATTCCAGATATTAATGCTATTGCCGTAACCTATGGACCTGGTCTTATTGGATCCCTCCTTGTTGGCGTAGAAACAGCGAAAACACTCTCTTTTGTTTGGAACAAACCACTTATTCCTGTTAATCATTTATTCGGACACGTATATGCTAACTGGATCACTGATTTTTCTTTGAACAAACCGAGTGAATCGAATAATCTAAATACAGCACCTGCATTTCCTCTGATTGCACTTATTGTATCCGGCGGCCATACAGATTTGTTACTCATGAAATCTCACAAAGACATAACCTGGCTTGGTGGCACACGAGATGATGCAGCAGGAGAATGCTTTGACAAATCAGGCAGAGTCTTAGGTCTTTCCTATCCTGCAGGTCCTGCAATTGAGCAAAAGGCGACATTGGGAAATCCAAAAGCATATCGCTTCCCACGACCACTTTTGCATGACAGTGCATTTGATTTTTCTTTTTCCGGACTCAAAACAGCTGTGCTGCGTGAAGTACAAAAGCTTTCTTCTTCGAGCGAGCAAGGTGAGTCGAGAAGTCCTCAACAGTTCTCGACAAGCCCGAACAAAAATCTCCCCGAACAACAAATCAATGATATTTGTCGAGGGCTTCAGGATGCAATCAGTGATGTTTTGATTAAAAAAACATGTAATGCTGCAGAAAAATATAACGCAAAATCAATTGTACTTTCAGGGGGTGTTGCAGCAAATCAGACACTCAAAGAGGCATTTATTAAAAAACTTGAAGCAACAGACATTACCCTTTTTGTTCCACCAAAATCTTTGTGCACCGATAACGCAGCAATGATTGGTGCAGCAGCATTTTTTCAAGGAAATAAAACAGAATGGAGCAATGTTACCGCCAATCCGGAATTATATTTTGATTAGCCACCAAAATCGCGCTCGGTATACAGGCAGCATACAGCAAGCGCGATAAAATGAATTCATTTATTTTCTCTTCTTTCGAGAACTTGATTTCTTAGCAACTTTTCTACTTGATCTCTTTGTTGCAACAGACTTGTGACTGTGAAGTCCGAGACTTCGTAAAGGTTCGCAAAGCATTCCTAATGAGCACTTCATAAATAATTTCACCTCACATTCCTAGATTAATAAATCTATAAACAATATTTTGACCTATTTCCAGTATAGACATATACAAAAAATCTTGTAAAGAGACAATTTGCGCTTTTCTGCTAAAATAGAGAAATGCAAGTTGAATTTCTGCTCCTCTTTGCACTTATTATTGTTGGATTTGGTTTTCTTTATTTTTTATTAAATAAAAAACAGACGCAGTCAGTTGATCCGACACTTCTCGAGTGGATTAAATCTGTTCAAAATTCTCTGCAACAAAATCAATCAAGCATTACACATGTTTTGCAAGAAAACTCTAAGCAACTTAATGACCGTTTGGACCGCGCAGCACAAGTAATTGGCGATGTGAATCGTGAAGTTGGAAAAATGAGCGAAATTGGACGTAATATGCAGGAGCTGCAAGATTTTTTAAAAAGTCCCAAACTTCGTGGCAATATTGGTGAACATGTTTTGAAGGACTTAATCGCTCAGATTTTTCCCAAAAATTCTTTTCATTTGCAGTATGGGTTTCGAAGTGGAGAGAAAGTTGACGCAGCCATTCAAACCGATGCCGGAATTTTACCAATTGACTCAAAATTTCCTATGGAGAATTTCCAAAAATATGTAAAAGCAAAAACAGAAGAAGAAAAACAATTGTACAAAAAAGAATTTGGTCGTGATGTTAAAAAACATATTGATGCAATTTCTCAAAAATATATTTTACCAGACGAAGGAACCATGGATTTTGCCCTTATGTATGTGCCTTCAGAGTCTGTCTTTTACGAGATTGCAAATATGGAAGACGTACTTGAATATGCGAGAACAAGGCGAGTCTATGTCGTTTCTCCAAGTACATTGTACGCTCATTTGCAAACAATTCTCCTTTCTTTTGAGGGCAAGAAAATAGAGAGTAGAACCAAAGAGGTGTTTGCACTTCTTAGATCTCTGCAAATAGATCATGGAAAAGTACAGGAATCGCTTGATACACTTGGCAAACATCTCACCAATGCATCGGGTCAATATACTCAGGTGACCAAAGGCTTTGCAACGCTTGGAACAAAAATCTCATCCACCAAACACCTGGAAGAAAAAAATAATTAATGACAAAGCTCTGCCAATAATATAAATGTTTCTTTACAAAAGGTTTGGATATATGCATGACCTCCGTGTGAAAGAATCAATTGCTTAATGCCTTGTATTGTGCTCCTTTTTGTGAAGACAAACTCGTCCCATTTTCCACTGATAAGGATTACCTTTTCTTTATTTTGCTGCACTTCTTGTATGGAGTTTTTGAGTACATTACTGTTTCGTATGAATTCATTTTTCACTTTTGAAAAAAAGAAAATATAAGAAAGCCAAGATCCATAGAAAGGCGTACTGACTCCGATAAATTTTCTAATCGAATTCCATTTATTAAAATGTGTAAGGTAAAAAATAGACAGAATTGCACCTGCACTCATGCCAACAATAAGAAATTCACCCAATATCTTCTCTTCAACAAATTCATTAAGTTCTTTTGCCAATTCCGTCATGCTGCTTTTTTGTAACCCTAAATTTTTTAAAAATGATGTACGAAAAATGATAACCCGAAATCCTTTCTTTTCTAGAAAACGTTGCAAAAAAATAAATGCAAGGGGTGAAGATCCAATGCCACCAACGAGTACAATTGATTGTGATTGCGGATCATTATAAACCTTATCTGGAATGATTAATCCAGCTAAACTTGTGCCAACATACCAACAAAATGAAAAAAATTCTTGGATGTACTTATACATATCCAGTAAAAATATCAATTCTAATTTTTTCCTCTTTCACCTTCATGCTATGCAACAAGTCTTCTGTGTCATACACCATTTGCTCGCCTCCTGCTATCATAAACTCGACATCATGAAAATTTGGCACATATTTTTTAATGATTGTTTCTGAGATTCTCCCTTCTTCTCCATTCCATTTTTCTTGTGAGATTGTATAGATAATGCGAATGTTTTTATTCTCTTTTGCAATTTTTTCTAAATCTTTTTCAAAACATATATTTTTCTTTTTTGAAAAAGATGCAATAAGCGTTACTCTTGTTGCTATTTTTTTATGTGAGCAAATCATGCTATAAAATGGTGTAATACCAATTCCACCTGCTAAGAAAACTTTTGGCATTGCATTTTTTTTGCGCAAAACAAACCCTCCTGCTGGTTCTTGTAGAGAAATTTTTGAATTGGGTAAAAGGGTAAATAAATCTTTTTTGAATTCACTTATTCCCGGCTTGGTTACGATCGAAAAATATTTTTCATTTCCTGTATCAGCACAGATAGTAAAATCTCTGTTTTCTTTACCAAGAAATAGTGTTATATATTGCCCTGCATCAAAAATAAATGATGTTGGGCGATCAAACCAAAATTGCCATGTATTGTTTGCTATTTTTTCTTTTTTTACAAATTTTGTTGAAAGCATAGTGCTACCATATCAAAACACAAGTAAAACAACAAGCCATTTTCTTGCAATTTAGGCACAAATAGCGTATGCTGAATGCGTGAGAAAGCTTATTCTTGTAGCATTACTGCTTGTTATTGTTTTACTTCTTAGTTGGTGGGCTAAGGGTGCAAATTTTAGCCTTCTTGCCATGATGCAACACTTCTCTCCACCACAAGTAGTAGTAAACCAACCAAAAGTTACCCAAGCAACTACAGCTTCCCCAACGCCTCTGCCTATTGAAATTATTATTACTCTTACTCCCAATGGATTTGTTCCGGATGTGATTATGATTAATCCCAACACGAAGATTACCTGGATTAACAAAACACCTTTTACAGCAAATGTTTCTTCTGATTCAGAAAATAATAATACGCAATTTAGCTTGGGAGATTTTGGAGAAAATGGATCTGTTTCGCAATCCTTTCCAAAAGCGGGAAGATACTCCTACTACAATACCAAAAATCCAGGACAAAAAGGAACACTTGTTGTCAAATAATCCCTTTACTTCCTGTGGTACAATTTCCTCATGCAAAACGTTGTTTTAAATAAAGAACAAAAAAAAGCAGTTCAACATGGCGAGGGACCGCTTCTTATTATTGCCGGTGCAGGGACGGGCAAAACTACTGTTATTACCGAAAGAATAAAACATTTAATTCTTAAGAAAAAGATTGTTCCAAAAAATATTTTGGCACTTACATTTACCGAAAAAGCAGCAACAGAAATGCAAGAAAGAATTGATACTGCTCTTCCTTATGGATATGCAGATATGTGGATCCATACATTTCATGGATTTTGTGATAGAGTACTTCGAAAAGATGCTATTCACATTGGACTTTCAACGAATTACCAACTGCTAACTGAGGCAGAATCAATATTGTTTTTGCGAAAACATTTATTTGATTTTAATTTGGATTACTTCAGACCGCTGGGAAATCCCGACAAATTCCTTCAAGGATTGTTGCAACATTTTTCTCGCTTACAAGACGAGGATATAACTCCTCAGCAATATGAAGATTTTGTGGAAAAACAAATAAAACGTACCGACGACGAAATGACCGAAGACTACAAGCAGCAATTGAAAGAACTTTCTCATGCCTATACTATCTATGAGAAACTTAAAATTCAATCTAATTTTATGGACTTTTCTGATCTCATTAGCAATACACTACAACTTTTTAGAAAAAGGAAACATATTCTTCATGAATATCAAAAGCAATTTATGTATTTGCTTGTCGATGAATTCCAAGACACAAATTTTGCACAAAATCAATTGGCTATTCTTTTAGCAGGTGGTCAGAAAAATATTACTGCTGTTGGCGATGATGACCAGGCAATTTATCGTTGGCGAGGAGCTGCGCTGTCCAATATGATGCACTTTCGCAAACACTTCCCTAAAACAAAAATTATTACACTTATACAAAACTACCGCTCTACACAAGTAGTGTTGGATACCGCATATCAAGTAATTCAACACAATAATCCTGATCGTTTAGAAGTAAAAGAAAAAATAAATAAACATCTCACTGCAATAAAAAAAGTAAAACAACAATTCCCTGTTACTTTCTTACAACAAGAAAGGGAAGATTTAGAAGCAGAAAAAGTTGTTGAAGAGATACAAAGACTTCATGGAAAAGGATATGCCTATAAAGATTTTGCTATTTTAGTGCGCGCAAATGACCACGCAGATTCATTCCTCCGTAGTCTTTCGAGACACACGATTCCCCATCAGTTTCTTGGTCCAAGCAAGCTTTTCCATCAAGAAGAAATAAAGGATTTAATAGCATATTTAAAAGTACTCTATAACAACGAAGACGCACAAGCACTCTACAGAGTGCTAACAATTCCTGTTTTTAAAATTCCAGCTGATGATATTTCTCTTCTACTCAATTTCTCAAAAAAGAAAAATGTAACGCTTTTTGAATCCTTACAAAATTTATCAAACCTTAATCTTTCTGTTACTGGAGAAAAAGGAATTGAAAAAATTCAAAAACTCTTTTCAAAACATCAAGAAATGGTTTCAAAAGAAACAGCAGGAAGAATTCTTTATGACTTTCTCGAACAATCAGGGCTTATATCTCAATACTTACGGATTACAACAGAAAATGATGATATAAAAGCAAAAAATACATCAAAATTTTTTGAGAAATTAAAACAGTTTGAAATCCATAATGAAGATGCATCTGTCTATGCAGTTGTTGACTGGATTGATATTACAATGCAGTTGGGGGATAGCCCTTTGGCTGCAGATGTTGATATAGAGAGTCTTGATGGGGTAAATATTTTGACCGTACACGCAAGCAAAGGTCTTGAGTTTCCTGTTGTTTTTATTGTCAGCCTTGTAACACAACGATTTCCATCTCGTGAAAGAAGTGATCAAATTCCAATTTCTGATTTCCTTATCAAAGAAGAGTTGTCTAATGTTGACTATCACACACAAGAAGAACGAAGACTTTTTTATGTTGCCTTAACACGTGCAAAAGAACGCATATTTCTTACTGCATCAAAAATATATGGAGAAGGAAAAAGAGAAAGAAAAATATCTCCATTTATTATGGAGGCACTTGGTAACACGGTGAATACAACCATGGCAGAGCCAGTACAATTACAGCAACTATTTTCTAAAGAAAAACTTGTTGCTAAAGATACTCTTAAACCTCTTAAAATTACGTATGTAAGTTATTCACAAATTCAAACATTTGATATTTGTCCATTGCATTACAAACTGCACTATCTTCTTCATGTACCAACACCACCCCAACCAGCTCTCAATTTTGGAATAAGTATTCACGCAACACTTCGTGAGTTTTATGAAAGAGCAATGCAAGGAGAGACTATTTCTAAAAATGATATTCCCAATATTTTTGATTCTTTCTGGACAACAGAAGGGTACCACGGAAGGCAACATGCGCAAGCAGCATATGCTGGTGGACTAACTATGCTTACAAAATATATTGAAAAAAATTTTACTCCCAAAAAATTACCGATTGCTCTTGAGCATCCATTTCAATTTTCATTAGGCGGGATAAGAGTTGGTGGACGAATGGATAGAATTGATCGATTGTCAGATGGGTCAATTGAAATTATTGATTACAAGACTGGTAGAAATTCTATTGAAGAAAAACAAATAAAAAATAATTTACAGCTTTCTCTTTATACATTGGCAGCAAAAAATATTCCAGAAGTCTCACAACGCACTAATATCTCTTCAATCAAAGTTTCTCTCCATTATATAGAGACTGGAAAAATTGTGAGTGGCATTCTTACAAAAGAAGATTTGGAAAATGCATCAAAAAAAATTCTTGCAAAAGTTAAAGAAATTGAAACAAGTAATTTTGCATGTAGTAAGTCTATTTTTTGCCAAAATTGTGAATATAAAATGCTTTGTCAGGCACAAATTTAGACCTATAGCTTGATCTTGTCTCTTCTCTGTGATATACTACAAACGGTTCAAGGAGGTAATTTCGCTACTCCAAGCAATTGGAGAGGAAAGTCCAGACAGCAGAAGGTATGGGATGGAGCGTAAGCTCTGACTAGAAACTCCGATTAAATCGGAGCGAATAGCTTGTGTCTTAGTTTTTTATCCACATGTGAGACTAAGAACGGATCCTGAATTGACAGGATTTGAGAGCAACAGAGACGAGTGGAAGTGAAACGGGCAATCCTCCCTGCTGCAACCTTCGAACGGTACGTTATACCTTACCTAGGAAGTACCAAAGATTGAGGGCACCAAGTAATACTTGGCGATTGTGAGCAAATATCACAAACGAGATAGATTGCGATTAAAACAGGATCTGGCTTACTCACTTCCTTGAACCATTTTCATGTAGTCGCTGGAATAAAAATTCCAAAACTAGTTTTGTAATTGCAGCAAATGGTACTGCTAAAATAAGCCCAAGGATTCCTGCTATGTGACCTCCTGCAACTACCGCAAAGAAAATAACAAATGGTGGTAGTTTTGTAATTTTTCCCATAATGTGGGGAATAACAAAATAGTCCTCTAAATGACGCAATGCAAAATAAATAAATGCAATAATAATTGCTGCATTCAATGGAGAAAAACCAAAATGGACCTGCCCTGTTATGAGAACAACACCCACTGCAACAGCACCAGCAATAATTGGTCCAATAACTGGTACAACTTCAGCAAATCCAGAAAAAATAGCAACGCTTACCGCAAACCTTACTCCAATAATTGACAGTGCGATATATGTCACAATACTCATCAGTGCAATTAAAAAAATCTGGCCACGCAAATATTTACTTAACACAACATTAATTTCACGAAGGAGATTTTCAATATTTTCTTTATGGCGTATTGGGACTATTCTAATGAATTTTTTGAAAAATGATCCTCCGTCTTTGAGAAAATAAAATCCTGAAAACAGAAAAATAAAAAAACTAATAATCCGAGAGATTGCTTCTGACACAAATGGGAAAAGACTTGGCGTAGTAAAAAAAGTAAGGAAGCGTGATTTTTGCAATTCGGTAAGTAATTGATATGCAGTTGGTCTTGCCCAATCAGGAAGTCCTGCCAGTTGGGTTTTGGCATTTTGCAATGTATGTGTTGCAAAAATACGCAGTTCTGAAGATTCTTCAAAAACTTGATGGCTTATTTGTAAAGTTACAAATATAAAAAGTCCAATGATAACTCCATACACAACAAAAATTGCAATTGTTCGAGGAATTCGCAATTTCTCTGAAAAGAAAGAAATAATGGGATTAAAAAGATATGCAAAAACTGCGGCCAATACAAATGGACTAAGAATTGCTCTTTCTGCATACAAAAACCAAATAAGAAGTGCTGACAGAAGGAAAAAAAATAAAGCTTTTGGAGACACAGTCATGTTGCTATTATAACATTTTTGCCTGCAATTAACTGCTTGCACTGGTATATTTTGTTAGTGCAAATTTCCAAAAATATCGAGAGGCCATAAAAAGCCCGAGGGAGAAAAATAGAAGCCCAATTACTTGCAATATTGTTACTTTTCCAAGAATAAATTCTGCAGGAACTGTAGTAACGAGCATAAGAGGAAGAACAAGATATAATAATACATTTTTAGTATAGGTAACGATTGACGTTGGGTATCTACTAAAATTATTTGAAATGTATAAAAAATCAATAAGATTAGTAAGATTTGGGTTCCATATCATAAGCGTGATAACCAAAAACCACATTGAATAGAGAAATGTAATTCCAAAGAAAATAAAAACAAATGACAAAAATACATTGGCAAAATGGATTTCAATGTGTTGCTGCGTGATAACAACTGCTGTAAAAACAATACCAATAATAAGACGGAGAAGGGAAATTGGTCTAAACGTTTTGGTACTCAAATAAATTTGGGTGTCTATCGGAGTCAACAGGTAAGAGTCAAGCATTCCTAAGCTTATTGTACGACCAAAACGCTCGAGGCTTGCAGAGAAAAACATGTGAAACAAACCAACAATGACACTATACACTCCTGCTAAAAGATATAAGTCTCCTCTACTCCATGTGTAAATATGTGATACTTTTGCTGTAACAAAAAAAATTGAACTTACCGATACAATACCCCAGCCAACAGAAATAATAAAGCTGTTATAAAAATTTGCTCTGTACGCAAAAAGAAGTGAAAAATTTAATTTTATAATGATCCAGTATATTTTTATGTATCGTTTCATACTTATTGTCCAACTCCTGTAAATTGCTTAAGGCCATTTTTCCATAAACTTTTATAAAGAAAAACAAAAATGCTAATCCATACCAGTTGACCTAAAAAAATAAAGACTAACTGTTGTGTTGTATAAAATCCTGCAATCGATGCGATAGGAAAATAAATCATGTAGGGAAATGGCAAAAAATAAGCAATTGATGCAACGACACTTGGATAAAATGACAGTGGAGCAATGTAGCCACCAAGAATAAACATAAACATTTCTGAGAGCTGAAAAATACCATACGCATCCGTTGTCCAGAAGCTAATAAATCCAAGACATACTTTAAAAAGTTGTGCTAGTGTTACCGCTGAAATTAACATAAGAAAAATTAACAAAAAGTTGACGACTGATTGGGAGCCTACTGATAACTTTACCTGAAAAAGAAAACTAAACAGAGCAACAACAATAAGACCAAAAGACCCCTGTAATGCCCTATATGGCAGCTCCTCTAGCCATTTAAGTGAGTAATATGGAAAAGGTTTAAGGAGATAATTTGCCAGTCTTCCTTCCTGAATATCAATTAATGCAATATTTTCTTCTGAATGAGACATGATAATTGACCCGCCGATAATAAGAAAAAAATAATATGATGTAATCATTGAAAGCGTAGTAGAAGAAATATTTGCTCCCCGCCAAAAAAGCATCATAATAAATGGGTTAATACAAGAAAGGAGAAACCACACCAATGACCTTCCTCTTTCTTCAAAAACAGACTGGAAAGTAAGAAGAAAAATTCTGACGTAGCGCATACTTAACTTTTTGAGAAAACATCACGAATAATGTCCTCTATATCAGGATTTTCTATCGTTACATCTTCTATCGGAAGCCTCTTAAGAAGTTTTGCAGTTATCTCGCTTGCATTATTCATTGGAACACTTAAAACAAGTTCTGGATATGTAAATTTTTTAATTTCCCCAAGTCCTTCTAAATCTTTTGGATTAATCATATTTGTTAGTACAATTGAAATTAATTTATAAGGAGCGTGTTTTCTAATAAGATCTGACAGCAGTCCATCAAATAAAATTTTTCCATGATTAATAATAATTACTCGCTTACACAATGCCTCCACGTCTCCCATATAATGACTTGTCAGAAGAATTGTTGCTTTATATCTTCTGTTATATTCTTTAACAAATTCACGCAAATTCTGTTGCATGACAACGTCTAGTCCAATCGTTGGTTCATCAAGAAATAAAACCCTTGGATTATGAAGAAGGGCCGCAATTAACTCCATTTTCATACGTTGCCCAAGGGATAATTTGCGTACTTGCACTTGCAGTTGTTCTTTTGCATCTAATAACTCGGCAAGATTATAGACCGTTTCTTTATATTGTTTGTCTGGTATTTCATATATTTCTTTATTCAAGGAGAATGTTTCTATTGCCGGCAAATCCCACCAAAGTTGATTTTTTTGTCCCATGACAAGAGCAATCTGCTTAAGAAATTTTGTTTTCCTGTCAAAAGGTGTAAAACCTAATACGTCTACCTTTCCACTTGTTGGATACAGAAGACCAGACAAACATTTTAATGTTGTTGTTTTACCTGCTCCATTTGGCCCAATAAAACCTATGAGCTCTCCTTCTTCTATATCAAATGATAATCCGTCCACCGCTCTTACTGTTTCATATTTTCTTGCAATAAGTGAGTGGAGTGATCCGAGAAATCCAGGTTCTTTTTTGTAGACTGAATATTCTTTTACTAAATTCTTAACAGAAATTATTGACATGGTCTTTATCATAGCAAAAAGAGAGGTTCTCTACAAAAACTTTGTACAAAACCTCTCTTGAATATGAAAAACAATTCTCACTGCTTTTTTAAACAACTACTGCATCTTCGCGCTAGCGAAGTAAAAAGATAATTTTTTTCTTCTGCAGCAAGATTAAAATATAAATTTTAATCTTATCGAACTGCTTTCTTAAGTGTTTTTCCTGGTGTAAATCCTGGTGCTTTTCGTGCTGCAATAGTCAACTTCGCACCTGTCTTGGGATTTCGTCCTGGTCTTGCTGCTCTTTTCCTTACAGAAAATGTACCGAACCCAGTTAGGACAACTTTTTCTCCTCTCTTAAGAGAATCACGAACAGCATTTAATACTGCCTGAACACTATCTCTCGCTGCTTTATTGGTAAGATTTGCTTTCTTGGCAACGAGTTCTATTAAATCTCTTTTTGTCATGATGTCACCTCCATTCTGGACAGAAACTCTTCAAATTATCGCTAAAAATTAGTGATACCTATGATTGGCTTAACAATACAATGCAAACAATCTTTCTGCAATGGAGCGTACTGTATCAATGTAATCGAAACATGATAATTCAGAAAGATTGCTGGTATAATCAAATTCATGAAGTACTTTTTACAACTAAATCCTTTATATTTTTCTGCAGTTAAAGACAAAACAAAAACAATTGAAGTAAGACCTTCAAAAGAAGAAAACGACAGATATGCACAAATGAAAGCTGGAGATGAAATAATTTTTACTAATAGTGAAACGAAAGAAGAGCTAGGCGTAATAATAACATTTGTTCATCATTATAAAGATATAAAAACCTTGCTTGAAAAAGAGAGTGTTAAGAATGTTGTGCCAAATATTAATAGTCTTGAAAAAGCAATGGAAATGTATAATGCAATTGAAGGCTATAAAGAAAGAATAGAAAAATTTGGAATTTATGCAATTGGAGTAGAAACTATTTAAAGATTTTCTCCAACAATTGCGCGGAATTCTCTAATTGCAGTTACTTTTACTTCTCCAGGAATTGCTAATGATTTAGATATTTCATCACGCAATTTTTTGGCAATAATTACTGTTTGTGCATCATCCAATTTTCCAGGATTAATAATAACTCGTAATTCTCGTCCTGCTTCAAATGCATATGCATCTTCAACACCCTCATATGATTTTGCCATGTCTTCCATTTCCTTGAGTCTATTTGCATATTTTTCTACATCTTCATATCTTGCCCCTGGCCTCCCACCACTTACCTGATCGGCAATATGGACAATAACCGATTCAACTGATGTGAATGGCTTGTCCTCGTGATGCTGTGCAACGGTATTAATAATTTGTTCTGGCAAACCAAATCTTTTCAGAAGCTCGACACCTAATTTAACATGACTTCCTTCTCCTTCAACCACTTTTCCAATGTCATGAAGTAATCCTCCCAAACGGACTACATCGACATCTGCACCAATTTCCTGTGCAATACCGACTGCAATTTTACTTACTTCCAATGAATGAGAAATAAGATTTTGTCCATAAGATGTTCGGAATTTAAAGCGACCTAGCGTTTTAATAAGATCAACTGGTAAATTAAAGACACCTGCTTCGTGTGCTAATTTTTCTCCTTCACTCTGCATGATTTTTTCTAAATCCAATTTCGTCTGATTAACAACTTCCTCAATTCTAAAAGGTTGGATTCTTGTATCTTTTAACAAAACTTCCAATGCACGTCGTGCAATTTCTCGTCGTATTGAATCAAAAGAAGAAAGTCGAATAACGCCTTCTTCGTCTAAATCAATATCTACTCCTGTTGCGCTTTCAAATGCACGAATATTCCTTCCTTCTTTTCCAATAATTCTTCCCTTTACTTCTTCGCTTTCAACACGAATAATTGACACAGTAAATTCCGCAACATATTTAATTGCGCCGTGTCGCATTGCTTCGACCAAAACTTCTTGGGCTTTTGTGTCTGCTGTTGCTTTGGCTGCTTCTTCCCGTTCTTTAATAAGTTTAGCAACTGCTGCTGCTTCTGATTTTTCTGTTTCTTCCAAAAGAGCATCTTTTGCTTCTGTCTCTGTCATGTGAGAAAGTTGCTGAAGTTTTTCTTTGTATTCCTGCTTTTCTCTATCCAGGCTTTCTTTTAACTCCTCTAATTTTTCTTGTTTTTCAAGAAGTTTTTTTTCTATATCTAATGTGTCAACCATATAAAATGCAGTACGAGGAAATAGCCGGAACTTAGTTCCTTGAAAAGATTTTGGAGTCTGAAAAAAGGCTTACCATATCTTTTGTCCTCTACCTCTATTATACCATTTTTCCAAAACACGAATCAATTGCCGCTTTTATGGTGTCCAAATCAAACCCTCGTCTAGCGAGCATCGAGCCTGCTTTACTAAATCGCTCCCTGTCCTCTAAGTGCTCGTATTTCCTCCTTTTTCGCTCAAGAAGGCCTTTGGCCAGCAAGAATTCGTCTCTTCCCTCTGATTGACTGTCTTCCTGCTCTTTTTTATATTCTTCGAATGCCTCGTTAATCAGGTCTTTGCTTATTCCTTTTTGTTGCAACTCCATTCGAATAAGCCTCTCTCCTTTTGGTTTGTATTCTGTTCTACTTCGTATCCACATTTTGGCAAAATCTCGGTCGTTAAGAAATTTTTGCTGTTTTAATGTGTAAATAAGAAGATCGATGCTAGAGCTATTAATGTCTAAAAATTTTTGTTGTTTTTTCTTTAGATAATCACGGACTTCTTTTTCTGACCTTGGGCGAAAACTAAGAAATTTGAGGACCAATAAATATAACTTATCTTCCATTGGGTTTTTCAACAGGAACTATATAACTTCCGTCTGGCTGACGTACTCCTTGTTGAGCAAGAACATGCCCCACAAGTGAACCATCATCGGGAGGAATTCGAAGATGTCTACTGTCTTGTAGACTATCTTTTCGAACTAGCACTTGCGCTCTTGTTGGATCACCTTCAATATGTCTTGATACTAAATCTGATCTTCCCATTTTATTCTACCGTCAGAGGAGCTTCGTCTCTCTCTTCACCATTATCTTCTTTCCCAACTTCTACCGGGACGCGCGTTTCTGTTTTTTCTTTTATTTCCTTAACAATCTTACTCTCCAGTCCTTTATCTTCTTTCAAGGTTTCCATTGCTGCTGCCCGACCTTGTCCCAACATTAATTCACCATATCGAAGAAATGCTCCAGACTTGCTAATAATACCCATTTCTATACCAACATCCAGAATGCCGCCTTCTCGCGAAATACCATTTCCTGATACCTCAAATTCTGCAATGCGGAATGGTGTTGATACTTTATTTTTAACAATCTTTACTCTATGACGGGACCCAACAACTCTGTCACCATCTTTAATGGTTTCAATTTTTCGCACATCCATTCTGACACTGGCATAAAATTTAAGAGCCAAACCGCCTGTTGTTGTTTCGGGATTACCAAACATAACGCCAATTTTTTGACGCAATTGATTGGTAAAAATAAGAACTGTCTTGGATTTAGAAATTACTCCTGTTAATTTTCGAAGTGCTTGTGACATAAGTCTTGCCTGAAGTCCCACCATTGCGTCTCCCATTTCGCCTTCTATTTCTGCTCGTGGCACCAGCGCTGCAACCGAATCAATCACCAGTACATCGACTCCACCCGAGCGGATAAGACTTTCTGCAATTTCGAGCGCTTGCTCCCCTGTATCTGGTTGGGATATTAATAATTCATCTAATTTAACGCCAATTTTTTCTGCCCACAAGGGATCGAGCGCATGCTCGGCATCAATAAACGCAGCAACACCACCATGCTTTTGCGCTTGTGCAATAACAGACAAACAAATCGTTGTTTTTCCCGATGCTTCTGGTCCGTAAATTTCTATAATTCTTCCTCGGGGTAGTCCTCCAACACCAAGTGCAATATCAAGAGGTAATGATCCTGTTGAGACAACTGAAATATCTAGTTTTCCCGCAGCCTCTCCAAATCGCATAATAGAACCCCTGCCGTATTGCTTTTCAATTGCATCCATTGCCATACGGACTGCATCCATTTTATGTTTTTGGTCTGCATCTGCGGCTGCTTCTATTTTTTTTGGGGTGCCGTTTTTAGCCATAATCGTGTCCCTATAATAACAAGTTTATGGTAAAATACAATATATCTAACTGGGTCATTAGACAATTGTCTTTGGTCGCTAGCTCTATGGGAATATATCGATTTGAAAAGCTTCGAGTATATCAAGATGCTTTATTGCTTGTAGAAAATATTTATCAACTCACAAAGAAGATTCCTATAGAAGAACGTTTTGCGTTAATTGATCAATTAAAAAGGTCGAGCACATCGATTGTGTTAAATATTGCCGAAGGAACAGGAAGCAAAGGAGATGTAGAGTTTAAGAAATTTCTAAGAATTGCGCTTAAGTCATTTTATGAAACCATTGCCGGTCTTAAAATCGCAGAGAAGCTTTTTAAAGTAAACATTGAGAAATCTTTGGAAATTAGTGATAAAGTTGGGAAAGAACTGAATGCTTTGATAAAATCACTAAATCAACAAGCGACAAATGACTAATAGCAAGTGACCAATTCGGGGATTAGTTTAACGGTAGAATACGCGGCTGGGGGCCGTGTGGCTGGGGTTCAACTCCCCGATCCCCGACATTTTTTTGAACACTACATTAGCCAATACTTACGAGTGCTCTAATCAACTCTGCCGACCATCGGAAAACATTGTGTGATCTTAATTCATTGCGCATTGCTTTCATTCGCTTTGCTTGTTCTGTTTTACTCATCTCTAGCGCCACTTGTATTGCAGTTGCTGTTTGTTCACCATTATATGGATTGACAATTAAAGCGTTTTTTAATTCCCTTGATGCACCCGCAAATTCACTCAGAATCAAAACTCCCTGTTCGTCATTTCTTGCTGCAACAAATTCTTTTGCAACTAAATTCATGCCATCATGCAAAGAAGTAACCAAACAAAAATGAGCAACTTTGTATAATCGAAAAACTTCATCGTGATTATATTGTTTGAGCGATAACACAATTGGCTTCCAATTATTTTTTTTAAAAATACTATTAATTCGCTCTGCTTCTTTCTCTACTTCTGCTCGAAATTCCTGATACCGTTTTACTTTTGTACGACTCGGGACAGAAATTTGAAGAAAAGTAAATTGTTCTTGATACTGCGGATTTTTAATGAGAAAAATTTCGATTGCTTTAAATCTTTCAAGGATACCTTTTGTATAGTCCAGTCTATCAAGACCCAAACCAACACGTGGAGTTTTAATACCAAAATCACGAAGAAGAAATTGTTTTTTTTCTTTTTCTGTCATTTTATCTTTTCCGTTATTCATAGTGAATGCAATGCTAATCGGAAATGGTTTTACCGAGGAAATATGATTATTTCTCGTAACAGTAAAGCTTTCTAAATCGACAAGTGATTCTAATTCTCTTCCAACAGTTTCAATAAAATTATTGCAGTGAAGTTGTGTATGAAACCCAATAATATCGGCACCTAAAATACCGTCAAGAATTTCTTTTTTCCACGGGCAAATACTAAATGATTCAGGATTGGGCCAGGGAATATGCCAGAAAATACCTATGGTTGCATCAGGACGTTGTTTTTTAATAAGACTTGGGACAAGAGACAAATGAAAATCCTGAACAAAAACAAGGGGTCTGTCCACTCCTTTCATTTCCGAAACAACTGCTTTGGCAAATTTTTCGTTGGCAATTTTATATTGTTCCCAATCTTCTTTTCGAAAAATCGGTCTTGTGTATGCCCTGTGACACAAAGGCCATAAACCTTCGTTTGAAAATCCATTATAATATCCATCCTCTTCTTCTTTTGTAAGCCAAACTCTTTTCAGAGTATATTTTGGATCCTCAGGCGGAACAGCAATGGTATCATTTTTATCAACCACATCACGATCCGCATTACCGCTTCCATGTGCGATCCATGTCCCGCCGCATGCTTCCATAACCGGCTCAACTGCTGTCACCATGCCACTTGCTGGTGGAATGATAACGATTTTATTATTTATTTTTTCATGACTATATGGTTCGCGATTAGAGACCATAAAAATGCGTCGCCCCTTTGCAACATCTTTAATAAATTCTTGCAGTCTTTGTGGTGTCCATGGAGAATCAACACGTTCAAGACTTAGGCGCGCCTCTTCACTTGCAGTCATTCTTGCTTCCAACAGGCTTCTTCTCACCTTTGTGAGTTCTTTTGCTAATGGTTTGAAAAAAAGAGATGTCGAAATTGCATTAGGAATTGATTGTGACACGCTTCCAATTCTTGCAAGTTTCAGCGCATCAACCATTTGTCTAATCGGTTCATAAATAATCCAACGAAGAAGAATGAGAGACAGCAGCGCAACAATAATTGCCTGGACAAGTAAACGAATAAAATTATTTTGAACAATATCCCAAACTCTATCATCTATGTAATTTGCGTTTTGAACAATAATCAAAGCACCAACAACACTTTTTTTATCCTCCAAAGGGCTCGCAAAAACATACATTTTATTTTTTGACAAATTTGCAAAATTACCATTTTCAATATCTGAATCCATAACATTTGTTATTATTTTTTCTTGCGAGCGCAACCAGGATTTTTGTAATGTTGAAGAAATTGCAATAATCTTTCCTGTGTTATCAACAACTGCCAAGCCTGCAATTCGCTGCTTATCTATAAATTTCTCGACAACATCCTGGAGATATGTGTCAGACTGAGTAATAAAATTTGGTTCGACCGATTCTTTGAGGCTTTTTGCAAGAAGCGATGATCGGTATTGGATATCATTGGCAAGCGTTGCTTCTTCTTGCACAACTTGATTAAACGTGAAGTAGATAGTGATAAGGGTAACAATCACAACGATAATAGTAACCAACGGCAGAAAACTGCTATTTGTAACGCGGGAAATAAATTTTCTTATCATATCGGATTGAATCCGAAAGGAGGATTCTTAGCTACCCCCTATTAAAACACTTGGGCACTCATTCGTCAAATTACTGACAGGCAAATTGAACAGATGGAGAAAGCGCTGACATTTGGCCACCAGCACTTGTTGCATAAGCATATTGGGCATAATAGGTCGCTCCAGGTTGGAAAACATACGTTGTGGTAATAGATTGGGATTGGGTTGGATTTGGTGGATTTACTGTGGTATTAACAACCTGCTGGTTTTGACTTGCAGATGTCACAACAATGTTGTATGAAACAGCATTTGATAAATTTGATGACGTATTAAAATTAATTGTCGCTTGCACTAATCCTCCAGATGTCCCACCACAGCTGACATTAAATGATCCTGACTGTGGAGCTTGCGTTGGCTGTTGCGCATTAATCGTAAGGACGTCAAATGTAGATGGCGCAGTAACAGTAAGAATATTTGATTGCGAATATGGCTGATTATTCACCCACATGTATGCTTGCACATCGTACGATGTCCCTGCATTTGCCCCACTCCAGGAAAATCCAACACCACTGCTTGCACTCATATTACTTGCTACTTGATTAAATGTTGTCGTCCCGCTCACACGCGTTGCCAGAGTAAGATATGCCCCGCTTGGTACTGCACCATTAATAGTAATTGTCCCTGAAATTCCAGATGTCGTAGCTGCTGGCGGATTTGCGGTTGAATAGACATTCAAAACTTCTCCACCTGAAGGTGCTGTAATGGTCTGCGTGTCGCCTTTTGAGATAACGTTATTGTTTGCATCCAGTAGTTGTGCCTTTATTAGATATGTTGTTCCTGAAACTGCATTTCCCCATGTCCAATTTGCATTATCATTTGCTGCAATTCCTGTTGCCACAGGTTGAAAACTTACCGCGGCAACTGTTTTTGCCAAAACCTGAAGTGTGCTCCCTGGAGGTGTATATCCATCCAAATTAATCTGTCCGCTCATTGTTGCAGCAACAGGCGTTGGCGGCTGAAGTGTTGACGCAATAGACAAACTCACTTGTGTTGCTGGCGCAGACACATCCTGCACAACAGACTCTTGGACCACTTTTCCTTGTACCTTAAGCGTTGCCTTTATTTCATAATTTTTCCCTGACATCGCATCTTTCCAAGTCCATTCTGTTGTCCCATCCTGCTCAGGTACTAATCCACTGATAATATCTTTAAAATCTCCATGCCCTTCCGATCTTTCTGCGATTGCAACGTATGCACCAGATGGGGCGTATCCCTGAAAATAAACAGTCCCTGTTATTGTTGCAGGAATTCGTGCAGCTGCCGGAGAAATTGCCACATTCTGAGAAGAATTATTTATTGGTGATTTTTTTGCAAAAAAGAGCATGCCAAATGAAGCAACCACAATAATCGTTATGACAGAAAGAAAAATAAGCAGTGGATTTACCCATCTATTAGAAGACTCATCATGTGTATTTTCCTCAGTAATAGGAGTAAGCGGAGTTTGAGATGGCAAATTTTGGACAGGATCCATACATGTATCATGGCAGCAGCCAACTCGACGTGTCAAGCATGCCATAATCAATGTGATACACTATCATTGTATGGAACAAAAGGTTCATGATTTTCTTGTCAAAAATCGCCTTTGCGTTATATCAATAATTGATAAAGCAGGTAACCCATATAGTGCAACCGTTTTTTATGCATACCAGGACGATCCATTTTTGTTTTATTTTCTTTCAGACATCAGGACAAAAAAAGTTGAGGAGTTAGTTCAAAACAAAACACAACGAGCATCACTTGTGATTGGTTTTACTGAGGGAGAGTGGAAAACGTTTCAAGCATTTGGAGTTACCTCAATGGTTGAGCCAGGCTCATTCACTGAAGCAGAGGGGACATATTACTTAAAATATCCTCATGCACAATCGATAGCAAAAGATAAAAATCTCGCTCTCTTTGCCTTTACACCACTTCACTGGAAATATACCGATCTTAATCCTGATACATGGGAAATTATTTATTCAAAAGAGAAATAATTAGACGCTTTCAGCAGAGGTCTTATCCCTACCCTCTTGCCCGCTTTCTATTCCCATGAACATGTTCAGGTAATGGGGACCTTGCTCCTGGTGATCGTCTTGGCAATCCTCCAAGAAGTCTTTCTGCTAAAGAAAGCAAGTCTGGTCTTGTTTGTATGAGTTCTCGAACCTTTTCCATATCCCCTCCTGCTTGTTGAAATACTTGCATTAGCCCATCTGTTAAACGAGAGTCTGCTTCTGGTTTTTTTCGAGACATATGAAAACAAAAAACGTCCAAAGAAATTATTGCGTAATAGAATTAGTAGCCGACAAAATAGGTAATTTTTGCATTTTTCTGCAAAGTTGCAACAAATGCTTGTGTTTTTGTTTGTAGTTGCTGTTGCTCAAGTTGCGACTTAACTTGTGATTTTAAATCTGCATCAGACAAATCTTTTGGAAGATTATCCTGATTTGCTGCAATGTATTTTTCGATATCTGCATCCGACACGCTCACACTGTTGCCAATCATTTTTGTCAGAAGTGCCTGAATTGTAAGCTGATCAACCAAATCACTTTTAGTGAGTCCTTGTGCTGCCAAGGCATTATCAAGCGTCATTCCTTGGCCTTTTAATTGATCTTCTATTTTTTTAATTTGTCCATCGATATCAGTTTGCGACACACTCACGTGTCTTTTCTGCGCTTCCTGTCTAATTAAATTTTCAACAATAAGATTATCCAGTGCTTGCTTACCTCCTTGTTTTTCCAGTTGTGAAACAACTGCAAGTCTACTAATCGGCTGGCCATTCACAGTTGCTGCAATGAATAATCCCTTAAAGAAGAAAAGCGCCAAGACAACAACGACAACACTAACGCCAACCCAAAGTCTTGGATTTTTAACATACAAAGTAACAACCTGTGAATTTACCTGCTTTGCATTTTTCATATCAACACTGTGTAATTTATTTTGTGAAATAGTTGGTGTCAGCGGTTTTCTTTTTGTCGTTTTTTTAGCAGTTGTCTTTCTTTTTGCTGTAGGCATAACAGGGATAATTATAACATGACATACTTATGTCGCAAGAGGCAAAATGATTGTGCGAAAAAGTTTTTGCATATAGCCACATTTGACAACATGCGCAATTGTTTACTATACTACTACTCAGTGAGTATTAGAAAACAAATGATGGCTATGATGATGACTTCCCTCAGGGAGGCTTTGTCGTAGTCTACTTTTTGATTTATGACAACCTCCCAACCGGGAGGTTTTTTTGTGTCCTAGAAATGCAAACAATGAAAAGTGGTATCGTAGAAAAATTGAAAAATGGGATTGTCCTCGGAGCAGAAGGTTATCTATTCGAACTGGAAAGACGAGGGTATCTTAAGGCAGGCGCTTTTGTCCCCGAGGTTGTTTTGGACCATCCTCATGCAGTGGAAGAGCTTCACAGGGAGTTTCTTCGGGCAGGAGCAGAAGTTATGGTTGCATTCACCTACTATGCACACCGCGAGAAATTAAAGGTAATTGGTAGGGAAAAAGACTTGGAACCAATGAATAGGCATGCATTACAAATTGCCAAAAAAATTGCAAAAGAAGGCAGTGCCTTGGTTGCTGGAAATATATGTAATACCTGGGCATACAATCCCGCACGACATAAAGAGACCTCAAAAATCGTACGAGACATGTATCGCGAACAAGTACAGTGGGCGAAAGAAGAAGGCGCAGATTTTATTATCGCCGAAACCATTGAATATGTTGGCGAGGCACTTATTGCCCTCGAGGTTATTAAAGAATTTGGATTTCCTGCTCTTGTGACCTTTGGCGCAACGTATGAAAAGAGTAAAGATAATGTTGATTGGATAGAGGGATGCAAATTACTTGAAAAAAATGGCGCAGATATTGTTGGCTTTAATTGTATTCGAGGACCCAAAACGATGCTTCCTCTTTTGGAAAAATTGAGACAGGAAGTGAACTGTTTTATTGCTGCACAACCCGTCCCATACCGCACAACAAAAAAGCAACCTGCTTTTCAATTTCTCAAACAATCGGATGATTCTCTTGCTTTCCCAACCAACCTTGACCCACACCTGTGCACAAGAAGTGAGCTTGCAGATTTTGCACTAAAAGCACAAGAAATTGGTGTTAATTATATCGGGATTTGCTGTGGAGCAGGACCTCACCACGTCAGGTCAATGGCAGAATCCCTTGGTAGAATAGTTGCATCGAGTAGATATTCACCAGATATGTCACAACATGGCCTTTTGGGAAATAAAAAAGTGGTCAAACAACACGAAAGACAATATTTAGACCTTTGGAAATAGTGTATAGTTAGTGTATTACACATGAAAGATGTTAAAGCAGGCATTTATCGACATTATAAAGGAAAATTTTATTTAGTCCTTGGTCTTGCAACACACAGTGAAACAGAAGAAAAATTTATTGTCTATGTTCACTTATATTCTCGAAAAGGAACAGCAATGTGGATTAGGCCGTATGAAATGTTTTTCGAAGAAGTTGAAGTAAATGGTAAAAAACAACCTCGGTTTGCTTATGTTGGATCTGAAATGCCGGAAGAAGCGTAAAAATTTATCCTCTTATCTCGTCCTTGAATATTGGTAGATTCGCATCTCCTTTAAAATATTTGTCATTGGATGTATCTCGCCTTGTTGTTGCAGCTGGATTTAATAAAAAGAAACATGCACGGCAAAAAAGCATTTTAGGATAAAGAAGTACTGCATTTGGTCCAGCATTATGTATTTCAAGTGTCATTGTTTTTGGTTTTTGACCTGTATCTATAATCATTGCTGTTTGAACAACACTTATTCCTAATCTTGCAATAGTACTTCTTCCCTCAAGAAGCATACCAACTTTTTCTGACAATCCGATCTCTTCTAAGGTATCTGCTAAGACAAACATGTTTGGCTCTAATTTGAAGGGTTTTTCAAGCGTTATTTTTGTGGACTCATACTCAGGAAGAATGTTATTTTTGATATCAACCACATTTCCTGCTTTCGGCACAATGATTATTTCTCCCAATCTTAAAGTTACTCCTGCAGGTCTAATGAGACTTTCATCCCAAGGGCTAAGAATAATGTCCTTACTTTTGATAAGTTCTAATATAGAAACATTGGAGAGCATGTACGTATAGTAGCATAAAATGTACACTTTTACTCCAATAAAATATCGACTATACTAAATACATGTTTATAGAAATTGTTGGATGGGCTGGAACACTAGCTGTGTTGCTTGCGTATTTTCTGGTATCTATTAAAAAGCTTTCTGGATCTTCAATGCAATTTCAATTGCTTAATTTGTTTGGCGCAATTGGCATTATTATTA
>DATICB010000015.1:0-7396 GCA_035457005.1 Patescibacteria group bacterium
AGAATATATCGAGACTGCAGAGCCTGTTGGCTCGGAAACCTTAGAAAAAAAGCACAATTTATCTGCTTCTCCTGCAACAATCCGCAATGAAATGGTCAGACTCACCGAATTAGGATATCTGAAAAAACCCCATACGTCAGCTGGTCGAATTCCAACGCCTATTGGCATGAAGTTTTATGTCAAACAGCTCATGAAAGAAAAGGAATTATCTGTTGCCGAAGAAGTGGCACTTAAAGAGCAGGTGTGGGATTTTCGAGAAAAAGAAGCACGATTTTTGAAAGAAGTTGTCAGATCTCTGGCTGAGAAAACAAAATCTGTTGCTATTGCGACAACGCAAAATGGCGAAATTTATGCTGCAGGATATGCAAATATTTTGGATATGCCAGAATTTTATGATATCGACATCACCAAAAATTTACTCTCGGCAATAGATGAATTCGATACGCTGCATGCAATCTGTGCTAATTTTGCAAATGACGAGGGTGTTAGTGTCTTAGTTGGCGAGGATTTAGCGCCACGTTTGGAAGGACCCTATGGATTTGTTTTTACAAAATATCACACACCACTCAACGAAGTTGGTGAAATTGGTGTTTTGGGACCCTCTCGGTTGCAGTATACGTCGATTGTCCCGGTTGTGCGGTATTTTGGCGACTTAGTTGAGGAAATTGCCAAAGGTTGGTAAACTAATATATGGTATGGATAATAAAAAGAAAAAAATAGAAGAAAAGGTTACAGAAGAATTAGAGGAAACAAGTAAGGAAGTAGAGAAAGATAGCAAGGAAGTCACGGATCTTTTACAAAAAGTTGCAGAAACAGAAGATAAATACAGACGGGCTTTGGCAGATTATCAAAATCTTGTCAGACGGACTGTCGTAGAAAAACAAGAATGGGCAAGACTTTCAAATAAAGATTTAGTCTTGAAATTGTTGCCGATTCTCGATACACTAATGCTTGCAGAAAAGCATACAAAAGATCAAAATTTTGTATTGACTGTACAACAATTTCTCCAAGCGTTACAGCAAGAAGGAATAGAGCGAATTAAGACAGTTGGCGAGGAATACAATCCTCACCTCATGGAAGTAGTAACAACAGGAAACGGAGAGGAAGGAAAGGTTATAGAGGAAGTCAGGGCTGGGTATATAATGGGAGAAGTAGTTTTAAGACCAGCACAAGTAATAGTAGGAAAACAAAAGGAATAGATCCTGAACCAAATTCAGGATGACATAAATATATGGGAAAAATAATAGGAATTGATTTAGGAACAACAAATTCATGTGTTGCTGTCATGGAAGGTGGATCACCAAAAGTTATCCACTCACTCGAAGGCCGCAATGTTATTCCATCGGTTGTGGATCCAAAAACACACGTTGTGGGTGATGTTGCAAAGCGCCAAATGGTTTTAAAGCCTTTTGAGACAATTTATTCGGTAAAGCGTCTCATGGGTCGCAAATTCTCTGATCCATCGGTACAGCGCGACATAAAGCTCCTGCCTTACAAAATTAAGGCAGGCCGCGATGACATGGCAGTTGTAGAGGTTGATGGAAAAGAATACACACCACAAGAAATTTCTGCAATGATTCTTCAAAAAATTAAAGCAGATGCCGAAGCATATCTTGGAGGAAAAGTAACACAAGCTGTTATTACTGTCCCTGCATATTTTGACGACGCACAGCGCCAAGCAACCAAACAAGCTGGAGAAATTGCAGGACTGGAAGTCTTACGAATTATTAACGAGCCAACAGCTGCAGCACTAGCGTATGGACTTGATAAGAAAAATGCCCATACCATTGCGGTCTATGACTTGGGTGGCGGCACATTTGATATTTCGATTCTTGAGTTGGGAGAAGGCGTCTACGAAGTAAAATCCACCAATGGCGATACACACTTGGGTGGCGATGATTTTGATCAGGCAATTATTGACTACTTAGCAGACGAGTTTAAAAAAGATAATTCTGTAGATTTGCGAAAAGACCCACAAGCACTGCAAAGGTTGAAAGAATCTGCAGAAAAAGCAAAAATCGAGTTATCTTCTTCGCAAGAAGCACAAATTAACCAGCCATTTATTACCCAAGGTGCCAATGGTCCATTGCATTTAACCATGACTCTGACACGAGCAAAGCTTGAACAGATTGTCGATTCATTGGTTCAAAAAACTCTGGAGCCTGTTAAAAAAGCTTTAGCTGATGCGAAAAAAGATGTTAAAGACATTGATGAAGTAGTTTTGGTCGGAGGCATGACCAGAATGCCAAAAGTAATTGAGACTGTGACCAAATTCTTTGGCAAAGAGCCGAATAAATCGGTGAATCCTGATGAAGTCGTTGCTGTTGGCGCAGCAATTCAAGGTGGCGTTTTGGGAGGCGAAGTAAATGATGTGTTGCTTTTGGATGTGACACCATTAACACTTGGTCTAGAAACATTGGGCAGTGTCTCAACACCTTTAATCCCACGAAATACAACTATTCCAACATCTAAATCACAGGTTTTCTCAACAGCTGCGGATAATCAGACACAAGTAGAAATTAATGTTTTGCAAGGAGAACGTCCAATGGCAGCAGATAATAAAAGTTTGGGCCGATTTATCCTTGATGGTATTCCGCCAGCTCCACGAGGCGTGCCACAAGTTGAGGTAACTTTTGACATTGATGCATCAGGCATACTTTCTGTCAAAGCAAAAGATAAAGCATCTGGTAAAGAGCAGAGCATTAAAATTACCGGCTCAACAGGTCTCTCCAAGGAAGAAGTTGAGAAAATGACCAAAGAGGCAGAGGCAAATAAAGCAGCAGATGAAGAGAAAAAAGGTGCAGTTGAGGCACGAAATAATGCAGACTCACTTATTTTCACTGCAGAGAAATCTTTGAAAGATGCAGGAGATAAAGTCCCAGCAGAGGTAAAATCTGAAGTTGAGGAAAAAGTAAAAGCTTTGCGCGATGTCTTAGACACTGCTTCAAAAGAAGATTTGGAAGCAAAGACAAAAGAATTATCAGACACGCTTTCTAAAATCGGTCAAGCAGCATATGGACAGCAAGGCCAGCCAGGTGCAGAACCAGAAGTAGAAGCAAAAGAAGAAGAGGGAAAGACTGATGGTTCGTCTGACAAAAAAGACGAAGCACAAGAAGGAGAAGTCGTTAATTAGGTTGCCTTTCGGCAAATTGGTAGCAGCAGGCGCAGAAATGCGCCTTTTTACAATGTATGGCAGAATCAGACTATTATAAAATTTTAGGCGTTTCTAAATCAGCTTCAGCTCAGGAGATAAAATCAGCATACAGAAAATTAGCCCTTCAATATCACCCAGACAGAAATAAAACAAAAGAAGCAGAAACAAAGTTCAAAGAAGTGACCAAGGCCTACGAAATCTTGTCTGATGCACAGAAAAAACAAACATACGACCAATTTGGCGCTCAAGCTTTTGAGCAAGGCGGTGCGGGTGGTGGGAATCCATTTGCTGGTGGCAATCCATTTAGCGGCGGATTTGGTGGGCAAGGCGGGCCATTTACGTACACATACACAACCGGCGGCGATGGTGGGTTTGGAGGAGGGTTTAATGATCCATTTGAAATTTTTGAACAATTTTTTGGCGGGCAATCGCCTTTTGGCCGGGCTCAAAGACGCCCTGTCTATTCAATACAAATTGACTTCATGGAGGCAGTCAAAGGCGTGACAAAAAAAGTAAGCATTGATGGCAAACAAGAGACAATAAAAATCCCAGCTGGAGTTAATTCTGGGTCTCGCATTCGCTTTAAAGACTATGATGTTATGGTCGAGGTTAGTTCTTCCAGCAAATTTATGCGTGAAGGCTATGATATTGTGACCGATGAGGAAATTTCTTTCCCCCAGGCAGCTCTTGGAACAGAAAGAGAGGTGGAGACAGTAGATGGAAAAGTAACAGTGCGAATTCCTGCCGGTACCCAGCCCAACAGTTTAATTAGATTAAAAGGCAAAGGCGTGCCGCATGTGCAGGGGTCGGGACGTGGGGATCAGTACTTACGGATAAAAATAGTTATTCCCAAGAATCTTAATTCACATCAAAAAGAGCTGTTAAAAGAGTTTGACAGCGAAAAAGGGAAAAAAGGTTGGTTTTAAATCTCCTCTTCTTCGCCTTGAAGTGACAATCTGAATCTGGTATACTTGTTCCACTATGGCAGCTGTACAACGATCTGAATTTTACTTGGCACTCAATCAAGTCGCTACCGAGCGCGGCGTTGAAATGAGTGTTGTTCTGGAAGCAATTGAAAATGCAATTCTTGCAGCCTACAAAAAAGACCACCCAGGCACAGAAGTCGAAGATTACACAGTTAAAATCAATCAAAATACTGGTGAAGCACGAGTGATGCATGGTTCAGAAGATGTCACACCTCCTGGCTTTGGCCGCATCGCAGCCCAAACAGCAAAGCAAGTCATTCTGCAAAAAGTCCGCGAAAAAGAAAAAGAAGCAGTACTGGCAGATTTTTCAACAAAAATTGGCACTATTATGAGTGGAACAGTGCTTCGATTTGCAGGTCCAAATGTCATTGTTGATTTAGGTAAATCCGAGGCCATTATGCCTGTTACCGAACAAATTGCAGCAGAAAGATATCATCAAAATCAGCGATTGTCATTTTATTTGGTAGAGATTAGAGAAGGATTAAAAGGCCAGGAATTGGTAGTTTCACGAGCAGCAAATGGACTTTTGGAGGGACTTTTCAAAAGAGAAGTTCCAGAAATTGCTTCCGGAAACGTTGTAATTAAAGCAATGGTCCGAGAGGCAGGAAGTAGAAGTAAAGTAGCAGTTGCTGCAACGGCACCAGGAATTGACCCAGTAGGAAGTTGTGTTGGACAAAAAGGAGTCAGAGTGCAAGCTATTATTCAAGAATTTAATGGACTTGAAAAAATTGATATTATTCAATGGAATGATGATGTCAAAACCTTTATTGCATCATCTCTTTCTCCTGCAAAAGATTTGCAAATTCATTTGAATGAAGATACTAAAACAGCAGTTGTCACAACACCAAAAGATCAATTATCTATTGCTATTGGAAAAGAAGGTCAAAATGTCCGTTTAGCTTCAAAATTGACTGGTTGGAGAATTGAAATTAAAGAAGCAGAAGGTCAGGCAGAACCAGAGGTAAAAAAAGCACCTGTTGCAGAAGAAAAAGTAGAAGAAACTCAAGAGGTTGAACAAGCACCACAAGAAGCACCTGTTGCAGAACAGTCTCAAGAAGAAACCCCAGACGCAGCAACCGAAGAAAAAGTCTAACCATGAAACACGTGAGTTTTCTTTGTTAATTTCCTCGGTTTGCCTTTCTCGGGTCAGTACTTATGACACAATTTCCACCAGTTGTTTCTGTTTTGGGCCATGTAGACCATGGAAAAACAACTTTACTTGATGCCATTCGAAAAAGCAGTGTTGCAGCTGACGAACACGGTGGAATTACACAAAAAATTGGTGCATCTTCAGTTGAAATAACCACAGACTCCGGGAAAAGAAACATTACCTTTGTTGACACACCTGGCCATGCAGCTTTCTCACAAATGCGAGGCAGAGGTGCACGAGTTGCCGATGTGGGAATTCTTGTTGTTGCAAGCAACGATGGTGTGATGCCTCAAACAAAAGAGTCGATCCAAATTCTTAAAAACGCAGGCATTCCTTTTATTGTTGCTTTTACAAAAGCTGATTTGCCCGAGGCAAATACAGAAAAAGTAAAACAACAGCTTCTCAAAGACGAAGTTATTGTGGATAGTTTGGGTGGAGAAGTGCCTTCGATTGAAGTTTCTAGCAAATCAGGGAAAAATATTAAAGAGCTCTTAGATTTGGTTGTTTTGGTCTTTGATATGACCTATACAGAAGAAAAAATAAGTGGAAAAGTAGGCTCAGACAAGCCATTGGAGGCAGTTGTTATTGAATCCAAACTTGATCCAAAATCAGGCGCAAAAGCAACAATTGTTGTTAAAAACGGCACACTTGCTGTCAAAGATATGATTGTTTGCGGGACAGCAAAAGGAAAAGTGCGTGCGCTTATTACCGACACGGGCAAACAAGTGCCTACAATTACTGTAGGTGAGGCTGTTGAGGTGTTGGGTTTTGAAAGCGTTCCATCAGTTGGTGGTATTGTGCGAAAACAGGGTGAGCAAGAGACAGCTTTGGTTGCAAGCCCACAGGAAGTGAAAAAGTTGTCTGATGAAGAAACAGTCTTGTCACTTATTTTAGTAACCGATACTGCAGGCTCACTCGAGGCTCTTCTTGCAGCTTTGCCAGAGGGTATACGAGTGATACTCAGTAAAACTGGTGAAGTGTCTGAGGCAGATATCCTTATGGCAAAGCAAGTTGGGGCATTTGTCCTTACTTTTAATGTTAAACTGAGGCCAGATCTGATTAAATTTGCTCAAAACGAGAAAGTGCTGTTGAAAAATTACACAATTATTTACGAGCTTTTGGACGAATTGCAGGATGCAAAAGAGGGAAAAGTGCTTTCTGGAATGGAACAAGTCTATGGTGGCGCACAAATACAGGCATCATTTCCTTTTGACAAAACACAGGTTTTGGGAATCAAAATCCTTGAAGGACGTATTGCAAAAGGAGACAAAATTCGACTTATGAGAGGTGATATAGTAATTGGAGAAAGCTCTGTCGTTTCGCTTCGAAAAGGAAAAGAAGTAGCCTCAAAAGCAGAGAAAAATGAAGAAGCAGGCGTGATTATTTCCCCATTTCTTGACTTTCAAGTGGGAGATGTTATAATAGCCCATAGCTAGTATGGATAACAACCTATTTCAACGGCTAAAAGAGCTGGTTGAAAAAAATCAACAAATCGGTATCATAGTCTCTCCAGACCCAACATTCGACGCTTTAGCAGCCGGTCTTGGCATGTATCTGTCCCTTAAGCAGATGAATAAAACAGTTGGAATTGTGTGCCCAACAGACCCAACAGTTGGCGTTTCTTCCCTTGTTGGTATCGATAAAGTAGCAAAATCATTCAATAGCGGAAGCGGCAACGGCATGGTTGTTTCTTTTCCCTATAAAGAAGGCGAAATTGAAAAAGTTTCGTACGATGTCGATGGTGGAAAATTAAAAATCGTTGTCAAAGCAGGTTCTCAGGGACTGTCGTTTACCCCTGCAGATGTCCAGTTTGAGCAAAGTGGCGGTATGGGTGTAACACTGCCATCATTAGTGTTTTTCATTGGCGTTGCAGACATGCAGTCTCTTGGTCTTACTAAACCAGAAGGAGTAACGATTGTGAACATCGACAACAGGTCAAACAATACAAAATATGGCGATGTTGTCCATGTAGACAGTAGATTCTCCTCACTTTCTGAAGAAGTTGCAGATTTTCTGACACTTCTTGAGCCACAAATTGAATTGGATAAAGACTCATCGCAAAATCTCTTATCTGGTATTCTTGCAGCAACTAATGACTTTCAAAAT
>DATICB010000016.1:0-18588 GCA_035457005.1 Patescibacteria group bacterium
AGTCAACACCCCAAACTTCACAATTCTTATTAAGAGTAATGTAATTCCCCAAATAACCTGAGGCGCAACCTAGGTCAAGAACTTTTGAACCACATCTAATTTTTGACAAAATCACAGAATGGGCTTCATATTCCTTCAAATTTAGTTCGTTATACCTTAGTTTCATTTGGAATAACCTCCTTCTTTGTTCTTTCTAAGAATTCCTTCAAAAACCCCAAAATCAAATACAAATTTATATATAAAAAAAGTGAATGGACCACCTTTTGCTACGATCTTAAATGATAATCTTATTGAATTTAAGAGAGAGTATTTTAACAAGTTTCTAAGGGATGGGCTTAAAAATTTACTTCTTCCAACCCATCTTGCAGACAAGAAAACATCACTTAATGAATCCGGATTATAATGAAAACAAATTGCGCCTTTTGCAGCAACAGATTCTCTTTTATCTAAAACATTATCCTCACCATACCCAGTATCAGTACCGTAGCCTTTTGTTTTAAAAAAACCACTCTTCGTAATTGCACGAAATTTTTTTATCCTTGTCTCGCGTGTTCTTATTCTGTTTTTGAGCGGTATTCCATTATCTATTTGAAAGCATTTTGCCCAAAAATTTTCTGTGTTTGCCACATATTCTTCATTTGTAAAAGTTGCTATCGCCTTTTTTTCAAAAATAGGCTTCAAAAGCATCTTAATATAATTAATATCAAAGTACATATCTGCATCTGCAAATATTAGAATTTCACCTTTTGCTACCCTGGCTGCTTTATTTCTCGCAACACCTGGACCCTGATGCTTCTGCACTAACAATATATCTACATACTTTTTAGCAATTTTTCTGGAACTATCTGTTGATCCATCGTCTACTGCAATTAGTTGCACTTTTGAATATGTCTGTTTTTTTAATGTTTGCAAACACTGCTCAATGTGCTTTTCTTCATTATAGAAAGGGACAATAACGCTAACTAAAGGTAAATTACTTTTTTTCTGCATAGACTTGAAAAGCTCCCCCTTTCCCTGCATGAATCCATAGTTTACTACCCATATAAATGGTTCCATAGAAGAACATATATACCAATTTTTGAAAAGATTTTTCTATAAATGTTTTAGGCACCTTATAATTAAATATTTTAGATTTTAAATTTGATGAAAAGTCATAGATATTATCACTTGTTAAAAACTTTTTAGTCTCAAATCCGTTTTTGTTCAAGAGATTTGAAATTGATTCTCTTGAGAAATGCCATAAATGATTTGGTACTAAAAGCCAATTCCAATTTGTCCTAAGCAATTTAAAGGCAACACTTTCTATGTTGGGACTTTGGATAATCAGTAAACCATGTGGCTTAAGAATTCTTTTGATCTCTTGAAGAAATTTATTTGGGTTTGGTATATGCTCCAAAACATCGTAAAGACTCACGACATCAAATGAACTAGCTTTTATTTTAGCATTTTCTAAGGTTTTTTGTATAACCCTCACCTTAAAATGTTTCTTTGCATATTCTGCCGCTTTTTTTGTTGGCTCAACTCCTAAAACATCAAAGCCCAAATCCTTTGCCGCTTTTAGACCTATTCCATAACTGCAGCCAACATCTAAATACCTTCCAGACTTTTTATATTTTTTAAATTTTAAAACATGTTCTTTTGCTCTCTGATATTCAGTAGGAAAATTAGCAATTCTACTTTCTAACTCTTCTCTAGAATCATATATTTTCTGATTTATTTGTTTTGTCTCTTTTGGCTGAGGAAATGTGAAAATGAATGAACAATCGCTACACTCATAAAGTGAGTAATTTTTACTAAACTTAAAAAACAATTCTACTTTTTTTGAATAACAATTTTGACAAATTGTGATTTTTTTTCTCATCTTCATTTATGGCTAAGTTTACCACGAAAAGTAAAGCTTAACAATTCGCATAGATTTTGCTTTAGTTGTGTTATGTCGTGCATCCAATTTTTTGCGTCCTATTTGCAGTTATTTTGCGACGGGGGGAGAGTTTCCCGAGGTTAAAAATGGATAAATGTAGATAATGTTTTATGAATTTTCTTTCTGAAATTTTCGATATTTTCATAATCCATCTTAGCAAAATCAACTCTGATTCTTCCAATTCTGGCTGGAGTCATTTTTCTCCCATAATTAAATCTCCATCTTTCCTTTCGAATAGTCACTACTAAATAATAAAGCTCACAAACACAAAGATCCCCTTTCGGTATAAATGTAAGACAGTCGGCTGTTGGCGAGCAATCAAATTCTTGTACAAATGCTGCGCCAATACTTCCCGTAAAAGGACTTGTTAGAATGGGAGCCTTAAATGCGGCTGCATAATCAAAAAAACCATAACATCCATTATCAGAATCTTTTGAAGAAATTATTGGAGTAGATCCTTCCTTTAATCCTCTTTTATCTACTAACTCCTTTATTCCATATTTAATTGGTGCTGAGCAAAGTTCTCTAACAAGATAAGCATTGGTTTTATGAGATGTTGAATGGTCTTCGAGAATACTTTTTCCCTTAAGTTCCTTTTCGTGCTTAATAACAAAGGAGCAAAACTCTCTCATTTGCTGTTCAACTAGATTTGTGAGTTCCTCTTTATGAGATGGTAGGGAGTCTAGATAATATTCAGGAACTAATTCACAAATATCGTCATCATTATCCAATTCTTTATAACAGTGATAAGTTGGTTCACTTTTGTAGTATGAAGTATCACGTGTCTTAAAAAGTTCAAGAATTTTCGGTAATTGTTCTCCGGGTCTATTAATACGTTTTTTTCTGTATATCATGTACCCATCATTATCAATGTGAGCATAGAAAATTTTTCCTCTGTGAGGAACATGAGCCTTTATAAGAATAATATCAGTATTTATGGCTGTGGGATAAAATAGATCTGTTGGTGTGCTTATCACTGCAAGAACGGTATGCTGCGAAAGTAAGTTTTTTCTCCATTTTGCAGAATCTTTTTCATTTAACAAAGAGTGCGGGATTATGGCACATAAAAGACCACCTATTTTCAATGAATTCAGGCCATGTTCTATAAATTTAGGCTCTGGTTCATCACTTTTAGCATAGGGAGGATTCATTAAAACTTTTGTTGCGAACTTTTCTCCAAATTTTTCAGGAATAAACGAAAAACAATTTTCATTAAAAATATTACTTTTACCATCCCCTCTAAAAATCATGTTTATGACTGCAAGAGCAGGAATTTTTCCTGACTCTTCAGCATCAGTGCCAATTAGCTGGTGAAGTTTTATTTGTTCCATGACTTTTTGATTTGAAGACATTTCCCCTTTCATCAAATTGAAGGCTGAAACCAAAAAACCTCCCGTACCACATGCGGGGTCATACACTGTATCTGTTGGATTGACATCTGCAAGAAGACACATGAAGTGAGTTATGTGTCGTGGGGTAAACACAATACCTAATTCCTTAACATCATTTCCATAACGAAGAAATGTTTCAAAAAACTTTCCCAAGATATCTGCTCCGCTATTCATCAATGCACGAATATTGAGTCTATCAAGGTTATGAAATACTAAAGGTAATTTTGTTTTTAACTTTTCAGAGCTCCCTTTAATTTTGAATATTGGTATTAACTCTCTCTTATCGCTTTCTTCTAATGCTGCTTCCACATTTGCATTGATTTGCTTTATGATCACATCTGGACGAAGGTCAATGTCTCCCTCTTTTAAGGCTAGAACAATAGCTCCTAAATAGGCTGCTCTATCAGACTTATTAACATCTGCATCGTGCAACACTTGATTAATAGTTTCGGCGATTTCATAGAATTCTTCTTCAGTGGGGATTTTTAAATCTGTATAAGGTTGTTTATTAAGCAGTATTTGCTCTGTCTGCTCAGAATTAAGTAACTGTGTGAGTGGGTAGCCATTGCCTGTGATATCAACCCAACCATGATCTGTTCTAAAAACATTCCTAACTATTACTCCTTCTTCCGCATCTCCGGCAACGCCAGTTGCAATCCTAACGTCGAAATATTTTCTTGATAATTCTTCTGCATACTCTTTTGCTTCCCTAAGTGCTTCATTAATTTTTTCTTTGCTGTTCTTATTTTCAATAACCATAACCGGAGCATCGTCATAGATTAAAAAATCAGGCCTATTTTTTCCTAAAAGTTCATCAAAACGTGGATCGAAGTGTTTTGCTTCTTGTTCTTCTAGAATGTGCCCTCCATTACTGGGGTGTCTAACATCCCAGCCTAACTGTTTCAGTTCACTAAGCGTGTAGGCACGTGAGCGAGATTCAGCAAAGGAAAAGTCCACCATAATGCAATAATAGCAAAACAAATTTTAAAAAGATAGACATCTCTTTTCTCTATGGCTTTCCTTTGCTATAATGTTAAGGCTAATTAACCAATTAGCCACTCTCGCCGCTCTAGCCTGCGTCAAGACATTGGGAACCCCCTCTAGCCTCAAATCATTATAATTTCTTGTTTCCGTATGATATAATTATATGTAGAGGACAACCTTATCAGTCAGACCTCCGCAGTTGCGGGGGTTTTTGCGTATTTAGGGGTAACTTTACATTTAAAATATAGTTGGTACTCTTTGGTTGCAAACCCTCTTCCCTATATTTTATGAATGATTATGTGATAAAGAAAATATGAATGACGCTATTACTTGTTCTGTACATCCTGGATTCCTTGTGTCCCTAACAAGAGGAGTAACTTTACAAGATGTTGCATGGGGAGTATTTGTTCTGTTTGTCTTTTATGGTGCATGGTATTACAAAAAAGAAGTTGTCAAAGCAGTCTTTCCAAAACTAGTGTATTTTGCTAAAATAGGTTTGGGTTACGCACGAAAGGTATTCGCCGCTCTAGGCGAAGTGATTAAGGATTTAAAAGTAAAGCACAACCAAAGACTATCATAAAAAGCCCAACGACCACTCCTCTTACTATTAGATAACGCGGGAAAAATATACTCACAATTTAAATATATCAGGTCTTTATCGAAGATATTACACACATCGTAACCTACTATTGTGGGCCCAAGAGGACTCGAACCTCTGACCTCTTCAATGTGAATGAAGCGCTCTACCAACTGAGCCATGAGCCCATAAGATCCTTCGCTTACTCTCAGGACGATTGATTAACACAATCGATTTTACCAGAAAATAGACTCGTTGACAAAACATACACAAAATCAGACAATAATTATTGTTATGTTTATTCTTCGAAAGATTTGGGCCTTCTTGGTTGATACCATCCAAAGCATTCTTATAGCCGCAGCAATATTTCTGGTCATCTATATCTTTCTCTTCCGGCCATTTCAGGTAAGCGGACAATCTATGTTTCCGAATTTCCATGATAAAGAGTATGTCTTAACAAATCTTATTACTTTACGACTAGGTCCAATTGCACGCGGGGATGTTATTGTTTTTAAAGCACCCCCAGATCCAGAAAAAGACTTTATTAAGCGCATTATCGGAGTACCTGGAGATACGGTTATGGTGCAGGGTGGGAATGTGTATGTGAATGGTCAGCAGTACGATGAGAGTAGTTATCTCAATCCTTCTGTTAGGACATTTGGCGGCACATTTTTAAAGGACAACGATACTATTACCGTACCAACAGGTGAATATTTTGTTATGGGAGATAATAGACCCTACAGCTCGGATTCTCGTGAGTGGGGCTTTGTCCCTGCAGGAAATATTATTGGGAAATCATTTTTTGTGTACTGGCCATTAAACGAGATGCGAGGCGTTACCAATCCACTTACTAAATAGATTAATTTGCAGCTTCTTCTTTTACTTCTCCACCTAATTTTGCAACCAATTCTTTAATACGTGGTGTTGTCAGCTCGGGTGTTCCTTTCATTTCTATGATAAATCGTGCCTTTTTTTGTGTCTGGAAGAGATCAACTGTATCAAGCTCGAGTCTTTTCTTTAATTCCTCTGCCATTTCTAAAAGCTCTGGAATATAAATTTTTGTTTTAACAGAATGTGGATCTTTTTTCTCAACGGTTGCCTTAATTTTTCGAGCCATTTCTTCTGTTTGTCTGACTGTACTGTTTTCCCTTAGAATTTTTTTAAACAAATCAAGCATGAGCGTTGGGTCGCCAAGTGAAATCAGTGGCCGCACATGTCCTTCCATAATAACGCCTGCAACCAATGCGTCTTTAATTGCATCAGGAAGTGAGAGAAGTCGAATAGTATTACTGACTGCAGGTGCAGATTTTCCAACCCGTCTTGCTACCTCATTTGTTCCAAGGCCAAATTCATCAATAAGTCTTTTATAGGCCAATGCTCTTTCAATAGGATTTAAATCTTCTCGCTGAACGTTTTCAACAATAGACATTTCCAAAATTCCTTGTGGTGTAGTAACCTTAACAACCACAGGCACTTTTTCCATGCCCAAAATTTTTGCTGCTCGGAGTCTTCTTTCTCCAGCAATCAATTGATACCCTGCTGGCGTTTTTGCAACAACCAAAGGCTCAAGAATACCTTGTTCACGAATGGAATCTACTAATTCTGTTAAAGAATCGGGAGCAATAACGCCTCGGGGCTGGAGAGGATTGAGCTGGATAACGCTGGATTCTAATTCGTATATTCTGTCTTCGTCCATGTTTTTACCACTTCTTTGCAAAACAGATGCATAGAAACCAAAAGACTAGACTACATCAACAACTGTTTTGCCTTTTGCTAATCGAAAAGCAACTGTACCATCGGTTACTGCATAAATTGTGTAGTCTTTACCAAGTCGTACATTTTTACCTGCGTGGAATTTGGTGCCTTTTTGTCTGACAATAATACTGCCATTTTGTGCCTTTTCGCCGCCATACAGCTTAACGCCCAAGCGCTTTGCTACTGAATCGCGGTTATTATTTGTTGATCCTCCTGCTTTTGTATGTGCCATTTGCTTTTCCTTTCTTTTCGAGAATACTTGTGAAAATTATTTCTTTTTTACAGGATTTTTCATCATCGTGTCAAGGGTTATGCCCTATTTTGCTTTTCCTGCTTCAATTTTTTCAATTTTTACCTGTGTGACAACTTTTCTACTACCAGTTACTCGTCTATACTTTGCCTTTGCCTTAAACTTTGCAACTCGTACTTTTGCTGTTTTTTTATCTCCAACAACAATTGCTTTTACCACAAATCCTGCAACAGTTGGTGTGCCAAATTCTTTTTTGTCGCCATCGACAACAAGCAAAACCTGGTCAAATACATAGGAATCATTTGCTTTTGTGCCTAATTTTTCAACAGCAACAATGTCTCCTTCGGAAACTCGGTACTGCTTGCCACCTGATTGAATAACTGCGTATTTCATTGATAGGTTCTATTATACCAAAGCTTTCAGCGTATTTCCAGAGCTGATGTGGTTTTGGAGCTGGCTCCAATACTGGAGGCAATTCCCAAAAATATGGCATTGGACAAAAGCGAGCTGCCACCATACGACACAAACGGAAGCGGTACACCAACAATAGGCAAAAGTCCAATATTCATGCCTATGTTAATAAAAAATTGGAGAAACAAAAGAGAAAATGTGGCTATAATACATATCTTCTCACTCGCATTGTTACTTTCCTTCGCAATATGGTAAAGCCTGTATAAAAGAAACCCAGCGGCAACAATGACCACCATTGCCCCAATAAACCCAAGCGACTCAGAAAGCGTGGCAAAAATAAAGTCTGTATGCTGCTCAGGCAAGAATTTAAGCCCAGACTGTGTCCCTTGCCCCAAACCTTTACCCAAAAACATGCCCGAACCAATGGCAATGATTGCCTGAATGCTATTATACGAGCTCCCTAATGGATCATTGGTCAGATGTAAAAAGGTAAGAATTCTTGTCTGTTGGTAGCCATGAAGAAACCTGAAAATAAGCGGCGCACCAAGCAAAACTGCACCAAGCAAAACTGCAAAATATCGCCACGAATAGCCAATAATCAAAAGCGTCAGCAAAACGCTAAACAGATACATTAACGCACTTCCCAAATCAGGCTGCTTGTAAATAAGAAAAACAATGGGGAGCAAGAAAAGTGATAAAACGCCAACTGTTGTTAATGTTTTCTCTTTTTTTGCCAAAAAACTGCTCATTGCAACTGCTAGAAAAGGCTTAAACACTTCTGAGAATTGCAATCTGAGTCCAAAAAAATCCAACCACCGTGCAGCACCACGCGCCTCAAAGCCAAGAAAAAGTAAAACAAGAAGTCCTGCAAAAGAAACAAGATATATTGGTCTTTTCAGCTCTTCCAAAAAAGAAAAGTCAACATTGGTAAAGAAAAGAAAAATACCAGTTCCTAGAATAAAAAAAATGAGTTGGTTGCGAAAATAAGCAATATTAACAGAAAAAAGCGTCGTCAGACTAATGCCAATCAAGACAAGTACAGGAATTACTAATTGCAGGTCAATTCGACGTAAAAATCCACCCATTATGCTTTTGTCACGCTGAATGCATCACCAGGGAGCAACTTTGCAACCAATGCTTTTTTCATAATATACTGCTCATACGCTTTTGGCCAATGAGGCAGTGTTACCAAAACTTTTTCATGCAGACTTGTCCCTAATTTCTTCCGCTCTTCTTGAATCTGTCTTGCAATGTCGCGCGCTTCTCCTTCTTCTTTTAAATCTGGCGTTATATCTGTATTGAGGCTAACAGTCAATTCCTCTCCTGGGTCAACAGTAACTGTCTTTACATTTACCTCATCTGCAATGACCTGAGCAATTTCTTTAGATAATCCCGTTGGAACAGTTACCGTAATACTTCCCAAGGGTTGTCTTAATTTGATTCCTGCTTCTTTTCGTTGAGAATGTGTCATTTCAGCAATTTTTCGAGCAAGTGTCATTTCTTCTTCTAATTTTTTATCTATGAGATCTTCTTGAATATCTGGCCAGTAGGTGAGATGGACTGATTCCTCGTTTGTCAAATTTCTGTACATTTCCTCGGTAATAAACGGCGTCAGGGGAGCAAGAATTTGACACAGCGTTGTTAGTACATGATACGTTGTTGCAAAAAATGCATCTTTGTCTTTTGTATCTTCAGCAAGCATTCCTGCCCTGTCTCGACTTCTGCGAATATACCATGTCGACAACTCGTCAACAAACTTTTTTGCCGAGTCAATTGCTGCAACAGTATCATACCCTTCTACTGCCGCTGCCACTTCTTTATTAAGACTATTCAATCTCGAAATAATCCATCTATCTAAAATGTTTTCAGAAGCTGGAGCTTGGGATTTGTGATTTGGTACTTGGGATTTGGAGCTTGGGATTTGTGATTTGGTACTCGAAACTTCCCACTGATTTTCATTTGCATAGGTAACAAAATAATTGTACGTATTCCAAAGAATCAGCAAAAACCCTCGCACCTGATTTCTATAACTTTCCTCAGAGATAATAATATCCTCGCCATGCATCACAGGAGTTCCCATTAAATACAGCCTGAGTGCATCTCCCCCATATTTAGCAAGCATTTCCTTAGGGTCTGGGTAATTGCCATAATTTTTACTCATTTTTCTGCCGTCTGTTCCTAAAATAACTCCTGTTGTCACGACATTTTTGTAGGCTGGGGAGTCATAGAGTGCTGCTCCAATAACATGCAATACATAAAACCACGCTCGAATTTGCCCGGTGTACTCAACAATAAAATCTGGAGGAAAAAATTCTTCCAATTTTTGCGAGCTGTCAAAAGGAAAATGTCTTTCTGCAAATGATGCACTTCCTGCTTCTATCCAGCTATCCAAGACTTCTGGCACTCGGTGCACTTTTTTTCCACAAGACACACACGTAACCGTAATTTCGTCAATTTCAGGCTTATGTAAATCAGTAATCTTTTTCCCTGCTGCTTTTTCTAATTCGGCAATTGATCCTGGAACAAAGCGCTCGCCGCACTCACACTCCCAGACAGGTACTGGACTTCCCCAATAACGACTTCTTGAAATATTCCAGTCCGGCGCATGTTCCATAGATTTAAGAAATCTTCCATATTTAAAATGTTTGGGAAACCAATTGACTGCCTCGTTGGTTTTTTTCATTGCAGGCTTGAGTGTTTGAACATTCACATACCATGCGTCTTGCGGTGCATAGTAAAGCCGCGTATGACATCGCCAGCATGTGGGAAGTCTATGGGTGATTGACTCATTTTTATAAATAAGTCCCCTTTGTCCTAAATCCTCGTTGACTGCTTTATTTGCTTTTAAGTAGTACATGCCACCAAAAAGTGGTACGTGCTTTTTGACATGCCCTTCTTCATCAAGATGCAACTCTATGTACACATTTTGCGCTTTCATCACCTTTAAATCTTCTTCTCCGTATGCGCCAATGGTAACAACACCTGTTCCTTCGTCTGCGGTCACAAAATCTCCTGGAATTATTTCAAAAACTTTTTGTCCTTTCGCAACATTTTCTTTGTAGTAGTCATAGTGTGGAACAAATTTTTTCCCAACCAAGTCCTTTCCTTTCATTTCACCAAGAACTTCATATGGCTCATTGGTGAGCATTTTCAGCGTCGTCTGAGCAAGAATGTAATTTTGTCCTCCTTGTCTTACTTTCACGTAGTCCAAATCAGGATTAACTGCCAACACTGGTGTTGCGATTTTGTTCCATGGAGTTGTTGACCACGCTAAAATAAAAGTTTCGGGCTCATCTACTAATTGATATTTATACGTTGTAGCGTCTTCGGTAAAATCCTGATAATTATCTGCATCCATTGCCACTTCAAAATTAGAAATTGGCGTTCCATCATGCGGACAATACAAACTGACGCGAAGTCCTTTGTAAACAAGATTTTTATCGTAAAGCTGTTTGAAAACCCACATAACCGTTTCCATGTAGGGTGTGTCCATTGTCCTGTATGCGTGGTCAAAATCAACCCAACGAGCGATGTGCTCAACATACCATTGCCATTCATCAGACACTTCATTCACATATAATTTACACTCATCAATAAACTTCTTCACACCAACCTTTTCTTCGATATCTCGTTTACTTTTTAATCCTAATTTTGCCTCGACTTTGTTTTCTGCAGGCAAACCATGGCAATCCCATCCCCACACTCGTCTCACTTGATACCCTTTCATTGTCCAATACCGTGGAAACAAGTCTTTGGGAATACTTGAGAGTAAGCTCCCATAGTGAGGAAGACCAGTGACAAAAGGCGGACCATCTAAAAATGTCCATTTTTTGGATGAAGAACGCGTAGAAATTGATTTTTCAAATGTCTTGTTTTCCTTCCAATAAGAAATAAGACGCTCTTCGATTTCGGAGAAATTGGTGACCGTCGCAACAGGCCTAAACATATTCATCATTGTACTGCATCAAGATAGCTTCTTTCAAGCACAAAACACTTCTTGTCAAAACGTCTTATATTAGTTATACTAAGTATGCAATGGCCAGAGCCGATCGACTCAGACCAGACTACTCACTTACTGCTGATCTTTCAGTCCCCTTTTTGCAATCTACTCCAGAGCAAACTATTTGGCAAAGAGCAAAAACCCGTCTTGTCTATGGAGCGCCACACTTCACCCTTCTCTCAGGCGACGCAGGCATGCATATTGCAAGACAAGTTGGCGAAATTCTCCAACACACTGTTCCTGACAACCCACCAGCATTTAGCAACAACGAAGTGAGGGCGCTTGTTCCAAAAGATGTTGCAACGCGAGATGTCTATGTTATTCAGTCAACTAATGGCAACCCTGATGCATCGCTTACCCAACTAAAACTTATAGAGGAAGGTGCAAAAGGTGCGGGCGCCAACAGGATCACCGCTGTTGTTACTCACTTACCCTATAGTAGGCAGGACAGACGCGAGCAGCCTGGTGCACCAGAGGCGGCACGACTGTCTGCACGGGAAATTATGCGCGCAGGCTCTCATGACCCGGAGAAGAGGCGTCATGAATCACGTCTTACAGCAAGTGCAAATCTTATTCTTGTTGATATTCACTCAGAAAAACCTCTTCTTCCTCTCACTGAGCACAATGGCCTGGAGTGGGCGAATCTTGATTCATTCCATGTCTTGGCACCAAAAATACAACAACTCATTGCATCCCGTCAACTTACCCCAACTATTGCCTTTCCCGACAAAGGTGCTGCAAAGAGATATGAAACATATGCAGAAGCTTTTGGTGGAGGCATGGAAAACGCGGCAATTATTCAAAAAGAACGCGACATTAGCAAAAATAATAGCGTTACAATTTCTTCCAACCAAGAAGACTTGTCTGGAAAAGTTGCTGGAACAGATGTTTTTTTAATTGATGACATTATTGATACAGCTGGCAGCATTTTGCAAGCAGCACAGAGACTCAAACAAGAAGGCGCAAAGAGCGTTTGGGTTGTTGCAACACACGGTATTTTCTCAAAAGATGCTTTGCAAAAAATGAATGACGACGCAATTGATGGATGCGTTATTACCGACACTATCCCGCCAAGAGAAGATGTTTTGGATCATCCAAAAATAGAGGTCGTGAGTATTGCACCACTTATCGCTACAGCGATTCAGAGAATTGAAAAAAGACAGCCGATTGCAGATCTTACCAAATCAATGAGTCCAGGATTTGAGCACTCCTACATGCGCTTAAGCAGAAGAATAAATCGACAAAGACTGCGTCGTCACGATTAAAAAGGCACGACATCTTCTTTTTCGTAATTTGCACCTGTTTCATCTTTTGGCAATATAAAAATATCCTGATACTCCTCTGTTCGAAGAAAAACAGCTTTGCCAGCGACAATTTGCTCTAGCCCCCGACATGCAAAACACCCACCCTTAGGACAAATCATGTTGCCTTTTTCCCTCGCAGTACGAATTTCTTTGGCAATTGTCAAGACTTTTTCTGCTGCTTTTTCCAAATCTGGCATGGGCATTTCTTTTGGTGTATTGTCTGATTCTAAATACCAATAGCTAATTTTACTAACTTTCCTATTTTGGCAATTTTTGACAAGCAAACAATAAATTGGCAACTGCAACGAATCTTCATCTTCTTCATTTTTCCCTGTCTTAAAATCTATGATGCTCACAGAATTATCTTGCGGAATATATTCTAACCAATCAACTTTTCCACATAAAATAATGCCATCTTTTTCGGACAGATAAAACCGTGGTGGCAAATTATCGGGAGAGGTAAGCTTGACTGCTTTTTCCTCAATTGGTCCTGGATGAAAAAGAACGCGATTAATCATAATTGCCCCTCTATTTTTAAATGCCAATTCTTCCTCGTCTGAGAGAAATCCTCCATTTTTGCCAGCAACTTTTTCCCACGCTTTTTCGTACTGCTCTAAGAGTGGCTGTTTTAATCTATCTTCTGCTTTGACAACAGACAATGATTCTAAGACTTGATGCACAACAGATCCTAGGGCAAGACTTGGATTGATAAGATTCACTTTATTATTAGTCTTAGGATTTCTGTACAAATGTCGTATCCAATACGCTCGAGGACACGAAAGATAGTCATGAATTGATGAATGAGATACCCAGAGATCTGGTTGTTTTTGCTGTCTCATAGGATCAATATAGCATAAAACTTGCTATAATAGCCATGTGACTACCAAACAGCCAACAATTCGCTTGGACAAATTTTTAAGTAATGCAGGTGCTGTTGCAAGACGAGGGGTAAAGTTATTTTTAAAAGAACATGTTGTCACAGTCAGTGGCAAAAGACTTACTGAATCAGGCGAGCGCATTGAAATAAACCAGACTGTTTTGGTTGATGGAAAAAAAGTTGAGAAAGCAGGTTTTGTCTATTTTATGCTCAATAAGCCAATTGGCATTATTTCAACAACTTCCGATGAATTTGGACGAGATACAGTGACATCGCTCATTGATACTAATGAACGTATTTACCCTGTCGGGCGATTGGACAAAGACACACACGGACTAGTGCTACTAACAAATGACGGCGAACTAACACATCAGCTCATTCATCCTAAGTATCATGTTGCAAAAGTCTACCGACTAACCATTGCCGGAGTTCCTCAACAAAAACAAATCGAACAACTGCGTCGTGGCGTTATTCTTACCGATGGCATTACCCTCCCGGCAAAAGTGAGCGTTGTCAAACAAAATCCCGAAGAATCAATTCTTGAAGTCTCCATTCACGAAGGTCGCAACAGACAAGTGCGACGCATGTGCGAGGCAGTCGGAATTGATTTACTGGATTTGCAGCGTGTTGCTTTTGGCCCGCTTCAACTCGGACATTTGAAAAAGGGCGAGTCTCGCAAACTTTCTAAAAAAGAAATTCAAGACTTACAAGACGCAGTAAAAAAATCAATGAGAGAATAATTCCCCTCTTGCAAAAAAAATAATAAACCCCTACGCTGAATGTATGCCCAAAAAAGGAAAGAGGAATCCGTCCAAAACAGCTAAAAAACGTGGAGTTTTTTTCTTTATCACCAGGTACTTTCTTTTCTTCAGTGTTGCGCTTCTTTTTTTTGCAGGGACAACAGCGTATTTTAAATGGAATAATGTACAACCAACCTGTGCCAACTCTACATCTTGTACTTCTGATTTGACAGAACATATCGACAATGGTCTTGCCGGTATATTTGAGGGCAAAACAGTTATTCCGCCAACTATCGATACAACGCAACCAATTGCCTATCAACCTGTTTTGGGAGCAACGACGGGTGGAGAAAAACATATTTATGTAGATTTGGCCAAACAGACACTCTATGCCTACCAAGGTGCGACTCTTTTTATGAAAACCCTTGTTTCCACAGGAAAATGGGGCAAGACACCTGTTGGCAATTTCCATATTTGGGAAAAATTGGTTGCAACACGAATGTCTGGCGGAGAAGGAGCAGATGCATACGATTTGCCCAATGTTCCGTGGGTCATGTATTTCTACCATGATTTTGGTCTTCATGGTGCTTATTGGCATGATAATTTCGGCCACACCATGAGTCACGGATGCGTGAATATGCGACAAGTTGATGCCCAAACACTCTTCCAATGGGCAGACGGACCTCAAGGAGGCAATTTAGGTACACAAGTTTCTATTTGTACAGAGATTACAGGACAAAATCAATGCGTACAAGATAACCCAGTAAATTAATATGACACGAACAGTCGAACTCGAATCATTTGCACTTTTAAGTGTCGCTGCAGTAGCGGGAATTGTTATTGCATTTTATGGCAACCATGGACCAAAAATGCGTGCAACATTTAATCTTCCTGTTGTTGCACCACTCACCAGTCCATCACCAACTGCAGCACCAACCCCGACACCAACAACTTTTTCCCAAATCTCCCCCAATGGGTTGAAGAGAATAACCATGACAGTAACAGAGCATAGTAAAACAAGTGTTAGCTATGCATTCAGTGTGAGTAACGGCGATGGGTCAGATGCTCAACCGCTTTATTCCATTAACTTACCGGTTGGTGAGTACATGAGCATTCCTTTTAATGCTTTTTCTCCTGACAATAAATATCTTTTTCTTGAACACACCACAAAAGATGCAACAGAGGCATTTGCTTTTCGTACCGATGGCACGTCTTTGGGAGACACCAGTCAGTATGACAACATAAAAGACATTTTTACCGCCAAACAAACAGGCTACACGTACCAGACCACAACGGGTTGGGCGTCGGAGACACTACTTATTGTTAATACAACAAAAGCAGATGGGAGCAAGGGACCATCGTATTGGGTAGAACTGCCAAGCAAAGCAGTGATTCAGCTTTCCACGGAGTTTTAAACAAGTTTTTCTGCAGCTAATCCTTTTTCGACCAATTGCCTTACATAGACTGCTTTTGGAATTCTTTTTTTGCGTGAATAGTCCTCTAATTTATTCATAAGACTTCCCGGAAAAATAATGGTAAAGCGTTTGTCCGCTTTTTCCTCTGCAAGAAGCAGTGCATACTCAAGAGTTTCCAGCAATTCATTTTCTTCATATGGATGTACGACAACATTTTCAAGGCGTGATGCAATATCTGACAACCAATAATTTTCATGCTCAGTCTCTTTTGTGTGCAGGACAATAATTGGTTTACCGTGTTGCACAACATAGGACACACCATACCCAACATTTGCACTCGGAAAAGACGTCTCTGCAACAACAATATCTACCTTATCTAATTTTTTATAAAAATCAAGAAAAAATTTCTCACGCCACTCAATTGAGTGTTGATACACTTCTTCCTCAACAAGCTCAAGTGTGTGCAGGACATCGTGGCCTTTCTTCTGCAAATGCTGCAGAATACTGTCATACAAATGACCGTACATTTTCTTCCCACGTGTCGATGTAATCAGTCCAACCTTCATGGTATTCATTTTCTTTCTTTTTGCTATTTGCAATGCCTTATAGTATACCTCTTGTTTGCATTTGTCAAACTCTGTTGATCAAGATAGTCCTAATCTATTGCTCATGCAATATGCATCTAATGCACATAGAATTATGCCAAATTACGGCATTTTGTGCCTAAAGAGAGATAATCTGAACGAAAAATGAAAATGTAGGAACCTGAGGATATGGTATTAGTTTTTGTGTCTTAGAAATGCGGGTATGTCCCAAAGATCTTCATTAGATTGATCGTCTGTTGAGGCCGTTGTTGCTTGCGATGAAGACTGCAAGGTTGGCGGAACAATTGGCTGGACGTCCTGAGATGGCTTTTGCTCTGGCTCTTCTTGTTTCACAAATTGGCTTGGTTCTGGAATAAATTGTGACAATTTTTGTTTGGTAGAATCAAATCCTGTTGCAACCAGGGTAATTTTGATTGTGTCATTGAGCTCGTTATCGATAGTTGTTCCAAAAATAATATTTGCATCAGGATCTGCAGCCTCAGAAATAATTCGCGCTGCTTCGTCGACCTCTGTCATAGACATATCCGGCCCACCAGTAATATTGAACAAGACTCCCCGTGCACCCTCCATATTTATTTCAAGAAGTGGTGAACTGACTGCTGCCCGAGCAGCAACTTGTGCTCTGTTTTCTCCTGTGCCAGTACCAATACCCATCAAACTCGAGCCGGCATTCGTCATAATTGAACGCACATCAGCAAAATCAACATTAATAAGACCCGGAACAGTAATTAAATCAGAAATTCCCTGAACGCCTTGTGTTAGGACGCTATCTGCAACCCGAAATGCCTCCAAAAGACTCACTTTTCTGTCTACAACATCTAAAATTCGCTGATTAGGAATAACAATAAGCGTATCTACCTGATCTTTCAACTTATCTATGCCATCTTCTGCATTCACCATGCGTCGTGTCCCCTCAAAAGCAAATGGCTTAGTGACAACAGCAATTGTCAGCGCGCCGATTTCTTTTGCAATACCCGCAATAATTGGTGCAGCACCTGTGCCAGTACCGCCTCCCATACCTGCAGCAACAAAAACCATGTCTGATCCTCTGAGTGCATCTTTAATATTTTCCACCGATTCTTCTGCTGCTTGTCTGCCGATTTCTGGATCACCGCCAGATCCAAGTCCTTTGGTAAGTTTTTCTCCAATTTGTACTTTTGAATCTGCCGGGTTAAGAAGTAGTGCTTGCGCATCAGTATTGACTGCAATAAAATCCACACCTTGAATTGTTTTACTGGCAATCATGGAAGCCAAGGCATTTGTTCCGCCTCCTCCTACACCAACAACGCGGATTTTTGCAAAATTACTTGTTTGAGGCTTAATAAGCATAGTGAGTTTGATCCTATCAGATGATTACAGGATTTGCAAGTTTCACTTGTTGATAATAACAGTGCTTTTTGTTATATTCTTTTTCATGGGAAAACCAAAAAGACAAAAGCAATCTGCAACAAGTCCCGAACAAGTACGAGGGACACAGGAAGGGCCAGACATATCAGACGATGCTGTTGATCCAAGAAAAGCAAGACGAAGAAGCGGAAGGTCAGCAGATCATATATTACATACCAGGACACCTCTGGACACAAAACGAATCGCAAGAAGACACCGCCAAACCGGTGAAAAACCTTCTGATGCTTAGGGGATAAATGATTTAATCAACTCAACAACTTTTTTTCCATATTTTCCAAACGATACTCCTTTTAACATTGGGACATTAGGTAAATGAAATCCTGGACCAGAAGACAGGCTTTCTGTTGCACCATAAAGGATAAGACCAACAGCTGTTGCAAATGCTGGATCTTGTACTTCGTCAATTATTCCTTTGAGTCCTGACGGTACACCAATTCGTACAGGCATTGCCAAACTTCTTTTTGCTGCGTCAACAATACCAACTGTTTTGGCTCCCCCTCCTGTTATCACGAGCCCTGCAGGAGTCTGTCCACCCCAACCCGATTTTTTTAATTCCAGTCCAATCATCGTAAATATCTCATTAAGACGTGGCCGCATGATTCCCTCAACAAGTGTTTTGTAACTGACTTTTTTCAATTCTTCAGGAAGCTGCAGACTCGATAAGTCTAATTCATCACTCACTCTTCCACCGTCTTCTTCTGATCGTCTTCTTGGACTGCTTAAAAATAATTTTAATTTTTCTGCAGATTCTAAAGAAATGCGAAGTCCAATTGCTAAATCATTGGTGATATGGCGCGCGCCAATTGGTAAAACAGTTGACGTTGCAAGCGCACCGTCAACATAAATAGAAATGTCGGTTGTTCCCGCCCCTATATCTACCAAAACAACACCCAATTCTTTTTCTGTATCAGACAAGACTGCGAGCGAGCTTGCATAGCCATTAAAGACCAT
>DATICB010000017.1:0-60505 GCA_035457005.1 Patescibacteria group bacterium
CCTCCTGGTAAAGGAACAGTATACGATCCATCGACACTTGACTCTGGTGGTATAACACATGGCTTTGGGTATCTCATAGTTGTATTATATCATCAATCTCTCAATTCTGAAAGCGTTTTTCTTGTCAACATGATAAAAGTATGTTAGTCTCATTCTATGCAGTTTGGTCATCTTTCTGAGTATTTTGAAAAATTAGAAAAAACATCCTCACGACTTTCGCTTATTAGTATCCTCGCAGAATTATTTAAAGAAGTTGATTCTCCTGACGAAATAGAAAAAATCTGCTACCTGGTGCAAGGACGAATTGCGCCTTTTTTTGAGGCAACAGAAATTGGCATGGCAGATAAAACAGTTGCTGAAAGTATTGCTAGAGCATATGGATCTTCTAAAGAAGAAGTTCTTAAACACTACGCTAAAAAAGGAGATATGGGTGTTGTTGCACAGGAATTCAGCAAAGAGCAAAGAGCAAAGAGCAAAGAATTATCTGTTGATGAAGTTTTTGCAGTTTTGACAAAAATTGCTCGAACGAGTGGAGAAGGAACAGTTGAAAAAAAGCTGACCATGTTTGCTGATCTTCTGAAAAAAGTAGACTCATTATCTAGTAAGTTTTTGGTCAGGATTCCACTGAGTAATCTTCGTCTTGGGATTGGGGATCCAACAGTTTTGGACGCGCTGTCTACAGTAAAATTAGGAGACAAAAAGCAACGGCATTATTTGGAAGATGCATACAATAGAACATCGGATTTGGGTTTAATTGCCAAAACACTCTGGAGTGTCAAAAATCCCATGCATGCAGTTGCTGCTGTTGAAAAATTGGAGGTCGTTGTTGGTAAGCCAATCAGAAGTGAGCTTTGTGAAAGGCTGCCATCTCCTGAAAAAACAATCGAAAAAATGGGAACAGTGGACAGTCAATTTAAATACGATGGATTTCGCGTGCAAATTCACAAAAATGGAGAAGAAATTTCTCTTTTCTCACGCAATTTAGAAAATATGACCCACATGTTTCCAGAATTAATAGAGGGGGCAAAAAGGCAGATTAAAGCACATTCTGCGATTGTGGACAGTGAGGCTTTGGCATACAACCCAGAATCAGAAGAATTTTTGCCATTTCAGGAGACAACCAAGAGACGAAGAAAACATAATATTGCCGAAACCATGGCAAAATTACCTTTGAAGGCATTTGTTTTTGACATTTTATACAAAAATGGCAAAGCGCTTATTGATGAACCTTTGGAAAAACGGTTGGAAATTTTGAAAGAAACAGTTGAAAATGATGACACATTATTTGTTGCAAAAACGTCAAAAATTAATGACGCAAAAGCGTTGGGACTCATGCTTGATGATGCTATTTCTAAAGGTTTGGAGGGAATTGTTGTGAAAAAATTAAACAGTCCGTACATTGCTGGAGCGAGAAATTTTAACTGGGTGAAGCTAAAAAGAAATCAGTCAGGAGAATTAAAAGATACAGTTGATTGCGTTATTTTAGGATACATTTTTGGAAAAGGGAAGCGCACAGCCTTTGGGGCAGGGGCACTTTTGGTTGGTGTGTATGACAAAAAACAGGATATATTTGTCACAGTGACAAAAATCGGTACAGGTCTAACGGATGAAGAGTGGAAATCTATTAAGCAAAGGACAAAAGGACTTGAGGTAGATCATAAACCTGCTCGAGTGGAATCTCTCATTACGCCAAGCGTGTGGGTTAAGCCAGAAATTGTTATCGAAGTTTTAGCAGATGAAATAACCAGAAGTCCTATTCACACAGCAGGAGCGGTTTTGAAAGAAGGAAAGGTAGTAGAGCCAGGCTATGCACTGCGATTTCCGAGATTAGTCAATTTCCGAGACAAAGATAAAAAGGCAGAAGATGCAACAGACACAAAAGAATTGATTGAAATGTATCAAGAGCAAGGTAAAAAGTAAGCATGGCACGTAAAGATACATCAGGACCTCAATGTGTCAACGGAATGGGTGAATGTCCGAGGGAATGTGAATTACAGCAACTCATTGACGATTTAGGTATTGCCTATCCAGATTATGACAAGGGAGCTTTCCAGAAAAAATTAGGAGAAGTATGTCTGAGAAGACGTCTTAATGGGAGGACACGACAACCCCGCAGACATCCATAACGTCTGGTACAATAGCCACATGATCGATATCGTTGCTGATTTACATCTACACAGTAAATATTCACGTGCTGTCAGTCCGCAAATGACAACACCTCTTATGGCACACGTTGCAGCGCAAAAAGGAATAGAACTATTGGCAACAGGAGACTGGACGCATCCGGTGTGGTTTCGTGAGCTGCAAGCAAATGTAGAAGAAGCAGAAGAAGGACTTTTCAAGCTAAAATCCCAAACCCCAAGCTCCAAATCCCAAATCCAAAATCCCAAATCACAAAACGGTACTGATGAAAATCGAAAAGAAGCCAGATTTCTTTTGTCCACAGAGGTTGCGACGATTTTTTCGCAAAATGGAAAAGGAAGACGGATCCACCAATTAATTTTTGTTCCGTCATTTGCAACTGCTGAAAAAGTTAATAAAGAGCTAATAAAAAGAGGCTTTAATTTGTCTTCTGATGGCAGGCCAATTATTGGTTTGTCTAGTAAAAATCTGCTCTCACTTCTTTTAGAAATTGATGAAAGATCGCTTTTAATTCCAGCCCATGCATGGACGCCGTGGTTTGGTATTTATGGACAAATGTCGGGATTTAACAGTTTGTCAGAGGCATTTGAAAACCTAGCGCCACACGTGTATGGCATTGAGACAGGACTTTCTTCCGATCCGGAAATGAATTGGCAAGTGGATGAGTTGCGGACTCGTTCGATTCTTTCTTTTTCCGATGCACATTCGCTGTCAAAAATGGGAAGAGAGGCAACAATTTTTCGATTGGAAAATTTAAGTTATGAAAATATACGTGCTGCTATCATGCAGCCGTCTCTTGTCTCTAGTCATCAGTCATTGGCTAAAGACCAAAGACAAAGAGCAAAAGACCAAGTGCTCTACACTATCGAGTTTTATCCAGAAGAGGGAAAATATCACTATTCAGGACATAGAAATTGCAAAATTACCATGACACCAGAAGAGCAAGAGAAAGCAAATAATATGTGTCCTGTCTGCAAGAGACGACTGACCGACGGTGTCATGCGACGCGTCACTGAATTATCCCAAGAAAAACCACGAGGACTTCATAAGGCAAACAGTAAAGGTCTGGTGTGGATTGCTGATCCAAAAAATATCCATCCACCATTTGTTAAAATAGTGCCACTGCAGGAAATTATTGCCGAGGCAATAAGCAGACCTGTCACGTCACCGAAAGTAAAAGTTATTTTTGATGTACTTTGTGAAAAAGGAATATCCGAATTTCATGTACTCCTGCATCTATCGTTGGATGAAATTAGCAAGATTGTTGCAACAATTTCTTCACCAGAGTATGCAGCAAGAATTCGAGACGGTATTCAAAAAGTTCGGGAAGAACATATTATTATTCAGCCTGGATTTGATGGGGTTTTTGGGACAGTAAAAATTTGGCAAGAAGACAATGATGTTGCAAAAGATACCGATGAAAGTTTGAATAGTGCTAAAGAACAAATAGGACTGGGATTTTAGTCTAGCGCTTCATATCTGCTTCACATTGTTTTCCTTTCTTCTTTTTTCTATCCTCTTGCCAGAGGAAATGTAATATGACATTTACAGAAAAAGCAAAAATTGTTTTGGTACAAAACAATACAGATGTCCCGCAGCCGCCTTATGTCCCTAATGGATGGAATCCATGGGAGAGGCCTTACGGTCCAAAAGATGTTGTGGGAATAACAGATTCGAAAAGGAGGTAAGCAATATGGTATTTGCAATAAAAGAAGCGACAAATAAACAACCAGCACCACGAGCTAAATTAGCCGAGTATTATCCGAGAAGAGGATGTGAATGTTCTTGCTTACCTGAACCGCGGTGTCGACCAGGGGACTGGCTGTGCGAAAAGGGAATACGGGAATCTAAAAGATCTTGAACAAAAGGAGGTGAATAGATATGAGTTTTAATCAAAAACGAGAAGGCGGAATGACACAAGGACCAGTACGAGCGGTGTATAACATGGGGGATATACGACGAGGATACGAGCCGGAAATGGGTTATCCAGATACTTGTTGTCCTTGCCGTCCATGTGGGCCAAGACGGAGGCCAGAGGTTCCTTATGACTATCCGTTATGACTAACGTATTGGAAGCTGTAAAGGTTAGGTGTGTAGCATCAAGTCCTTTGAGGGTTAGATTTGCAAGCTGTGGTGGATGCAATCGTGATTGCGCACCTGAGCCACCCCGTCTACCAGAAGATTCATCATGGTTAGAACCAGGAGAAATTGTTTTGTAACGATTTGTTGATGAGATATACATTTTTCTCCTCTTGCTTTTTTAAGTCGTTTCCTTTCATACTGAAAGAAGTAGTGTTCTGATAAAAATTATTATTGGAGTCGTTAGGTCTTCAATAATTGTTTGCACACAGAACAAATGAAAGGTGGTGAATAAAAATGGCAAAAAGTAAAAATTGGCAAGACATGATGGAAGAATGGTTTGGTAAGTTGCCAAGTCTTCCAAAAGGTGGACGAGACGTATTGGCTCAGGTTGCTCCATGGTTTGCATTAATTTTTGGTGTGTTGGGAGTTTTGGCTGGTCTTGGTGGTTTAGGGATTCTCTCAGTTTTATCACCAATGATGCTTCTTGGATCAGGACTTGGGACAACAGCAAATACACTCCTGAGTGTTGCAATAGCACTTGTTGGATCAGTTCTTATGCTTGTAGCATTCCCTGGTCTGAAAAAGCGAAAAATGCAAGGATGGAACTTACTCTTCTGGAGCGAAGCTGTATCATTTGTGTCGTCATTGGTTGCATTCTCATTTGTGGGTGGAGTCATTGGCGCACTTATTGGATTTTATCTGTTATACCAGATTAAGTCTTATTACAAATGACAGTGGGTTTTATAGCAAAAAGTTTTCTCTGTTAAGAGGGGACTTTTTGTCTATTTGGTAGCACTCTTGTTTGGATATTGTATAATCAATATATGAAACTACTTGTTGGCCTTGTCCTCCTGATTTTACCGCTTGCCTTTCCAATTCTGTTCGAATACGGCTCACGGGGCAATCTGAGGAGGATCTCGCATTATCTATGAAACTATTGATTGGACTCGGAAATCCTGGAGAAAAATACGAAACAACAAGGCATAATATTGGTTTTATGGCCTTAGATCAATTTCTCAAAGACTTCGAGTCAACAAAAAATACTGTGTGGCAATCTTCAGACACATTTAAATCAGATATCGCAGAAATTATCTGGCAGCACAAAAAAGAAACGTCTGGAAAAGTTCCTCATGGTGGTGAAAAAGTTATCTTGGTGAAACCAAAAACATACATGAATGATTCTGGTCTTGCAGTGAGTCTTGTAAAAAATTTTTACAAAGTAGAGCCCGAAGACATTTGGGTTTTGCATGATGATGTTGATTTTCCGATAGGGAGCATGAAGATTCGCTTTGGCGGTGCCTCAGCAGGGCATAGGGGCATTATGTCAATCATTGAAAAATTGGGAACAGATAAGTTTTACCGATTTCGCTTAGGCATTGGGAGGCCTGGCGAAAGTGAACATTCAGGAGTAAGTCATTATGTTTTGGATAGTTTTAGCCATGAAGACCATGGAAAAGTGCGAGAACTCTTAAAAAGAACAAGTAAAGCATTACAGGTAGGACTCGAAAAGGGACTTGAGAAAGCAATGAATCAATACAATACAAAATAATGGGAATTATACGAAGATTATCACGTAAAAAAGGTTCGAAGAGGCGCAGGGAAGGTTGGCAAGATTCAGGAGAGTCTCGAGTACTTGTTTTGTTTGCACAACCGTTGGATGTGTATCAGGATGACGGAAATAAAGACGCAGAACAGAAATTTTGGGAAAGAATGAGACAAATGAATATGCCACGTTTGGTGTAGAACATTAGTATTGACATAGAGGGAAAGAGTTGTATACTGCATATAGTTTTCAGGAGAAAAAAAGGAAAGATATGGGAAGATTAAGAGAAAGGGTACAAGTAACAATAAGGGGAGTAAAAAATGCCGCACAAAGCGCAATTGATTTGGTTCGCGGAGTTCCGCAAGAGCCTTCAGTGCCGCCAATGGGAGAAATATCAAGTTGGGCAGCTTCTTTAGATCCAAATTGGCCTGACGAAGATCACAATCAACGTGAAGGAGTAGCACCAAAAGGCCGACGACGTTCAGGTGATGGTCAATTTGGTCTGAGATAACTTGTTCAATAGAGCACTCCGTTATTTTAAATAAAGTTAGCATTGTCTGCTATACTATCCTTATGCAATCTATTAAGCAGGTTTTAGATACGTTTAATCCCACAACAGACAAGTACATTTCTCGCGAATTTCAGAGCTTTGGGGTTCATTTAGCAGAAGCACTTGATGACTACAAACATAAATCACTGTATATAAAAATGGCCAAGACAGTTCATCGATCGATTTTAGAAAAAGCACTTTCATTTTGTGTAGATAGCAATGCAAAAAGTAAAGGCGCGCTTTTTATGTGGAAGGTACAACAATTAAAAAAAAGCTTTAAAATAGAAAAATAATCTCATTGTCATTCCCGATTTGATCAGGAATCTATAGAAACAGGAACTAGATCCCGCACCAAGTGCGGGATGACACAGAAACTATGCCTAAGAAAGAAAAAAAATTATCAAAACTCGCAGCATTTTTTACCTCTCCCAGATGGGCGTATGTGGGATCATTTTTGCTCTCAATTATTCTTGTGTGGTTGGCATTTAGATTCCAGCACAGAATTGAGCATTTTCGCTCCCTTGGGCTTTTGGGAATTTTTCTGATTAATCTTATTGGGTCATCCACTCTTTTTTTACCAGCACCTGCTATTGCAAGCGTTGTTGCTGGGGGAGTTGTTTTTCCGCCATTTTTAGTTGCTTTGGTTGCTGCATTTGGCGCATCGTTAGGCGATATGCTTGGCTATATTCTTGGCAGGACAGGGAAGCATATTGTCCTTAATCACACAGAAAAAAAGTGGTTTTCGTGGTTTCGTAGCATTTTCTCTCGTTTTGCAGATATTCTTATTTTTGCCTTTGCTTTTCTTCCTAATCCATTCTTTGATGGCATAGGGATTTTGGCAGGAATTTCTGAGTATCCACCAACGAAATTTTTCCTCCTTATGTTTGTGGGACGATTTGCAAGAAATGTTTTACTAGCTCTCATTGGAGCAAAATTATGAAAGTAGTTCATCTATTAATTTTTGGCAAAGTACATGGTGTAGGATTTCGCAGTTACGTTAAGCATAATGCGCGGAAACTAGGACTTGTGGGATGGGTTCGTAATTTACCCGAAGGAACAGTAGAAGCAGAAGTGAGTGGTTCTGAAAAGGCAGTTGATCAACTCGTTCAATTATCTAAAAAGGGACCATTTTTAGCAGAGGTAACAAGTGTTGATGTGACAGATATGGAAAAAGATTTTCCCTACAGTGAATTTCTCCTGCGCCACGATGTGGAGTGAGTTATTGCTATGATACAATGGTACATATGGAAGCACTGCTTTTTTCTGTTCTCACCTTCTTTTCAACCGTTTTCGGGGGGTTACTTGCATTAAAAAACAAAGAGAGACTTCACTTAATTATGAGTCTTACGGCTGGTGTCTTGGTAGGTGTTGCATTTTTTGATATTTTGCCAGAAATGTTTCATTTGGCAGTTGATGCGCATTTAGACATAACTCCTGGACTTCTTATGTTGGTTGGTGGATTTTTGCTTATTCATGTTTTGGAGAAGTTGGCAATCATTAATCATGCGCACGAAGATGAATATGTTGAACACAAGCATCCAACAGTTGGACTGATTAGTGCAACTGGACTTTCTATCCACAGCTTTTTAGACGGTGTGGGAATAGGTCTTGGATTTCATGTAAGCTCGTCTGTTGGTATTTTGATTGCCATTGCAGTGATTGCGCATGATTTTTCTGATGGCTTAAATACTGTAACGCTTATGCTGACCCACAAAAATACCAGCAAGAAAGCACTACTTCTTTTATTGGTTGATGCAACAACACCTGTTTTGGGTGCACTGTCGACCTATCTTTTTACTATTCCACAAAATGTTTTGCTTTTGTATTTAGGATTTTTTGCAGGATTTCTTCTCTACATTGGTGCGTCAGATTTACTTCCCGAGGCTCATTCCAAGCACTCATCTTGGTATATGCTGCTTCTTACTGTAGCAGGCGCAGGGTTTATCTTCCTGGTCACAAGGCTTCTCTAGCTTATCTCTTGCAGTAGATACTCTCTCTGAGTTGTCTGAGCATGTAGAATGCAGAAAAAAGAAGGAAGATAACAGACAGAATGCGCAGTTCTAATCCATGAAAAGGAAGAAGTCCAATACTTGTCCCTAGTCCTAATACAGACAGGAGAGAGAGTCCGCACGATGTACATCCTGTGGTAAAAAGCCCAACCAGTGCTGCACCACCAATAGACATGTGCAATTTTCCAAGTACACGAAGTTGAGAAAGTGTTTTGATAATAAGAAGTGTATTTATCCCCACAAGCACAGCAGTGCAAAGGAAAAGCACTGTGTCAAAGGGGGAGAAGGCAGTAAAAATACCAGAGAGAAGGGAGAGGAAAATATTTATGCGATCTTTAAAGGGAAAACTCTCTGATGCTAAGACAAGCCGATAATTCAAAAGAAATGTAATGAGTATTACATAAGAGCTGGCAAAAAGGGCAATCAAGACAAGACTAGTAACTGAGGCGAGTTCTCGCAGACCGATAGAGAGAAGAGAAGGTATTTTGGGCATATGATTGAGTATAGCAAGTATGTGACATTTTTCATATGCATATAGGTATTGACAATTTTATATATTATCTTATAATGCGTATATCATATGCCAAAAAGACAAAGATCAGAAGAGCAAATATTTGACCCGAGAGATGTAGAAAAAGCTGCGGGTCATTTTGGATTCTTTGCTCGACAAAGACTAACAAGAGCTGCAAGAAAAGCAGGAGGTGTAGGGAGATTAACTGTTGTAGAAACCCCAAGGGGTCAGCATGACGTTTGGACGACAACCGTGGAAGAGGGTCGTCATAAAGGCCAGCCTGCTGTATACGCAGTTATGAGACCAAGACATCCAAGACACTCATAGGTTTTTGAATTTGTAGCATTCGATTTCCACTTTTAATTCACTAATTTTCTTATTAAATAAAAACAAAAAATCTCTAACGAGTAGTAACAGACATTATTTACTCAGTGCGGCGTCAATTGCAGATTTAAATGCTGTATATGGTTGTGCGCCCACAACTGGAACGCCATTAATAAAGACTGTTGGAGTACCGTTGACACCTGCTTTTTGTCCATCTGCTAAGTCGGCTTGAGCGTCTTTCGCATATTTATCTGAATCTAAGCAACTGTTGAACTGATCAGTGTTTAAGCCCATATCTGCTGCAAACTTCTTAAGATTGTCTTTGCTGAATGTTCCGGAATTTTCCTGACCCTGATGATTGTACAAATAATCATGATAGTCCCAGAATTTACCTTGCTCATTAGCACATCGTGCTGCATTTGCTGCGTCAGTACTCTCTTGTCCTAGGAATGGATAGTCTCTCCAATAGAATGCGATTTTTCCTGTTTTTACGTAGTCGTTAACAAGATTTGCTTCAACTGTTTTAAACCATTGTTCGCAGAAAGGGCACTGGAAGTCTGCAAATTCAACGACTTTTACTTTTGCATCTTTATTTCCCATGACCGGCAAATTACCAACAGAAACATCAACAGGTGTTCCGGGAGCAACAGATGGTTGTGCTCCAGCAGTCTGGGTTCCACCAGCTGGAACAGCAGCGGTACCGCTTAAATACTGGACTTTGGTAACAAGCATTCCTAAAAGAAATGATGCTACCAAAAGAAGACCCATCAAAACAGGTGTCCATGACTTTGGCAAAGGAATTTTACTTGGAAGCGTAAATGAAAATGTTCGTTTAGGAGTTGCCGCTTGTACTGCTTGAGATGGTTTTTCTGCTTGTTTGCGTGTTGGCATAGTACCCAGTATACGGATTCCCCTAAAGAATTGTCAATAGTATAAAAAAAGAAAGCAAGAAAATTTGACTCACTTACGCAAACAGTTCTATAGTGGAAGTATTGTGAAAACAGTTTTCTTTGAAGTAGAGGAGTGGGAAAAGCCTTTTCTTAAGCAACACGTTGGGAAAGATATGGTATTGGTTGAGGATTTGCTGACTCCAGAAACAGCAAGCGCACATGCTGATGCAGAAATTATTTCAACATTTATCACCTCACCTGTGGATAAAAATGTCCTCTCCAAAATGCCACATCTTAAGTATATAACCACCCGCTCAACAGGATTTGACCATATAGATTTGGCGTACTGTAAAGAAAAAGATATTGTGGTAAGTAATGTGCCCTCATATGGCGTACACACGGTTGCCGAGCATACCTTTGGGCTTATATTGGCTCTTGCTAAAAAACTGATTCCATCAATTGAGCAGACCAGACGGGGTGATTTTTCACTAAGTGGTTTGGAGGGAATTGATTTAAATGGCAAAACGCTTGGCGTTATTGGTGCCGGAAAAATTGGGACTATGGTTATTCATTTGGCCAGGGCATTTGGTATGCATGTATTGGTCTATACCCGTCATCCAAAGCCTCAGGAAAATCATAATGTGGAATTCCTCACAAGTTTAGAGAGTCTTTTGGGAAGGTCTGATTTTGTCACGCTTCATCTGCCCTTAACACCTGAAACCAAACATTTTATTAACAAAAAAAATATCGGATTTTTCAAAAAAGGCGCGTACCTTATTAATACAGCACGCGGTGGACTCGTGGAAACAGAAGCTCTTCTTGATGCACTTGCGAAAAAACAATTGGCAGGCGCAGGGCTTGATGTATTGGAAGATGAATGTGATATCCGCGAAGAAAGAGAGCTATTGTCTTCTGAATTTTTAAAATCCTGCGATTTAAAGACTCAGCTTATGCAGCACATGCTTTTAAACCGCGATGATGTCCTAGTGACGCCCCACAAAGCATTTGACACCAAAGAAGCAATTGAAGAAATTCTGGAAACAACCATGAGTAATATTAAACATTTCGAAGAAGGAAAGCCGCAGAATATGGTGGAAGTTTCTGATTGATAAATTCTTGCCTCAGGTTGCATAAAGTTTTATAATCACAGCATCTATGGAAGAAGCTGCAGTTGTTGTTGAGCAGACGCCAGAAAAAGAAGCAGAGCCAGTCATATTTTCTCCTGTTGCAGAGAGTCTGCTGTCTGTTTTTGCCCAAAAAGAATCTCCTAATCATGAGCCCAAAATTACCGTCAATCGATTTGTTTCGGAAGTTGCCAATTGGTATGAAAAGTTGCGAAATGCCATGGATTATCGGGACGAGGAAGTAGTACTTCGTGCATCAATTGAAAGAATCTTAAAAAGACGACTCGGGATGAAGCGAAATAGTACACAAAAAGGCCTCTCTGTTGCCGAACCACTTCTAAAAGAATTGGTGTGGGCGCATTATTTTCCCAATGGCACACTGCCTGAAAGTTACACACAAAAAGTGGGGGATATTATTGATGTCTGGGTGAGGTGGAGAAAAGGAGTAAAGGCACGATATGTTATGCGCGATGGAGTTTTGAATTTGTGGTTTTACCAGCTCTTATCATCGCACATTGCGCGGTTTTTAAATCCGCAAGTGCACAGAAATACCATGAGTAATTTTATGTTTTTTGTCATGAAAGACGAAATACATATTTCCGATGATTCTGTCGAACAAAAAGATGTTCAGGTCTATTTAGCTGTAAGACGTGCGTATGCAAAAGATGATATAGCATTTCTCCGTTTTGCACTTTTCGAACAAATTTTTGGTTCGCTATCTATTCACACTGTTGAGTCGGCAATTCACGGATTTAAACATGGATATCAGGAAATAAAAAAACAATTATCGTACAAATTAAAAGAAAAAATTTATCAAAACATAAAAAAACAAACGCCTGTTTTTCTTATTTTAGAAGACGTGTTGGCAAGTAAAAAAGGGAAGATAGAAGAACTTTTTGGTAATGAAGAGGAGTTTCAAAAAGCAGTGTATGATGCATGTGACAAACGATATAAAAGCATAAGGCGAAAAGTGTCACTCGCAATTTTACGAAATGTTGTTTTTTTACTTGTTACCAAAGCAATTTTTGCTTTAGCAATTGAAGGAACATATGATAAGTATGTCTATGGCAATATTGGGTGGTTGTCAATTCTTCTGAACATTGGCATTCCGCCGATTCTTCTTATCATTGTAAGTCTTCTTATTACACAGCCAAAAGAAGATAACTCAAAAAGAATTTTGGATAAAATAAAAATAGTCTTGACAGAGGAGTCGCCAAAAATTACTCCTGTTTTTGTTGTTGCGAAAAAACCTAAAAAAACAGCAATGCATTACGTCTTTGCCTGTTTGTGGTTTTTGGCATTTTTCTTAAGTTTTGGTACGATGCAAAGCATTCTTTCGTCCTTGCATTTTAATATTGTGAGCCAGGCTGTTTTTATTTTCTTTATCGCAATAGTCAGCTTCTTGGCATACGGTATTTCGTCAACAGCGCATCAGTATATGGTTGATCCCAAGCCAGGACTTTTTACGCCTTTCATCGACTTTTTATTTATTCCGATTGTTCGGGTTGGCAGGTGGTTTACCGATGGCATTTCTTCAATCAATGTTATTGTTTTTCTCTTTGATTACGTAATAGAAATTCCTTTTAAAGCAATTTTTGGATTTTTTGATCAGCTTTTCTGGTATTTACATACAAAAAGAGAAGAGCTGGAATAAATTTTTCTAAAAAATGCTTAAAGTTATGTTATGTAAAGATTTTTACAAAGGATAATGTGCATCTGTTTTCTTGACTCTAGCCTGAATTATTTGCTAAAATGTCATTATGGGGAGTGGACTGCGCGAATCAGGAGTTACGTTGTGCACTATGTATTTAGATGGTCCTGGTGGGAAGAAGTTGACTGTTGGGACTGGGTATCGTGTTACATTTCGCCAGGAAGGAGTAACGATTTCTGACTACACATATTCTGGTGGCGGTGGAAGTGTAGAGCCTAATTATGGACCTGTGACTGTAGTTGGGCATAGGGAGAGAAGAAAACCAGTAGCTGGTATGTCAGGTTGGTATGTGACACACAGTTTGTAAAAGTATTAGATACATTAATATCCTCGCGCATTGTTTTTTAACAACGTCTATAGAGACTTGCTTTTCTTCTGAAGTGTAATTATAATAGACACCATGGTAGAAAGACCTTTCCAAAGACCTTTCCAAGGAACGATACGATATTGCGATACAGATTTAATTGGACCTGGTGGAAACGTTATGGGGACAGTTTTAACAGGACTAAGTAATATTTTTTCAACAGAGGAAGGACAAGTAGAACTTACAGACTTTGGCTATAGTTTTGGTGGGGAGGTTAATGTTATGAGCTCTGGTATTCGGACTAAAGTTAGAGTAAGTACAACACAAATAAAAGGTATGCCAAACGGTTACCGTATAAGACACAGGGATTAATCAAGAGGAAATCATCCTCTGCAATTTTATAACAAGCCTCCGTTATTATTTTGCTCATTGCGCCTGTTTGCTGCTGTAGTTGTTGAAAGCAAGAAAAGCAATGCGGGAAGCTTCCGGGCCACTTTCCAAAAAGATAGGTATTGCAAAAAATAAAAAAAGGCGATAGGATAAATAGCACATATGGCTGACGTCACTGATCAAAATTTCCAAGACCAAGTATTAAAATCCTCAAAGCCTGTTCTGGTTGATTTCTGGGCTCCATGGTGTGGCCCATGCAAAATTGTTGGCCCAATTGTAGAGGAATTGGCACAGGAATACAAAGATAAAGTCGATGTAGTCAAGATGAATGTCGATGATAATCCGCAAGTTTCAGGTCAATATGGTGTTATGAGTATTCCAACACTCATGGTGTTTAAAAATGGTCAACCGATTAAATCCACTATTGGTGCACAGCCAAAAGAGGCACTCAAACACATGGTTGATGAAGCAATAGCCGCATAAGCTTGGTTTCGCTTTGCTCAACTCCAGGGCAAGCTTGCTGCATATGAATTGGCCTTCGGCAAAGCAGTAACTTAATTCCATATGACAGAAGCAGATCATCCCTATAATCCACAACATGACCCTGTTGATCCATGTCATGGCGGAAAAGATATTCCAGTTCATAGAAGTAATGTGAATGGAAAAGGTCCCGAAGTTTTGGAAAGATTTGTGCCATATGACTCAAAAAGAAAAACACACAATCCCCAAAGACAAGGAGTACCAAGCACGAATTAAGAGTAAAATTTGTTTTTTTGTTGTTGATATTAATGGGATTTGTTTGTACTATTGGTAGTATTCTATGGATATGTATGATGTGATCATTGTTGGCTCTGGACCCTCTGGTTTGACTGCTGCAATCTATGCAACCCGCGCTTCTTTAAAAACCGTTGTTATTGCTGGTCTTAAATGGGGTGGGCAACTGCAATTGACTACAGAAGTAGAGAATTTTCCAGGATTTGATGAGGCGATTCAAGGACCGGATTTAATGCTGAAAATGCGAAAACAGGCAGAAAAATTTGGTGCTGAATTTGTCCAAGCAGATATGGATCCAACCGATTTTTCCAAAATGAGTGGTGGACCATTTACAGTGACTGCAGCTGGCAAAACTTTTACTGGCAAGACACTTCTTATTGCAACAGGGGCAGATGCCAAAACGCTTGGGGTTCCAGGTGAGGGGAAGTTGACAGGCCATGGAGTATCTTATTGTGCAACGTGTGACGGTGCGTTTTTCCGCAACAAAAATATTATTGTTGTTGGTGGGGGAGATTCTGCAATGGAGGAGGCTAATTTTCTTACCAATTTTGCGGCAAGCGTTACTATTGTGCATAGACGAGACGAGTTTAAAGCCTCACAAATTATGTCTGAAAGGTGCAAAAATAATCCAAAGATCAAATTTCTCTTAAACTCCCAAATTACCGAAGTAAAAGGGGAGGGGCGCGTGCAATCGGTTATGATTCAAAATACCCAAACCCGACAGACGCAAGAAATGCCAATAGATGGTGTTTTTGTGGCTATTGGACACAGTCCAAATACCAAGATTTTTCAGGGAATTGAAGTGACTGAGCGGGGTTTTGTCAAAGCGCAAAGTGGCACACACACTAATATTGAAGGTATTTTTGTGTCAGGAGACGTAGAAGATAGTAGATACATGCAAGCAATCACCGCTGCGGGGTTTGGTTGTATGGCAGCACTGGATATTGAACGCTACTTGGCTGAAAAAAGGTAAGTTGTGTCTTTCTTCTGCTTGACACTTTTTGGAGGCTGTGGTAAGATCGTCATTGGAACCAAAATTGGTTGCTTATGATAAGAATTTTTCAAGTAAATTTATTCCCTTTGCGGGCTTCTTGATGTCTTTATAAAGCTTTCTTTTGGTCTCCTGGTTGCTCTTTTATTATTTGGATTGGAAGGTAGGCGATATGCAATAAGCCAAAAGCCATTTGCCATAAGCCACTATCCTTTTTTTTTGGGCCGGTAGCTTAGTTGGTAGAGCGTCGCTTTTGCATAGCGAAGGTCGAGAGTTCGAATCTCTTCCGGTCCACCCATTCGTCGCTTTGCTCCTCAGGGCAAGCTTCGAATTAACGGTTGGACAAGGAGAAATGAGAAGTTTATCCCGAAGAAATGAGGGAAATCTCTTCCGGTCCACTCATTTCGTTCAGGCTTGTTTTCTTGGACAAGCTCCCTAGTTTAGAGGGGGCTTTTCCAAGTTTAAAAGCTTGGGCTCTTTAATCCTCCTACGCTCTTTGAGCTACGGAAGGATTGAAAAGTTAAATCACTTTCTAAGGTAATGATTGGGCTTGCCCTCTCGAAGCTTTAGCGAAGTGGGGCTCTTTAACAAGTGAAGAGAAATCTCGTATTCGCGAGCATACAAAAGGTCGTCATCCGACCTTTCGCGTATACGGGAATTTATACTGTATAGTCTACTCATAATGCCAATAATGAATGCCTAGGAGATTTTGACCGAGGAAAGACGCAGACGGCGGCGATACTCGTTGGGGAGGTGCCATCAACCTTTGATCCAGCGGTTTCTGAATGGGGTAATCCACTCGTAAGAGTAGCCATATATAAACAACGGATCGCAAGATTTGTAATAGTGTATGGCGGGTAACCGGGCCAACTGAAACATCTAAGTAGCCCGAGGAAAATAAATCATTTGAGATTTCGTCAGTAGCGGCGAGCGAAAGCGAAACAGCCTAAACCGGTTTTACCGGTGTTGCAGGGCAGACAATATTCGATGTATTTTTGTTAGCAGAAGAAGCTGGAATGCTTCACCATAGGGGGTGAAAGTCCTGTACGCGAAAGCAAAGATACCGATAGTTTGTTCCTAAGTACCATGGAGCACGATTAAACTCTGTGGGAATCTGGGGCGTCCACGCTCCAAGGCTAAATATCAAAATCTACCGATAGTGAACGAGTACCGCGAGGGAAAGGTGAAAAGCAGTCCGGAAGGACAATGAAATAGATCTGAAATTGTTGGCTAACAAGCAGGCAGAGTTCTCCATTGGAGAATAATGCCGTGCCTATTGAAGAATGAACCGGTGAGTTATTCTTATCGTCAAGTCTAAGCTATTACGTAGCGTAGGCGGAGTGAAAGCGTGCCTAAAGTGGGCAATAGACGATAGGATTAGACCCGAAACCAGGTGAGCTAACCATGAACAGGTTGAATGTTTTCGAAAGAGAGCAAGAGGACCGAACCCGTGATCGCAGCAAAGATTTGGGATGATTTGTGGTTAGGGGCAATATGCCAAACGAACTTGGAGATAGCTGGTTCTCCCCGAAATATATCTAGGTATAGCGGTTAGTTTTAAGACCATGGGGTAGAGCACTGAATGGTTGTCGGCTTCGCAAGAGGTCGTCGCCTATCAAACTCCGAATACATGGTGGTACAACTAGCTAGTCAGTCGTGTCGGGCTAAGCTGATGCGGCGAAAGGGAAACATCCCAGACTCCCATTTAAGGTCTCTAAATCATAACTTAGTTTACAAGGAAGTCACGATCCATAGACACCCAGGAAGTTGGCTTAGAAGCAGCCACCTTTTAAAGAACGCGTAACAGCGCACTGGCGGATGGTTTGTGGCGCCGGAAATTACGGAGGATCAAGTTATGTACCGAAATTGGAGAATCGAAAGATTGGTAGGGGAGCGTTCTGACAGCGGTGAAGCCTAAACTGTAAGGTTTGGTGGAGTGGTCAGAAGTGAGAATGCCGGTATGAGTAGCGAGAGCGCAGTGAGAAACTGCGTCATCGAATGTCCGAGGTTTCCTCCGCAATGTAAATCAGCGGAGGGTTAGTCGGTCCTAAGGGTGTGCCTCGTTTAATGTGGTGTAACCTGATGGATAAGGCGCTAAGATTCGCCTACAAGAGAATGTTCGTGTAAGGGTGTTACGAAGGTGGAAAGCTAAGCCATCGCAAGATTGGTGTAAGTGACAAACAAGAGTTAATTGGCAAATCCGTTAACTTGTTTATGTAAGTTACAAGTCAAAGTATGTTCGCAAGAATATATGATTTAGTGTCTTTCAGCTTCCGAGAAACGCATCATTACGTTTTACGCAAGTACAAACAAAGCATTTTTTTACCGTACCGCATAACCGACACAGGTGGACAAGTCGAGTAGACTAAGATGATCGGGAGAAAGTGGATTAAGGAACTCGGCAATAAATCTAGGCGTAACCTATGGGAGATGCCTTGCCGCAAGCAATTGCGGTTGCAACAAAAGAGTACTTAGTAGCTGTTTATCTAAAACACAGGTCCCTGCAAAACCGAAAGGTAACGTATAGGGGCTGACACCTGCCCAGTGCTGGTAAGTCAAATATCTCTGGTGATGTCGCAAGACCTAGCTTAGGATATAAGCTCCAGTAAACGGCAGCAGTAACTATAACTGTTCTATGGTAGCGAAGTTCCTTGTCGGGCGAGTTCCGACCCGCACGAAAGGTAGAATAACTGAGTAACTGTCTTAATCCATTACCCGGCGAAATTGAGATGGCCGTGAAGACGCGGCCTAGGTATGCATGGACAAAAAGACCCCGGGAGCTTTACTGTATCTTGGCATTTGCAAGCTTATTTTATATGTTTAGAATAGGAGGGAGCGTAAGCAATAGTGAAATACCTCTCTTTGGAATGAGTGAGCATTACCTCGACCCGCATAAAAATTCGGGAGGGGAACAGTGCTTGGTTGGCAGTTTAACTGGGGCGATTGACTCCTACAACGCAACGGAGTCGTACAAAGGTTGACTAGCTACGTAAGGAAATCGTAGTGATAGCGCAAAAGCACAAGTCAGCTTGACTGCGAGACCTACAAGTCGAGCAGGGACGAAAGTCGGTTTTAGTGATCCTCCGACGCTTAGTGGTAGGCGCGGAGCTTAACGGATAAAAGCTACCCCGGGGATAACAGGCTGATCGCTCCCAAGCGTCCACAGCGACGGGGCGGTTTGGCACCTTAATAACATTGGGGCGCCTTAACTGCAAAGTTGAAGCCTGAATTATCCATTGAAATTTACCCATGCAATGGAAATTAGAATTAACTAGCTCAAATCGGTGAACACCCACTCCTTTTTACGGAAAAGGAAGGTCAACACCGAGGTCGCCTTAGGCGACTGTATCGACTGATCCATTGTTTGCATTGCAAACATGGTGAGATAGAGTGCTCTTTGTACTGAGTTTATCGAAGTGCAAAATTTATAGCCTCTATCATACGGCTAGCTCCTCAATCGTTTCACTCTTTCGGAGTAAACCCATTCTTTTTAAAAAAGAAAAGGGTTTACCCTGATGAGCAGAGCGAAGAAGGATGAAGGGATAGTCAAAGTTTCTAGTAATAGAGTACATTACGCGATGTCGGCTCGTCCTATCCTGGGGCTGGAGAAGGTCCCAAGGGTCTGGCTGTTCGCCAGTTAAAAGGGCACGCGAGCTGGGTTCAGAGCGTCGTAAGACAGCTCGGTCTCTATCCTGCATATCCGTGTGAAATTTGAGAGGGTTTGACCCTAGTACGAGAGGACTGGGTTGAGGGAACCCCTGGTGTGCCGGTTGTTTGCAACAATGCAAGCACCGCCGGATAGCTATGTTCCTAACTGATAACCGCTGAAAGCATCTAAGTGGGAAGCAGGCCTCAAGATAAGATTTCAGGTGCGCAAGCACGAAGACCCCTGGAAGATCACCAGGTTGATAGGCTGGCGGTAGAAGTGCAGCAATGCATTAAGCCTACCAGTACTAATGGTCGACGAGTAGACTATTACAGTATACTGATCCGTTTAAAATCGGGTTTTTCTCTTCCTTGTTAAAGAGCGTTAATTGGTCGCTAGCAGCTGGTCATCAGTTGCTGGCAAGCGTTCATTAATAACTAAAAATTAATAAAGACTATTAGCTAAAGACTAATAGCCAGTTTTGTGTTGAAGCTTCGGTCTCTGGAGCGTAGTGGCACCACCTCTTCCCATTCCGAACAGAGTCGTGAAACACTTCAGCGTTGACGATACTAGATCTTTACGTTCTGGGACAATAGATCGAGGCCGGGACTTGAACACAAAACGTAAATTACCTTCACGCAAGTGGAGGTTTTTTATTGGTTGAGAATAGGCTTTGTCCTTCGGACACCAGGAAAGTCTGCCGCTAAAGAATTCGCCACCGCGAATACTATTTAATATGCGCTTTGTGCGAGCGGTAGCTCTCGGCCGGGACTTGAACACAAAACAAATTTTTATCGTCCAAAAGTGAAGAATTTTTTGTTGAGAATTTGACACGTACCATTATTAGTTGTACGGTAAAGGTGGTATGGTATTTCCATTTGGAATTCCGACCGCACCTTCTGGACTTTCTGGCCCCGGGTTTTTCTTTGCCTGTCGACAGACAGGTTTTTTCAAAAAATATCTTCCTAGTTCTACTTTTCAGAAAGGAGGACTGCCCATGTCTGGACCTTAAAAACCAATTGCTACAATTCTTAAGATGCTTTCTTTCATCTTCTTGAAAGAAACCTGTTTTGCAAGCAGCTCCGTTTGTAAAACAATTTGTAGGCGTATTTAGAAAATAAAACGTCATAACTTTCTTTTTACTTTTTGAGTATATTTCTTGTTTGTCTTTATTCTTCAATTGCCAAGAGGACGTTTTCCTGGTATACTGTATCTATCCAATACGAAAGGGACTATGACAACACATGACAGCTACATCATCTAAACCAGCACTCTCCATGGCCGAACTCATGGCCAAAATGGGTTCAAAAATTCAACCATTGAAAAAAGGAGAGAAAGTTGAAGGAACAATTATCAAGCTTTCCAATCAGGACATTATGCTTCACTCAGATAAGGGTGTTGACATGATTGTTTTGGAAAAAGAGAAGCGACTCCATAAGCAGCTTATGAATTTCTTGACTGTTGGAGAAAAAGTGACTGCAGTTGTCTTGTATCCAGAATCAGATAATGGCTATCCTGCAGTAACACTTCGGGAGTTTATGGCAGAAAAATTGTGGCAAGAAGAAGAACGTTTACAAAAAACAGGCCAGAAAATGTCGGTGACAGTTGTTGAGACAACAAAAGGCGGCTTAGTTGTGGAATCAGAAACAGGACTGGTTGGCTTTTTGCCAAATTCTCACATGGCGCAAAATCAAAAAGCAGAAGATATGGTAGGGTCAAAGATTCAGGTCTCTATTGCAGAACTGAATAGAGAGAGTAAGAAAATTGTTTTTTCTCAAAAAACAGCACTTTCTCAAGATGACTTTAAGAAATTGGCCAATGAATATAAATCAGGGACAAAAGTACATGGGACAGTAAGTGGTATTACGCAGTTTGGCATTTTTGTCAGTCTTCCATTTGTCAGCGCAACTGGTGAATCAATGACTGTCGATGGACTAGTCCATATTTCAGAAATTGCATGGGAAAAAGTAGCAGATTTGCATGATTTATTCCATTCCGGACAAGAAGTAGAAGCAGTCGTGATTGGCAGTGATCCACGTTCCAAAAGAATCGACTTATCAATAAAAAGGCTTACCAAAGACCCATTCCAGGCTGTTTTGGATGCTTTTCCAGCAGACAAAAAAGTGACAGGACTTGCCAAAGAAATGACAAACGATGGCTTGGTCGTTGATTTGGGCGAAGTGGATGGAACAATGGTTGAAGGACTGATGAAAAAAGATAAAATCCCGCCAACAACAACCTATGAAATGGGTCAAAAAGTGCAAGCAACTGTTGTTGCAATAGATTCACGAAAAAGAAAAGTTATGTTAACTCCTGTACTTTTGGAAAAGCCTCTGATGTACCGTTAATAACGGTCTATAGTGTGTCGGCTACCATCTTCCTCGTCTTACGCGTGGTAATCCATAGGCAATCGATCGAAGAAAGAATCGATCTCGTCTTATGGCAAAACTGCCCCAGACGCTTGATCTATCTAAGGCAGCTAACCCGCCAAGCTCGCCGCCAAGGATGTGCATAGGTTCAGAAAATGATGCAAGCTCAAAATTTGCATGGTGTGTTAGGTCTCCAAGGAATCCAAAGACAAGTAGTCCCGCAATCGGATAGGTGACCATAGTAATTTTTGTATCCCACGCTCCCAACCAGGCATCTTTAGCCCACCGAACAGGACTTCTGAATTCCATAGGTAGCTATAATAACGCACTTGAAGCAGAAAATCAATATTATAAGATGTCTTTCTTTTTGCAATAGCTTGATGAGATTCTAGTGTTTCTGCGCAGGTCGTAGTATACTTGGGATAGTTTTATGCCTAAATCCGTTGTCTCTTTTGTCTGTCAGGAATGTGGATATGATTCTCCTGCGTATTTAGGAAAGTGTCCTGAATGTGGAAATTGGAACACCTTTAAAGAGTTTAGGCAATCCTCAAATCCTAAATCCCAAACAACAGCAAGTTATCATTCGACAGAAAATATAACAGCCCAGCCGCTGAGCGAGATTGTTTTATCGCCAAAAGAAAGGCTTTTTACAGGCTTTTCGGAAATGGATACAGTATTGGGTGGGGGAATTGTCAAAGGGTCCGCAACACTTTTAGCAGGAGATCCGGGAATTGGCAAAAGTACTGTTTTGTTGCAGCTGTGTTTAAACCTGGCAAAAGAAAAAGAAACAAAAGCTGTTTTGTATATTTCTGCAGAAGAATCAAAAGAGCAGGTGGCAATGCGGGCGACTCGTCTTTTAGATGGCAATCCTCAAATCCCAAATTCCAAATCCCAAATAAGTTCAAAAAATCAAATAGCAAACACAAAGTTACCAGAAAATCTTTTGCTTTTATCTATCACAAATGTTGATAAGATTGTTGAGATTATCGAGCAAACAAAACCTGATTTTGTCGTCGTGGATTCTGTCCAGACAGTAGAAAGTGAAGAGGCTGGGGGAATGAGTGGGTCTGTATCACAAATTCGCTACGCTACCTCTCGCTTTATTCGGTCTGCAAAGCAGACTGGTATTCCTGTTTTTTTGGTTGGTCACGTTACAAAAGAAGGCATGGTGGCAGGGCCAATGGTTTTATCGCATATGGTTGATACGGTGCTTTTCTTGGAAGGAGAAAAATATACCAAGACAAGAATTTTACGCTCCTTTAAAAATAGATTTGGTCCAGTAGACGAGGTTGGTATTTTTCTCATGGATGAAAACGGCATGACTGAAGTAAAAAATCCTGAACAAATATTTCTATCGGATGGTCAGCAAAGCGCTCCAGGATCTGTTTTGACTGTTATTTTAGAGGGAAGTAGGCCATTTCTTATAGAAATTCAGGCACTTGTTGTCTATTCTAAATTTCCTATGCCCAGGAGAGTAAGTCTGGGATTGGACAATAAGCGAGTCGAGCTCTTGTTGGCTGTGCTGCAAAAACACGCAAAATTGCCTTTAGAAAATTACGATGTTTTCGTCAACGTAGCAGGAGGAATAAAAGTAAGTGATCGAGCAGTGGATTTGGGTGTATGTTTGGCGATATATTCATCGCTGAAAAATAAACCGCTTACCAAAACAGTTGGTATTGCAGAGGTTGGGCTTTTGGGGGAGTTACGCAAAGTACCTGATCTGACAAAAAGAGTGAAAGAGGCTCGGAAATTGGGGTTTACCAAAGTGATTAGCGCAGAAGGACAAGCAACACTTATGGATACACTGGAAAATTTTGGCTATACTCCAGGAAGTAAGCAATGGAAACAGGCGGACGAGAGACATTTTACGATTCCAAATGAAGAGTAGTAGTTTGGCAAATGATCAATAACTCACTGTTTAATTTACCTGTATGGATACAAAAAAAATAACCAAACCAGAGATAGTTCAGACAGCTGCTGTTAAGCCGCCAGTTGTTTCTTCGCACTTTGTGGGTAATTTGGCAGATGAGATTGCCAAAACATTGGCTGCAAAATTCCCACGAGGGTGGCAGAAAAGCACGGTAAAAAAGAAAAAACCAAAAAATAAAAAAGAAGCAGAAAAAGCTGTTTTTTTGGACACATCGGCAATTATTGATGGACGAATTTTTGATGTTATTGACACCGGCATCTTGAATGGGTTTGTGATTGTTCCAGAATTTATTCTTCTTGAGTTAAAGCATATTGCGGATTCGCAGGACATGGTAAAACGTGAAAGAGGACAACGAGGTTTGGAAAGACTAGAAAAAGTGAAAAGAAGTAGGTACATAAAACTTCTTATTTTGCCAGGAAACGAAAAAACAGACAAGCAAAAAGAGGTAGATGAAAAGCTTTTGACCATGACAAAAATGTACAAAGGCAGGCTCATTACGTGTGATTTTAATTTAGAAAAGAAAGCGAGTGTTTCTGGGGTAACAGCAATTAATGTGCATCATTTGGCAAATAAATTAAAAGTGATTGCCGTGCCTGGCGAGAGCCTGCATGTCAAGATTCAACACATTGGTAAAGATCCAACGCAAGGAGTAGGATATTTGGACGATGGAACGATGATTGTTGTGGAGCAGGGAAGTGGGTACTTGGACCATTTTCTGAATGTTGTCGTAAGTCGTGTTATCCAAACCTCTTCTGGCCGCATGCTTTTTGCCAAAAAAATATAATTTGCATTTGGAAAAAGTTCTTTCTATAGTTAGGATAGAGTGAAAAAAAATCTTTTGCTTTATCTCAAGGACTTTACCTTCAGATATCTTGCTCTGCTTATTATTGTCTTTTTTGCCTATACCTTTGCAGGGAAATTAGGGCTCAGTCTTGCATTTATCAATGCGAGCTCAACTGCTATTTGGCCGCCGACAGGTATTGCAATTGCTGTGCTTATTCTCTTTGGAAGAAAAGTGTGGCCATCAATTTTCTTGGGAGCATTTCTTGTTAATGTCACAACACAAGGCAATATAGCTACGTCGATCGGTATTGCTCTTGGAAATACATTAGAGGCGCTGGTCGCTGCATATCTGGTTAATCGCTTTGCTCATGGAAAGAACGCGTTTGATCACGCAGTCGATGTGTCAAAATTTACAGGCAGCGTACTCTTTGCAGCAATGGTGAGCGCAACTATTGGTGTAACAACGCTTATTTTTGGAGGATATGCTTCTTTATCGAATTTTTGGCAAGTGTGGTTTACATGGATTTTTGGTGACGTTGGGGGAGCGCTGATTATTGCTCCGTTTATTATTATTTTTGGTATTCACAAGATGCGTATTCACCTGCAGCTAAATCTTGTGAAGATTGCAGAACTTTTCTTATTCTTTTTTCTTGTCATTCTAACGTCACAGTCTATCTTTTCTGGGAATTTCCCCTTTGACTATTTTGTCTATCCGATTCTTGTCTGGGGAGCATTCCGTTTTGGAAGGCGCGAAATAACAACTGGCGTACTTCTTATCGCACTCATTGCGGTGTGGTATACCGTTCATGGAACAGGCCCGTTTTTTTTACCCCATGATGTTAATAGATCACTGCTTCGTGTGGCATTCTATGTTTCAGTGACATCTTTTTCTCTGTTGGCAATTTGCGCAGCACTTCTTGAACGCAAACAAGCAAGAAAAGGTCTTGAAGTGAGCGAGAAAAGATTCCGTTCGCTTATAGAAAAAAGCTTTGACGCATTCGTTCTCATTGATGCAGCATCACGTATTTCTTATGCAAGTCCATCGGTAAAGCAACTTCTGGGATATGCACCTGAAGAACTAGTGGGCACAGTAGGGTTTAATTTAGTGGCTCAGGAAGACAGGAACTTTACGATGAAAGAGTTGGCAAAGCTTGTTCTCAAGCCAGGCGGTGTCATAACAATTGAGTACCGAACTATAACAAAAGACAAAAAAGTCATTTGGGTTGAGGCTGTTGGAACGAATCTTTTGCTTGATCCGACAGTTGCCGCGGTCGTTGTTAATTTTAGAGACATTACCGAGAAAAAACTTTCCCGGGAAAGAATAGAAAAAGAAAAAGTCGAAGACGAGGCGCTGTTGAAATCTATTGGGGAGGGGATGATAGCAACAGATGATACAGGGAAAATTACGCTCGTTAATGATGCAGCGTGCGAAATGCTTCATATGAAAAAATCCGATTTGATTGGAAAAAATATTGCCGAAACAGTGCCTATGCAAGACGGGGAGGGAAGAACGCTTCCGCCTGAAGAGCGTCCCATGGCAAAAGTTTTGGAAGTTGGAAAGACTATTGTTACCTCTCCTCATAATTATTACATGAGGCCTGATAAGAGCAAATTCCCCGTGCGGTTTACTCTAACGCCAATTAAACTAAACAACAAGATTGTTGGAACAATTGAAATTTTCCGTGATATTACAAAAGAAATAGAGGTGGATAAAGCAAAATCAGAATTTGTCTCTCTTGCATCGCATCAGCTCAGGACGCCACTAACAACGATTAATTGGCACATAGAGCGTCTCATGGCTAATGAGCTTGGCAAGATGCCAGCCAAACAGAAGGAATATGTACAGGTTATTTATCACGCAAGCCTGCGCATGGTAGCACTTATTAATGCGCTCCTAAATGCCTCACGCTTGGAGTTGGGGACATTTATTGCAGAGCCTACCGCTGTTTCGTATGAAAGCGTGATTGACGCGGTTGTTGCAGATTTTAAATCTGATGTACAGAGGCGAAAAATAAAGCTGGTAAAGAAAATACCAGCTCATTTGGCAAAATTTTCTGCTGATCCCAGGCTCCTCACCATTATTGTACAAAACCTTCTTTCCAATGCAATTAAGTACAGTAAAGATAATACAGAAATAGTGATTCATGTATCTTCGGATGAAAAAGGTTTTGTTCTGGAAATTATGGATCATGGTGTTGGTATTCCGAAAGATGCACAAAAGCATATTTTTAGCAAAATGTTTCGTGCGGACAATGCAAAAGAAATAGACAGGGATGGGACAGGACTTGGTTTGTATATTGTCAAATCAATTGCAGATGCAACAGGTGGCAGCATTTCCTTTGCATCGGTTGAGAAGAAAGGAACAACATTTACCTTGCGATACCCAAAAACAGGTATGCAGAGAAAGGCTGGAACAAAAGAGCTGCGTTAAGGGAATCTTGCATTTTCTGTCAAGAAAGTAAATACTACATATATGGCTGAAGAAAAAAAGATTGTTTTAGTTGTTGAAGATGAGGTGCCGATGCTCCAGGTCTTACGAGACAAGCTCAGAGAGTCAGGATTTGCCACATTTCAGGCTCGGGATGGGGAAGAGGGACTGTCTTTGGCTCTTGCCCACCATCCAGATGTCATTCTTTTGGATCTTCTTATGCCAAAAATGGATGGTATGACTATGATGAGTAAACTCAGGCAAGATGTGTGGGGGAAGAAGGTTCCGGTAATTATCCTAACCAATGTCAGCGCAGACACAGATGCAACGATAAAAGCAATTATTGCATATCAGCCTGCATATTACCTGGTAAAATCAGATGTTAAGCTCGATGGGATTGTTGAGAAAATACAAAGTGTCTTAAGTAAAAAAGACAAATAAAAACTACTAGATAATTTCCGTTTCAGTGCTGGTTCTGGAAAAAACTAAAGATCTTATACAGGCAAGAAGAATGTCTTAATGCCAAAAAGCTGATGTAGTTGGGAAAAAGTGCAGACTTCATGGATCCCGCGTTTTTCGGCCATAGTCAGCATAAGGGATTCTTGAAACGACATATCAGATGTTCCAACAACCACTTTCATTGCTGTATTAATTTCTACAATTTCTGGTGACAAAACAGCAATATTACTAAATGTTAATGCCTTGATAAAATCTTTTGCAACAGCAAAATTGATTACTTCAGATATTTTTTGATATGTTGCTGATACTATTGATATATTTGTAAATAAGAAACAATGTTCTTGCGCAAAATAACGGAAAAATGCTCCTGCATGTAAGTGTTTGGCATGAGCTCTATCAATAAATGCCAGCAATGCATCTTCTGCTAAAAAAACTTTTGTTTGCATAGGTTATGTCAGTGACGCACCTCGACCAGAAAGTTTAAGAAACGGATCTTCATAGCCAAATGGTTTTTCGACTTTGCCTTTTTTTGCTTTTATAATAATTGCTTGTTGTGGTGTTGCGGTAAACAAATCTTTATGAAAAGATGACAAGTCTTGTTCTTTAATTCGTACATTGCCGCCAACCTTAACTGCCTTAAGCCGTCCATCTTTGATATAACGACGAATCGTAAGCTGATGAACCTTTAAAATAAATGCAACTTGCCGTACAGACAATAAAGAATCCATAGATTAAGTATAAAAAGAGTTTTTGCCAATTACAATATGCAATTTATAACAATTGTATGCAATTATGCACACAATTTTGATTTCGTTGACATTGAAAAGGCGTTTTCACATACTGGTATCATACTTATGAAGAAGACAAACAGATTATCTGCACGGATTGCTCGAAAGAAAACACAAAGAAAAGTATATATTACTACTCAACCGTCGGCACTTCGCCAGCTGGTTGAATTTTTCTTCTTTATCCCATAAACCGAGATAAAAAGGCAGGTGTTTTGGTCCTCGGGGGTTTGGCTGCAATGAGTGCCAAGGTCTTACTGTAAAGAAAAAACCAAAAAGAGATGGAGGACCCTGCCCAAGTCTTCCACCTCTTTCTGTCGATAAGATATAATTTCGTTCAAAAATCGCAGATGATTTTTATTGTCTTATCAACTTAAACTCAAAAAAACGGCCTCGTCAATTTTCTTGACAGCATGCAATGCATTTGTTACAAACTTTTTGCATGTAGTTTTTTCCTGCCTAAAGGACTATTTGCATTTTCAAGAGCATTGCTTTTCGTACCGAATTCATATTCACTGAGTAACGAAAGCGATGCTCTTTTTTGTGTTAAAGACCTCGTCAGCTTGCGGCCAACGTTTCTTTATTTACAACAATACCACTGGCACTGCTAAACCCTTTTTTAAAAGCTTTTCAAACTGTGTACGACCTTGTTTTATGAGTGCTGCTTGCTTGTAGTCATCAAGAGAAGAAAGAACCTTTGTAGGCTTATGTAGCGTGTTGAATAAGGCAGTGATGATTTTCATATTCTTTTTGAATTGTATCACGCGTTGTCAAGTGTGTCAAACCTATAGCCCTTTTCCGATAAAATAGAACATACCCTATAGCATAGATAGTTTCATTTAGACTACTGTGACAATCTAAAAAAGATATCCCAAAACATGTGGATAACTTTGGGAAAGAGTTTTAGTTATTCTTTCGTACCCGAAAGAATCAAAGGGTTTTGTTGCAATCTCCTTTTGTGCTTTCAGTTCCTCACTCGCTCTGTCGGGGGATAACACCCCCTCCACCATTTTGGTGGGTTCCCCCTGATGGCTCGTTCGTTCTTCACGCACAAAACATGAGAAGCAACAAAGAGGATTGAGTATAAGAAAGTACGATAAAATAAATACACAATACGAGACGATGTGTTATTGGGTAGAAAGGTCAGGGGAGCGGAAGGTATTGAGGAAGGAGCGAAGGTTGGGGCGGTACTCGTAGGTATCCATTGATTGAATCCAAAGTTTAATCAGACTTGGAATTTTCTTAAATGTTGTCTTTCGGTGGGGATTTTCTGTTCGGCGGTATTGAAGGAAGTGGGGAAGGTTAATAATGTTTCCAAATTGAAGCAGCTTCATAGTAATATCTGAATACAAAACAGCAGATTCCGAGGTATTAAAATACAGCAAATCTTTTGGCAAGACGGTTTTGTTGATCATAATTGTCTCAAAATCCAAAGCAATGCCATGAAGTGGTCTGTGATAAATTGTCTCGGTGTGTTGGGGGAATGCGCTTTTGCCTGTAGATCTCCCTATGCTGTTAATAAAGGTACACTGTGTACCAACGGCAACGACCTGAGGATTGTTTTGAAGATACGTAGCCTGTTTTTTTAGTCTATTTTTATACACCATGTCTTTGCCATCCATAAGGGCAAGCAAATGTCCTTTTGCTTTTTTCAGTGCCCGATTAAGAGTAATTGCCTTGCCATAGTGTTTCACATTACGATATATTCTGATACGATTGTCCAATTGTTTGTAAATTTTAAGAATTTTCCAGGTGTCATCCCGTGAGAAGTCGTCAATAGCAATTATCTCAAAATCTTCATAGGTGCTGTCAAGAAGACTATCCAGACAGGCAGCAAGATAATGTCCCACATTGTGGACTGGCAATAAAACAGATACAGATGGTTTTTTCGGTTGCATAAACAGTATGGGCAGAGGGATTTGTAGATCCTTTTATACGTGGTCTAGAATGCTATTCCAATACAAAAAGTGTATCAGAAGACAGGATATCTTGTCAAATCGGCACGCGGTTGTTCTCCGAGACAGAAGGATCTCTCTTGACAAACATATCGTCGTATGGTGTAATACACATGGTTGCTCCTAAATCTTTCGGAAAAACGTTACCCAAAATGACAATTCAGTAAATCTATGGCGTATAAGAAAACATCTTCTGTCTCTGATTTTGTTGGTTCTGCAATGCAAAATGCAGATGCCACGGTTGCTGACGAGCAAAAAACAGAGCCACAGCAGCCGGCTACACAACAAGATGTGAAGCCTTTTGACAGCTCTTCTGGTAAATCATTCAGACCATTTGGCGCTCCTGTTCAGCATAGACCATTCCAGCCATTCAATGAAATGGGTGGAGCACGTTCTTTTGCAAGACCCGTGCAGCATGATACCAATGGTGTTACGCAGCCTGCACAAATGGCACTCCAGGGTCCAACAGAAGAGGTCACTGGTATTTTAGATGTCCAAATGGAAGGACATGGATTTTTACGTCCAAAATTTGTCCCAAGCAATAAAGATATTTACATTTCTGCATCGCAAATTCGCAGATTTATGCTTCGGGCAGGAGACAAAGTAGGCGGCGTTGCGAGACCACCAAAAGATAATGAGAGGTATTATGGTTTGCTGAAAGTCGAAACAGTCAACGGCAAGAGTGCGGAGGAGACACTGAAAAGACCATGGTTTGACGACCTAACTCCAGTCTATCCAAATAAACAAATCAAATTATCTACCGGCAAAACACCAATGTCCACCCGCATTATTGATTTGGTTGCGCCAATTGGATTTGGACAACGGGGCATGATTGTGTCACCTCCAAAAGCTGGAAAAACAACCATTATTAAAGAAATTGCAGCAGGAATTTCTGCCAACTTTCCAGATGTTCATTTAATGGCAGCACTTATTGCAGAACGTCCTGAGGAAGTAACAGATATTTCTCAATCGGTAAAGGGGGAAGTAGTTGCTTCAAATTTTGACGAGTCACCAGAAAACCAAATTCGCGTTGCAGAAATTACATTAGAGCGAGCAAAAAGACTTGTTGAAGAAGGAAAAGATGTTGTTATTCTTTTGGATTCGATCACGCGACTTGCCCGTGCATACAATTTGGGTGTTGCACCATCTGGTCGTACACTTTCCGGCGGATTTGATCCAGCAGCATTATTCCCAGCCAAGAAATTCTTCGGTGCAGCACGAAATTGCCAGGAAGGTGGAAGCCTCACTATTATCGGAACAGCGCTTATAGAAACAGGATCCAGAATGGATGATCTTATATATGAAGAATTTAAAGGAACGGGCAATATGGAATTGCACTTAGTTCGATCTCTTGCAGAAAGAAGAATTTTCCCAGCAATTGATGTAGCAAAGTCAGGTACTCGAGAAGAAGCACGAATTCTTCCAGAAGAAACCTTAAAGCAAGTTGTTACACTTCATAGAATGCTTGATATGTTGGGAGAAGGAGAGCGAACAGAGCGCTTAATGGAGCAGCTTTCCAAAACAGATGATAATGCAGATTTCTTAAAAACCCTCAAAGTTTCCTAACTATTTTTTAACGACTGTGTTCTTCTACTGGGAAAAAATCGAGACAAAGGTCTGATTCTTAACGCCCGACGAAGTTCTCTTGTGTCAAGTCCAAACAAAACAGTTCGGGAGACAGGATAAGAATCTTCTTGTACTTTTCCATCAACATTTTGTTGCACGCTGACAGACTTAGTAAGGATAAAAGTAGGGTATGCGCCGTCCCATCCCATGCGAATAAATAGTTCTGCAATTTTATCGTGTTCTGCCTGCTCTTGTGGGAGCGGACCGCCGTCTTTATCTTCAAGATACGTCCAATCATACGTAAATCCTTTTCGGTTAAGTGGCCATCGGTAGTTATGAACAAATGTGTCTAATTGCTTTTTTGCATCTGTACAATGGGGGCACCACTCTGCTGCAACAACATCTAAATGATAGGTTTCATGAGCATTCATAGGATAAGGGCAAGACTATATACCTAGAGTGTATATTTGTCAAATGGATTTGACTCAAAATGCTCATTTTGATACCATTGGAGAACTCCATGCATGTATTTTTTTCAAAAGTTGGCAAAACAAAAAATGTGGTTGTGTCGTGGATACAACTCGTGAGTGAATTTCTTAGATTTGTCTATTCCTACACCAGACACCACATGATGTCTGTGATTGCTTTTTTAGAAAGCATCAAGAATATTTTGGTTCACTTTTTTCAAATGAAACGAGGCCGATACACCCGGCCTTTTTTGCACTTTGCGACCATTTTGGTTATTGGCTTGGGTGTAATGATAACACCATTTCTAGCAGATACATTTCCACTTTTTGCAGCACAAACCCAAGGTCTTGAGAAAACGCCAAGTCCCAACAGTACGCAGCAATCAATAGCTGTAGATACCAATGTATTTCAAACACAAATTTCTTCCCAACTTCGCAGCAAAATTATTGATTACACTGTTGAAAAAGGAGATACATTGTCATCAATTGCACAGAAATTTGGCATTTCTGAGGATACCATTAAATGGGCAAATGACCTGACAGACGATGGTCTGACAGTAGGGGATAGTCTTAAAATATTACCAGTTACCGGCGTTGCGTACAAAGTCCAAGCAGGCGATACCGTGTACTCCATTGCCAAAAAGTATGCCACTGACGCACAGAAAATCGTTGATTTTCCTTTCAATGATTTTGCCAATCCCGAAACCTTCTCACTTGTTTCTGGGCAAATTCTTATTGTCCCGGATGGTGTGCAGCCGTCAAGTCAGCCGACCTATTCTGCGCCAGTCTATGCGCAGGTTCCTGAGTATTCAGGAGAAGTTTCAGGAGGATTTGTTTGGCCAATCAGAGGTCTTCTGACGCAGTATTTCAGCTTGTATCATACAGGACTTGATATCGCAGGACCTGTTGGGACGCCAATCTATGCTGCCAAAAGTGGCGTGATTGATGAAAGCTCATGTGGCTGGAATTACGGCTATGGATGTCATATTTTAATGGACAATGGCGGAGGCTACTCAACCATGTACGCGCACATGGTAAGCCAACCAGTCGTTGGGGTGGGGCAAAGTGTGTCTCAGGGTCAGCTGATTGGCTACAGAGGGTCTACCGGAAGATCTACCGGACCACACACCCATTTTGAAATTAGGATTGGTGGACATGTGGTCAATCCACTTCCATATTTACCTTGAGAGTATCTAGTATTTTTATTTTTATAAAACTCCTCTTTATACCAAATACAAAATACCATATACTACATACTATTCTGGGCCATTAGCATAGTGGTAGTGCGCTACATTCGCATTGTAGATACAGCGGTCCGATTCCGCTATGGTCCACCCAGGGCCGGTAGCTTAGTTGGTAGAGCGCCTCCATGGCATGGAGGAGGTCGAGAGTTCAAGTCTCTTCCGGTCCACAATTTAGCCTCAGAGTTATCAGTCAGTACGCATTGTCAGTTGTCTTCTAGCCTCAATTTTGCTATACTTATCTCCCATGACGGAAGAAAGACGCGGAAAGCGCAGAGGACCAAATACGGACGCACATAATGATACGATCAGCAGAGAAAGGCGAAGAAAAAGCCGAGAAAGAGGTCGTGTTCCGCTTACAGAACAGCACAAGAAGAGGATCGGTGAAGGCAGAACGCGAAACAGTAGAGCAAGGCAACAAGGGGAACAGCGCTAGCTCTTCTTGCCCTTTTGCCCCATTTCTGCTATACTATTGGGAGTGAATTTCTCCAAGGGTCACCTTTTCATCTAGAAATAGGAACAGTTGGAAATAAAAAGATAAAATTCCAGATGGGGGGTGACTATCAATGCAAGATCAAACATTAACATGCGCAGACTGTGGTAAGCCATTTACATGGACTGCTTCAGAACAGCAATTCTACCAGCAAAAAGGTTTCACAAATCCACCAAAACGATGTCCAGATTGTCGAGCAGCTAAAAAGGCTCGAATGGGTGACAATCGAGGCGGATTTGGCGGAGGCCAAAGACAGATGTACGAAATAACTTGTGCAAATTGTGGTAAAAAGGACACAGTGCCTTTCCAACCTCGAGGCGACAAGCCGGTTTTGTGCCGAGACTGTTTTAGGCAGCAAAAAGGCGCCTAACAAATTATCCAACCAGCAAGAAACGTATCAATTCATTGAAAAGCTCCCAGGGGTTGGATTTTTTGTGGAAAAAAAGTTTTTTCTTCTTTCTGTTCCGACAAAAAGAAGCAGAGAGCTCTCGTCACGTTAGTTCATCATGGTTCAATTGCTCACTCACGGTACTAAGTGACGAATAGAAAATCGTGGTTTATTTAGTTGGTGTAGGGGAGACCAAAGGCACTTGCTGTGTCTGAGTTGGCAATCCATTTGCTTGTGGCAAAGATAGTTGCTGTTGTGTGCCAGATGTTTGACCTTGTGTTGTTGGCTGTTGCTGTCCTCCATTACCTATTTTTGCCTGAAGTGCTGCTATTTCGTCGCTGATCCTTTTCTCGTTTTGCGCATCTGCCGCGACTAATTGTTTGACGATTTGATACTGTGCTACTGCGTTTTGAAGATCTCCTTTTTGCTCGTATGCGTGGCCAAGATTGTAATATGCATTTGCATAATCCTGCTTAAGACTGATTGCCTGCTGGAACATCCGAATTGCATTGTCGTATTGGCCAATTTGGTAATACAAACCACCAAGGCTCAAGTATTCTTGTGGATTTGCGCTATCAAGTGCTGCTGCTTGTTGTGCTGCTGCTATAGCAAAATCCTGCGCATTTTGACCAACACCAATGAGCGACCGGTAAACACTGGAGAGATTTTGCCATGCACTGACTGATTGGGGCGCAAGTGTTGTTGCTTGTCGTCCAACAGTAATTGCTTGCTGAATAAGCGTGAATGCTGTTTGTTGTGTTGTCGCGCTTGGCGATGATTTACCGGCTTGCAGTGCTAACAGCGAGTTGGCAAGTGCAATATTTGTTTGAGAGAAAATGCGGTAGTAATCGCTTCGATATGGGAAAGTGGTGATTGCTTGTGCTTGGAGCTTGTATGCAATTGTTCCATTATTGGTACTTGCTGCAGACAGGGACTGCTGGAATAAAGCATCGGACAGCGCATAGGTTGTTGTATAGAATCCAAGAAGAACAACGAGTGCAAGAAGAACAACCAGTGCAACAATTGGTGTTGGGCGGCTATCTTTTTTGCCTGTCTGATTTTCATCAAGTGTCGTAAAGGCAAAAACACCTTTTTTCAAAGCAACAAATTGCAATTCAATGTCAAAGTAATCTTGTGGCATTCGCTCTCTTTGGGACAGAGTGAATCCTGCCATAAGGAAGAAAAGCAGCGCAACTTCGACAAACGAGAAAGGAACAACAACCGATAAGAGAAATGCGACAATAAGTGAAATAAAGAATGGATTTTTTTGCTTTTTGGCAATTGGCAAGATGCTTCGGTATGCCATGAATAAGAAAGATAAAATACCAACCAATCCTGTTGTTGCCAAAAGCTCTAAGACATAACTTGATGAATTGTTGAAAGAGAGAAACCACAACTGCTGATTGGTGTTAAAAGAACTGTTATGGAACCTTGCGAAAATTGAGGCAAAATTACCATAGCCTTCTCCAAAGAAAAATGTCTGCAAAACTCTGCCACTATCTTGAGAAATTGCTGCAAATGCTGTTTGGAATCCTGCGTCAAAAGGCAAGAGTGTTGGCTTTTGTGCTCCCAAAAGTGGCATAGCAACAACTGCGAGTCCAGCAACTAAAGCGAGTCCTGCTATAGCAAAGACACCAACACGTGCTGTGAGATGTTTTTTGACAACAGGAAGAATAAAAGAAAATGTTAATGGCAAAACAATCGCCATATAGAGGGCATATTCTATATATGTATTGAGTGTTGTAAACGTTGCGACTCGTGTTGACGCAAATGGCAACAAATAGACTTTGTAGTAAGACAAAACAGTAATGACTGTTGCCAAGACTGCACCTGTGAGTAAGCTGCTTAAGAAAAATAATGCGACTTTACGTGTCTTAAAGATATTTACTAATACAAAGTAACTCAGTGCTAAGAAAACAACTGGCAAGGAAGTAATCAAACTATCCATTCTGTTGGCAGAAAAAAATGCAGAGATCATGACTGCAACAGTGAATAGAATAATTGGAACATCCAGTGGTGTTCTCCTCACACGGACTTGTCCTTGTAACACCATTTGTACTCCCCATGCAATCAGTGAGACAAAAACGACAAATGCCAAAAGCAAAATTTTTGGCAAGAAAAACCCATCTGTCGTGAATGTACCCACAACCAGTGGAAAAGCTAAAAAGGTAAGTCCCCATAAAAAGAAAAGACTTGATTCAATGTGTTGAGAAAGTTGTTGTTTTTGCTCGGTTGTCATAGATAATTTTCTTTCAGTATGTATAACTGTAACAAGGCAAAAAGTATAATGTCAAGGAGAATTTTTACTATTAACATAGGCTTTGTCCTTCGGATACCATGAGAGCCTGCTAGATAGTATTTGCCACCGCAAATACTACGTAATATGTGCTGTTTCAGCAGGGCAGTACTGTCAAGGAAGAAAAATACTATTTATATCAACTTTTCTTATAGACAAACATACTATATATAGTATGTTCTTTTTTAGTTGACGATTAACCAATTAAATGTTGTGTTGGTTGTCTGCTGAAGAGGAATACCAACAGTAAAGGATGTTTTATCAACTTGGCGAATTAAGTATGGTGTTATTGTGCTTTGCCCAACAGGCGTGATGTAAATAAGTGATTTGCTCGTTACTAGTTTGTTGTCGATTGTTATTTCTGTTTGGTGTGCTTTCACATCTGCGGTGCCTGCCGATCCTGTTGCAACAAGTTCGGTATTGCTCACAGCCAGAGCTGGCTCTGCTACTTGCAGATTCAATTTGCCAATCGTTGCCGCGCCAGACGCAATGACATTACCAAGCTGGTCAATCGTAAAGATGCCAGAGCCAGACGCATTTTGAACAGAAAGATTGGATGTTGCTAATGCTGCACCTGTTGCCGTTGGATTGTTGCCTAATTTTACCGTAAGGTTACGGTCATTGCTGATTGGCGAGATAATATTTGCAGCCAAGGTTTTACTAAAGACTGCATTGCCATTGACTGTGAGGTTGCCATCAGTGTCGATTGCCAAAAGCCCTCCTTCAAAATTCACGCCTCCTTGTCGAAGTGGCTGAATATCAAATGTTGCGCCCAAGACGTTGACTCCATTGTCGGCAAGAATTAACTGACTGCCAATTGCGAGCTGTCCAGTAATAGTAGTATCAGAAAGAGTGGTAGTACCAAGACTCATAAGACCTTGTTCAAACATACCAGTTGTTGCGTCTAAATTCGGGACATATGCCAAGAACCCAGAATATGAGGCTAAATTAGTGTAGCCAAGGTATGGATTTAGCAGTCCAGAATTGGTACTGCTACTACCACCAAGTCCTGTAGCAATATTTTCACCAGTTGGTGCTCCACTTGGTGTAGCAAAGTATATATTGGTCACATTGGTAATATTTTGAGCAGAAAGTGTACTCACCACTGCTTGCAGTCCTGCAATGGTATTAGCCTCAATTCTGTTGGCGTGGAGGGTCCCGGATACGGTAGCATCGCCATTTACTGCGAGATTTTGCGAGGTAAGAGTGCCAGAAAATGTTGCATTACCAATATTGTCAATTGTAGCCACGGCAGATCCACTTGCGCCATTTCTTACTTCTATCCTAGAGTTTCCTAGGCTCAAAGCAATGCTATTATCTTGCCCAAGAGGCGAGACAATGCCGGTGTGAAGCTGATCAATAGATGCAATAGGCGAGTTAACAGTTCCATTATTGAATTGGCTCAAGCTTCCATTGCTGATTGCTGTCTGGACAACGCCAATAATGTAATCGGACAGACTTTGTCCAGCGATAGTGACATTGGCAGTGGCAATAGACAGGGAATTGGTGATAGTCTGTTGTGCTTGCAAGGATCCAACTCTCAAGTTTCCAATCACTGCTTCAGACAATGCGGCAATTTGATGAATTGGATTTCCGAATATGTCAGAAAGCATGTAATAGTGGGGAATAGTAAAGTCAGCGGAGACTGTTGCATTTTGATTCATGATAATATCTCCGGTACCGCTGAGGTCCAGATTAGTAAGTTTGCCAGAAAGCATTGCAAGCTGGCTATTTGCAGACGTTGTGGCAACATCAACTTTGGTATTTAAATCCTGAACTGCCTTGACAATAAGTGGAGTAATTCTTCCATAATCAACACCCCATGGATCTTGTGGATTCACATCTCCATATCTGTCGTCTGGGTTTGTCGGCACGCTGACTGCGTTGGGAAAGACATTATACAGCCATTGAGCAATAAACCCCGTCTGCAGAGGGCCTGTTGGCTCAGTTTTGTAATGGAAGTTGACAACAGGAATCTGTAAGAGCTGATCTAGTCCCATATTGGTTGGAGCAATATCTGTCTTAAGACGGATATCAGAGGTATTGGTATAGGTGACACCTCCACCGTTTCCCTGAACAGTACCCAAGGATGTGCCGTCTCCATCAAGGTATTGTAAAAAAAAGGCAGTATCACTGGTATTTGCTCCTGCTTGAATTCTAATCCCATCACCCGAATTAGAAACGGCATCATTATGGACAACAAGCGCAAAGTTACCGCCAGTGATACCACTGGTAACAGTCATCTGCCCGGTTGCTCCCCAAATAACGTCATAATTGCCATAGGTACGATCATACAAACCCAGTTGTCCAGACGTTCCAGCGGCGTCATTGTACCATTCATACTGATGTCCTCCCCCTGGAGTTCCATCCATAATAATTATGCCTCCTGCACTGCTATGTCCTACACGAATATTTCCTGAATTAACATCAAGGGTCGCGTTTGGGGTTGTTGTCCCAATGCCTACATTGCCACCACCTGGGTTAAGAGAAATGTTGCCAGTAGTACCTAATGTTGCATTAGGAAAGGCTTCTATAACTAGTGGACCATTATTATTTGCAAATATAGCCCCAAGAGAGGTACCGGCCCTTTTCCATGTCGTTAGAAATACACCGTCATTTACCGTGTCTATATTTAGCGCACTTAGGGAGTTATTTGCTGCTTGGTTACTCACAATATCAAGTGTTGATGTTGGATTGGCTGTTCCGATTCCAACTCTCCCAAAGGTGTTATTCACATAGAGTGTTGGGTCTACCTGGGATGGGTCTTGCTCGGTATCAACAGACACCACTGGCTCTGGGTTGGTGAATGAGCGGACATATATGGTATTAGCAGAATTGGTGGTTGCATAGCCATTGTGGGGAGTACCAGTTGGGTTTGCCAAATCGGTTACTTCTGCTGCGCTGAGTGCTGCATCATAAAAGTGTACTTCATCAATATATCCTCTAAAAAAGTGGGCATTTGATCCTGCAGATTGTCCAATCTTAAGAGATTGGGAGGAAGAAGAACCTATTGTGGAAGAGCCTCCCGTACAGGTAGAGACTTGCACGCCGTTTACATAGGCGATTGCAGATGTTCCGGATTTAGTCACGGTGACATGCTGCCACACGTCGGGTGTAAGGATAATGCCCCCATTTGACCATTTATCTGTTCCTGCTCCGATTGTGTTACATCGATAGGAAGCTCCATCACTCCAGCCAAAGAAATAGGTATTACCTGTTCCAGTTGATTCTAGCATATACCCACCACTTGTATTGATATTATGTTTACTAAAAATATCTGCGCTGGTAGGCTGTACTGCTCCTGGCTTGACCCATAAATCAGCTGACATGGCATTACTAAAATTAATACTGCTGCTATTGGCAATACTGATACTGTCCCCAACCCCATCAAAATAGACACCATTGTTAAACATGCCATTAGCAATAATTCCGTTGGAAAGTGTCCCTGTATTGCCATTACCCGATGTATCACTTTCTGTTGTGCCGGAGGTAATATCCATGCTGTATGCCGCCTGAAGCCCACTAATGGAGCGAACAAATGTATTCGCGGCAGATGAAACACTGGTGGACAGAGACAAATTGCCATAGTAGATATAGATATTTTTCTTTTCTCCTGGTGGGAGCTGGGGGACTTTTACCCAGAAAATAGTTGATGACGTATTGCAGGTACCAGGCTCCATCCAGTAATTAAGATTGGTTGTACCATCAGAATCAGTAAAGCGCACGCCAGTACAATCATTTCTCATCTTGCCAACAGAGATAGGAGCCGTTGTATTGATTGATACTTTCACTTGGTAGTCTGCATTAGCAGAACTAGATGCTGACTGGGTATTATCTACGGTAATGCGAGCACGATATGATTCACCATAACTTGATGCTATCCAGGAAGTTGGATCATAGAGCCCTGACTTAATATCTCCAGCAACAGTGAGCAGGGCAGAAGTAGAGGCAACAGATGTTGTCCCAAGCGCTACATTGCCAGTTGTCTGTTGCACATAAAAGCTGGGGAGCATTTGGGTCACAGTATTTTGCTCTTGGCCTAATGATGCAATAGTTGGCTCTGTTGATACATATGCTCGTGCTTCTTCTGTATTGGCATTACTTGCAATAGTATAGCCATAATTTTGACCCCCATTGGAATACAAATCAGTAATCTGAGATGAAGATAAGGCGATATTATAGACACGGGGCTCATCTAGGGTGCCGGTAAAGAAACCTGCGCGTGCACCTGCGTTGTAGGGGGGTGCTGCGCCAATATCCAAGACGCCTGTTGGCGCACTGCCAACAGTGATCGTTGCCGGTGTACCTGTTGAGGCACCATCAACATAGAGCGTCATGGTTGTTCCGGAAATGGTCATGACAGCGTAGTGCCAATTACCATCAGCATAGGTTGTGGCAGTACTATCAACTATATAGTCTGTTGGGTTATTAAAGTACTCTGCTTCTACTTTTCCACTTGTTAGGAAGTTAAGACCAAAAAGGGTGCGAGTCCCAATTTGGGTATCTTTTCTAATAAGAGTTTCCTTAGAGCTTGGGTTAGATGATTTCTTAAACCAAATAGCAACTGATAATGGTTGGGTGATACGCAGGTTGCTACTGTCATTGATTTCTACATAGTCGCTATTGCCATCAAATGTTCGAGCATTACCAAAAATACCGGTTGCAACAGTTGTACCCGATTCAGAAGCGACGTTATTGCCATTCCCTGAGAAATCATTCATTGGCATGTAGGTTGGCTCATCAAATCTCCAGGCACCCTGTACTCCAGAAATTTCCCGGACAAACGTACTTGTGGAAGAGGATGCTGCACTTGCGCCCGCGTTGCCATAGTACATATACATCATTTTGTTGGGACCTGGAATAAGGGGTACCTTTACCCAGAACGTCGTTGCAGTGGTATTGCAGGAATTGGGCTCAATCCAGTAATTAAGGTTAGTCGACCCATCTGAGTCGGTAAATCGTACATCATTACAACTTGAAAGCACCTTTCCAGAAGAAACAAGACCTGTGGTATCCATAACAACTCGCACCTGGTAATTGATAAGCTGCTGCCCATAGGTATTGTTGATTGAAATTTGTCTTCTGTAGCTATAGCCATCCACACCCCAATTTGTGGCATCTTTGCCAACACGTAAATCTCCATAGACATCAAGCTTGTATTGAGCAGAGGTGGTGCCGATACCAGCAGAGCCATTAATATCCATGGCCTGTCCGGATGCTGCAGGATCGATAAAGTAATTGGTGTTATCCAAATCCTGGAAAGACCTTGCACGCAAGATACCCGAGTTGGTGAGTTGAAGCTCAGTTGCTCCGGAGGCAGAAGCAGTGAGGATATCTGCTACATTGTTCTGTTGATTGACTATGAGTGCAGAATTCCCTAAGCCGTCTTTCTCAATATCCAAAGGCCCAAGGGGGGAAGTAGTGCCAATGCCAACATTGCCATTACTGAAGTAATGAGGGCCAGATCCTGTGACATGCAATCCGGTTGCGCTTATGGTAAATGCGGAAGCATCTCCTGTTGCGAAATAATTATTATTAATGCCAAATTTAATTTGTCCTCCCGATGGGGCGTTCAAAAAGGTATAGGTTCCGTCACCGAGTAAAGAGTAATTATTACACGTGAGATTATTTGTCCCAAAAGAGATACCACTATATCCGCCCCCACAATTTGGAGATCCAATATAGGTATATGAGCTAGATTCTCCAAGGACTTGTAACTGTTCTTGAGGACTGTTTGTTCCAATGCCAATATTCCCGGAACTTGCTATATATAGTGCAGGATTTCCTTCACCGCTATTGCCACCAACAGAATTATAAAACCCAAGGGTTGCATTGTTGAGTAAGTCAACTTTTGTATTTGCCGCTGTGAAGGAAAGGTTGCCGGAAGTGGTTGCTGTCCCTGCATAGGTTCCAGAACCAAAAATCTGGAATTTTGCAGAGCTTGTGGCTAAACCGCCAACTGCCAAATCATTCGTAAGATTGGCAGGAGCTAAAACTCCAAGGCTGCTCAACTGCCAGAACCCCGCGATACCGCCACTGCTTGGAGTAACAATTTGTCTCACATAGAGCGTATCCCATTCTTGTCCTCCTGCTGTCGGATCAGATCCCAAATTGTACGTATCGTTTGTTTTTGGAATAAGACTTGATGCAAAAAATCCAGTTGCGGTAATGTCATCGCTAGTTGCATCGCCAAGATTTACTTTTCCATTCAAAGTTGTTGTTCCTGTCACTGTCAGTGCATTATTCACTGTTGTCGTGCCGCTTGTTCCGCCTATGTTTACATTTGTTGTCAAGGCATTATTAGCGAGATTAAGTGTTGTTGCAGCAGACCCAAAGTTAATGGTTGTTGCTGTGGTATTGAGAAGATTGACACTTGTCTGATTGGTTGCAATGGTTGCTGCATTTAAATTGATAGTTGATCCTGTGCCACCGTTGAGCGCAGTAAGTGTAATATTTCCTGTTTGACTGTCACCGATGGTAAGCCCTTGATTATTTCGTGTTGCGATAACATTTGCCGTATCGCCGTTGAACGTCAGTGTTCCGGTTGTTGTCGCATTGCCAGTATTGGCAAACACCTGGAATTTAGCAGATGCTGTACCAGTGCCACCAATTGCCAAATCATTCCAGTTATTCGTTGGATACAAGACATTACTTGCTAAGGTCCAGTAGCCACCAACACCGCCTGTTGCAGGAAGATAGACATTACTTGCTGTGACTGCGCCAGTCAGGTAAAGATTTTTCCAAGACAGCGCAACTGAGCCAAGGTCATCTGTATTGGTTATGCTTGGTATGATATCGGTGCTGACACGGCCAGTAAAACCAATCGTATTGCCTGTACCGCTTCCCAAGACGACATTGCCCCTAATGGTATTTGTTCCTGCTGCATTACCAATACCAATGCCGCCTGTTGCACCAGATCCGATATTGATATTAGTTGCGTTAGAATCAAAAAGACTTGCTGTACCGGCAGTTGTTGTGATATTGCCACCATTCACAGCAACATTTCCTGAGGTAGTAAAATTGCCTGTTTGGGTTATGTCGCCGTTGTTAGCAATAGAGAGTACAGTTCCAAGACCAGAATCTCCTCCAACAGATGTTTTGACATTTAAGACGCTGCCGTTGAGTAATGCAACCTGCGTTGTGGTTCCTCTGAAAGAAAGTCCCGCAGAAGAGGTTGCCGTTCCTGCGGTGTTGACGCCAAGTGTTGTTGCAAATACTTGCCATGGTGTTGCAGACCCTGTTGCATTGCCACCAACTGCCAAATCATTCCATGCATTCACAGGAGACAATACATTGTTAGTCAGCTGCCAGAATCCTGAGACGCCTCCTGAAACAGGGGAGATGAAAGTGTTTGCATAGACTGTGCCATAGTAGTGAGTTGCAGAGCCAAGATTGATTGATCCATTGCCTGTTGGAACAAGATCGGTTGCCAAAGACCCAGTGGTTGTAATCGTGTTGGTTGAGCTTGTTCCCAAAGTGACATCACCTTTCAAATTAATTGGTGTATTCGATGCGCCAATATTCAATGCTGTGGTTGCACCTGCGCCAAAGTTAATTGTTGTTGCTGTGCTGTTTAATAAATTAAAAGTGGTCTGATTGGTTGAGAATGTGCCGCCATTGTCTGCGATATTGCCTGTGGTAGTGAGTGCATTGTTGACAGTTGTTGTTCCAGAGCTATTGCCAATATTTAAGCTCGTTGCTGTTGGGAAGGCAGTAAAGGATGTTCCACTGCTGTCGAGCGTTGTTCCATTTATTGTGACTATGCCGTTGCCATTTTGTGGTTTTAAGGTAATATTGCCTGTTGTGTCGCCACCAATGGTAAGGCCTGCGTTTCGTGCTGTTTGGAGTGAGCCTGTGGCTGTTAGGTAGGTGGCATTGCCATTTAACCCGGAGCTTACCGATGCAACTGGTGTTCCGGATCCTGTCATATTGAGTACTGCAAATTTTGCAGAAGTAGTTGCCGAGCCACCAATGAAGAAATCAAACGTTTCATTGATTGGGTAGAGCGCGCCATTTGTCATAGTCCACCAATTACTTGCTGCAGAAGAGCAATCACTCCAGCTTGGTGCAGATGATGCATTAGAAATAAGACATTGGCCACCTGACCCAACAGATGTGAATGCGTATCGTGTTCCATTTGAGTAGGCGACACTTCCCGCAGAGCCTAATGTTGTTGCATTGGTGCCGCCATTAGCAATTGGCAAGATAGAACTACCAACATCTGCTGTTAAATCAATTGCGTTAAATGTTGGTGCGCCTGCACCGTTGCCGCGAAGGAAAGTATGTGCTGCGCCTTGTGCTGTTTCGGCAACAGTGCCATTGGTATCAGATAAGTACAAAATACCATCTGCTGTGGTATATTTCTTAGCGATAAGTGTGCCATCATTTTGAATGGTAAATTTGGTGACACCTGACGCCGATGCAGTAAAGATGTCGCCGTTGGGTCCTTGCTTATTGACGACCAGTGCCGAATTTCCGCCTGCGTTTGGCTGCACAGTAATATTCCCTAAACCGCTATTTTGTCCAAGAATAATATTACCTGTTCCAGAAGACAAAAGCGTCAGGTCTGCATTGCTGGTAGTCTGAATTGTTGAGGAAGAACCGTTGCCAAGCGTTACGGTCGTGCCGTTCACTGTGAAATTTCCTCCGGTTGTTGTTAGTCCTGTTCCCGTTGTAAAGCTTGATGCACCGGCAAAGGTAACGCTGCTTCCTGAGATTCCATTCAGCGGACTCAGCGTTATATTTCCTGTGGTTGTTCCACCAATGGTTAATCCCTGGTTTCTTGTGGTCTGAATAAGACTGCCTGTACCATCAAACGTCAGTGTTCCTGCTGTTGTTGCATTGCCAGTATTTCCAAACACCTGGAATTTAGCACTACTTGTTGCTGTCCCGCCAATTGCCAGATCATCAGCAATATTACTTGGAGAGATTATTCCTGAATTCCTCTGCCAGAAACCGTCATACTGTGCTGTTGCACTTAAAATAAGCCCATTTGCGTAGACATTTCTCCAGGCGAGCGCATTCGAACCAAGATCATATAGATTATTTGCATCAGGACCGACACTGCCTGCAAGTTGCAGTCTAAATGATCCTGGATTAGTTGTGCCAATGCCAACATTATTGCCGTTAAGAATAATGTTGCCGGTTTGATTATCACCAAGAGTCAGCCCTTGATTATTCCTTGCAGCAATAAGGTTGGTTGCTGCAGTACCGCTGGTAAACGTCAGTGTTCCTGCTGTTGTTGCATTACCAGAATTGGCGAAAATTTGAAATTTAGCGCTACCGGTTGCTGTGCCACCAATTGCGACATCGTCGGTTATATTGAGCGGTGCCAAAACACCTAAATTTCTCTGCCATGTTTGTGTAATTGGCTGTCCATTCTGGTAAATATTATTCGCATAAATATTATTCCACTGAAGAGCTGCCGAGCCTAAGTCATAGGTATTGGTTGTGTAGGGGAGAATATTGGACGAAACATTGCTGTTAAAACTAATATTGCCTGTAGTGTTGCCGCCCAATGTAAGCGTTTCATTTCTCACTGTCTGAATCGTTCCGTCTGCTGCAAAATACATGCCAGTGCCATTCAATCCTGATGATACCGATGCAGTTGGTGTGCCATTAGCGATATTGAGTACTGCAAATTTAGCAGATGTTGTACTGGTTGCTCCTACTAATACATCGTTTGTTATATTTGTTGGAGATAATGCGCCATTGTTTAACTGCCAGAATCCAAGATACTGTGAAGAAGCCGAGCCAAAGAGATTGGTAATATAGGCACTACCATAGTAATTGGCTGGAGATCCTAAATTAATACTTGTTGATTGGGGAATAAGACTTCCTGAGAAAACGCCAACTGGGTTAATGGTATTGGCGCTCGTTGCTCCCAAAACTGCATTGTTGTTGGCAGTGAAAACACCTGTTGCTGTGAGTGCGTTATTCACTGTTGTCGTGCCGCTTGTTCCGCCTATGTTTACATTTGTTGTCAAGGCATTATTAGCGAGATTGAGTGTTGTTGCTGCACTGCCAAAGTTAATTGTTGTTGCTGTGGTATTGAGTAAATTGACACTTGTCTGATTGGTTGCCAGTGTTGCTGCATTTAAATTGATAGTTGATCCTGTGCCACCGTTTAAGGGTTGGAGCGTTATATTTCCGGTCGTATTTCCACCAATGGTGAGTCCTTGATTTCTCACTGTCTGAATTGTTCCGTCTGCTGCAAAATACATGCCAGTTCCGCTTAATCCTGAAGAAACAGATGCTGTTGGATTTCCAGAGCCAGTCATGTTGAGGACAGCAAATTTAGCAGTTGTTGTTGCGGTGCCGCCAGCTAAGATGTCGTCAGTAATATTAGCAGGGGAGAGTGTGCCAAGATTTCTTTGCCAGAATCCTGCAGTATTGCCGGATGTAATAATGTTTTTGACATACAAATTATTCCACTCCAAACTTGCAGAGCCTAAATTATAAGTGTCAGCATCTGCGGGAATAAGATCGGAGTTGATAAATCCACTGACCGTGAGCGATCCTGTCCCATTGTTTGGTTTTAAGATAATACCACCTGTCGTGTCTCCACCAAGAGTAAGTGGTTGGTTGCTCGTTGTTTGGATTTGAGACCCTGTTCCGGTAAACGTCAGTGTTCCGGCAGTTGTTGCATTGCCAGTATTCCCAAAGACTTGGAATTTAGCACTATTGGTAGACGTTCCGCCAATTGCAAAATCATTTGTTATATTTGTTGGGCTTAAGACGCCGCTGTTTAATTGCCAGAATCCATCATACTGTGCATTCGGACCTAAAAGAAGACCATTTGCATAGATATTTCTCCAGCGAAGTGGTGTTGTTCCATCTCCCAAATCAAAAGTATTATCAGTTGTTGGGACAAGACTGCTACCAAATCTTCCTGTTGTGACAATAGTATCAGCCGTTGCATTACCCAAATTAACATCTCCATTAAGATTTGTTGTATTATTTGCTGTGAAAATACCTGTTGCTGTGAGTGCGCTATTCACTGTTGTTGTGCCACCAGTCACGCCAAATCCTAATGTTGTCGCATTGGCGGTAAATGCATTAAATGTTGATGCAGTTGTTTGAAGAGCAGAACCATTCACAGTAACTGTTCCATTACCACTGTTTGGACTTAAAGTAATACCACCTGTCGTGTCTCCACCAAGAGTAAGTGGTTGGTTACTCGTTGTTTGGATTTGAGACCCTGTTCCGGTAAAGGTTAAATTGCCAGCAGTTGTTGCGTTACCAGAATTGGCGAAGACCTGGAATTTCGCAGTTGCTGTTGCTGTCCCGCCAATTGCTAAATCGTCTGCAATATTCGCAGGGGAGACAACGCCGAGATTCCTCTGCCAGAATCCAACCGTGGTTCCTGTTGAGATAACATTTTTTACATAGATGTTGTTCCACTCCAAACTTGCAGAGCCAAGATCATACGTATCTGTTGTTCGTGGGCCAACATTGCCTGCCACTTCGAGAGCAAAATCGCTCGTTGTTGTTGTGCCAATGCCAACATTTCCTGTTGAATCAACATAGAGTCCTGTTGTTCCTTTCGGTGATAATTGAACTGATCCTGTTGTTGCAGAGCCTATGGTGAGCGGGCGATTGTTGGTGGTTGCAATGACGCCATTACTATTCAGTGTTATATTCCCAGAAATGGATGCAGTTGGTGTGCCAGACCCTGGAGCATTATTTAAGAACGAAAAATTAGCAGAAGAACTACTCGTACCGCCAAACAAAACATCTAATGTTGTATTAACAGGATAGAGAATTCCATTCCCACTATCCAATGTCCAATAATTTGTTGCACCGGCAGCGGTTGAACAACTTGTCCAGCTTGGCGCACCAGATCCTGCAGAGACAAGACATTGATTTGTCGAGCCTACCGCCGTGAATGCATAATTGGTGCCGTTGGAATAGGCAACACTTCCGGCTAACCCAATGGTGTTGGTGTTCGTACCGCCATTGGCAATTGGCAAGATGCCAGTAACTTCTGAAGCTAGGTTGACACTGCTTGATGATAAAACGCCTCCTGTTGCGTGGACAACGCCTGTCCCAAGGCCACCAATAGTGACTGTTCCTGCTCCATTGAGTGGGTTCAATGTGATGTTTCCTGTTGTAGTTCCGCCAATTGTCAGTCCTTGATTTTTCGTTGTCTGAATAAGACTGCCTGTACCATCAAACGTCAGTGTTCCTGCTGTTGTCGCATTCCCAGTATTTCCAAACACCTGGAATTTGGCAGTACTGGTAGACGTCCCGCCAATTGCTAAATCATCGGTAATATTACTTGGAGAAATGATTCCGGAATTTCTCTGCCAGAATCCTGAAATAGTACCTCCGGAAATAATGTTGTTAACATATAAATTATTCCACTGCAAACTTGCAGAACCCAAATCATACGTATTGGTTACTTGGGGAATGAGGTTAGAGTTAATATGGCCATTAACAGTAATATATCCGTTGCCATTAAGTGGACTCAAGGTAATGTTGCCAGTACTGCTGCCACCGATCGTGAGGCCTTGGTTATTGGTTGTTTGAATCTGACCGACACTATTCAGCGTTATATTTCCAGAAATGGATGCTGTTGGTGTCCCAGATCCTGGCGCATTGTTAAGAAACGAAAAATTAGCAGACGAGCTACTTGTACCGCCAAACAAAACATCCAATGTGGTATTCACGGGGTAGAGACTCCCGTTGGCAAGTGTCCAGTAATTAGTGACGCCTGCTGCTGTAGAACAACTACTCCATGTTGGTGATCCTGCCGCGCCTGAAAGAAGACATTGTCCTGCTGTTCCTACCGCAGTGAATGCATAGTTGGTGCCGTTGGAATACGCAACACTTCCAGCAGAGCCGATGCTTCCAGTATTGGTTCCGCCATTAGCAATTGGTAAAATACCAGTGATCTCGCTGGTTAGGCTAACATTAGAGGAGGAAAGCAGACCTCCTGTTGAGTGAACAACACCTGTACCAAGTCCAGCAATCGTGACAGTCCCTGTGCCGTTAAGTGGTTTTAAGACAATATTTCCAGTCGTGTCGCCACCAATAGTCAGACCCTGATTGTTGGTTGTCTGAATAAGTCCTGCGCTGTTGAGTGTAATATTTCCGGAAATAGATGCAGTTGGTGTACCTGCCGCATTATTCAAGAAAGCAAATTTAGCAGATGAAGATGAGTCACCGCCAAATAAGACATCGAGTGTTGTATTGATTGGGTAGAGGGTGCCATTCGCAAGTGTCCAAAAATTAGTTCCCGAAGCGCCGCTGCCACAACTGCCCCAAGTAGGTGTTCCACCGCCTGCAGACGTAAGACACTGCCCGGCAGAGCCTGCTGCTGTTTGGAAGAAAAGTCCAGTCCCATCTGCATAGAAGATTCCGCCTGCGGTGTTGTAGTTGGATGCAGTAATTGTGCCAGTATTACCCAGCGTGAATTTGCTTACGCCGGCTGCAGATGCAGTGAATAATGCTCCTGCGCCGTCTTGATTAATGGTGACTGCAGGAATACCAGAATTAGTAGCCAGGACAGCAAAGGTGTCATCAACCTCAACAGAGCCTGTCGCTGATGAAATATTATTATTTTGTGTTGAATTGATGAGCGGCTTTTGCAAGTCAATAAATCCTTGGCCGTCGGGCGCGATTGTTATGTTGCCATTGGTCCCTGCGTTTGTATTTAAGACAAGCGTATCGCCGCTCAAGGTGAATGCACCACCAACTGTTTGGAATGTGCTCGCTGCGCCAATAGACAAATTGCCAGCGGAGTTAAGCGCCAAAACAACATTGCTTGTTCCTGCGCCGGATTGGGTAATCGGGGGCAAGCCTTGAAGCGTTTCCGCATTAGTCGCGTAGGCAACGGTTGCCAGCTGCTGTCTTGGTGTTAGCTCTGGAGTCTGAGCAACGGTAATGCCTAAGAAAAGATTGGCATTATTAGCAAAAAGAGACTGTTGAATTGCACTTCCTTGTCCCAATAACACTGAAAAAACACCATTGGCATCAGGAGTAACATTATCGACCTCTTGCCACAAAAGAGCTGAACCGGTTGCTGTAGCGTTGGTGTAAATACCAAAACGTAAATTGGTCGAGGTTGTTATTGGATTGCTGCTACTATCTGTCAGCCTGCCTTGGAAGGAAAGAATCCTGTTTGGTTGTGCTGCTGCTAGAATATGCTGACCATTTTGTGGGCGTGATGCAAAATTGTTGTAAAACCCAAATCCAATGACTGTCATGACAATCATGAGGATTGCCCAGTTAAAATAATGCGCAATTGCATAACTATGATATCTTTTGTACCAGTTGGGTCGTGTATATCGTGCATGATGAATAAGTGTTTCAAGCCATGGCAACTGATTCAGTATTCTTTGTGCTGGAGCGAAAACTGACTTTGAAATATTTTTCACAGGCATAAATTGCGCAAGCCTCTTCTGCTCGTCTGTCAGCTTGTTGGTGAAAAGAGGCTTACCCCTGAGTGTCCAGATTGCTTTATGACCATGAACAACTAAGTGGGTGAGTGGAGTTATGAAAACACTGTCAAATACAAAATTGATTCCTTTTGATATCTTTTGAGCAAGTCTAAAAGGAGGAAAAGGAGAATAAGTGTGAGATTTTGTGGGTAGCGCAGTGGGTTTTGCTACACCTTCTCCATCGTCGGTAGTTAGGACATGGTCTTTTTGTTGTCTCTCTGGCGATTCAAAAGTGTTAGTGCTAGGAATATTTGTAACATCAATTGGATTGACGGGAAGACCTTTTTGATTTTGCAAAAGATTTTGACTATTTGCCCAGGCAACGTACTTACGGAGTGAGGAGAGCTTGCGGTTAATTGATGAGTTGGAAAAAGCATGTTCAGCCACAAGTGCATCTCTGTAACTTGCAAGCAGGGCATTGTCCAAGCTCTCTAAAACAGTTGCTTCTGGATTCTGTTGTTGCACCGAAGACTGTGCCCATTTAAAAAATTGTTTCAAGTCAATGATATAGTTTTTGATAGTTAGATTGCTTGCGTTATAGACATAAAGAAAATCTTTGAATTGTTTGAGCTGGTATGGATCTTCTATATGCTGGCTAGATGTCACCTGATCAAGTGGACTCGCGCTTACGTAGCCTTGTAATTTAAGGAAATGAAAGAATTTTCTCAAGGAAGAGACATGCCTATCAAGCGATCTTTCTGAGAGTTGTTGATTTTTTTCTTGTCTAAAAAGGGCGATGTGCTCTGAGGAAATACTTTTAGGATCAAACGATGTCTGGTATTTCTCTTCAAACCACACGATGAAGTGTTTCACGTCCAGGCTGTAGTTTTTCACAGTCACTTTCGATGGAGCTGGTTTGAGCGAAAATAAATAATTTTTAAATTTGATTAAATATTCCATAAGGCAGTTTTGGAAAGAATTATAATGTGTGAAAAATTTATTTCATGACTTTTCTCTGTTTTAGCCTCGAGATTATACAGATTATACGGATTATCATGTGTCTCGTACTACTACTATTTAGCGTAGAAAGTATACACGTGGTTGTCAATAACCTGGAGTAAAGACAAAAATAAAAAATCGAATCTGTGAAAATAACAATTTTCACATGTGGAAAAGAAATAAAAAACCGAACAAAAGAAGAATACTAGTCTCGATAGATTTACAATTTTTAGATAAATCTATATCAATAAATATCATGTTTCTCAGTAAGTCCTGTAATATGATTTTTCACAGCAGGCAGCAGTGAAAAGTAAAATTTCATTTATTTTCGTATTTTAAGACAGGTTTTACTTCTTTTCGTATTGTTTCTAGCCACGAGTTCAGCAACCAAAAATTAGCAGTCCGAATAGGGAAGCGATACGTTTTTACATGTGGTGATTTGGATTGATTTGATAAGGAAAACAAAAATTATTGTGCCAAAAGGGGCTTAAAAGATAGAGAATAGCCAAAATTCCTCGTTGCGCTGTTATTTTTACTGGCTTACACTTACATTGTAGACATGAAAAAAATATTTCCTCTTGTACTCTTATGCATGCTTGCATTTTTTGTAAAAGTCCCTGTTGCGTTTGGTGCTGTTGCAACGCAGAGTGGAACAACCAATATTACCGTAACGATCTCTGGTAACGTGTTGTCGCTTTCTGGCTACATTGCACCATTTGCCTCGATTGTCCTCACGGTTAATGGAAATGTGATTACTTCAACCACGGCAGATGCGGCGGGCAATTTCTCTTTTAGCAATGTAGCCGTGCCCAAAGCAACGAGTACGGTATGTTTGGATGCTGTTGATTTTAAAAAGCTTGGTACATCCAAAGCATGTATTAGTGTGATACCTATTGATGGGGTCATTACGAAAACAGGAATTTTTCTTCCGCCAACACTTGGTGTTCAGCGAACCGATGTCTTTGTTGGGGACAGCGCTTTAGCATTTGGCTATGGCATGCCTGGAGCAACAATTACTGTTCACGTCAATAGCAGCAAAGGATGCACTGTTACAGCAGAATCTACAGGCTACTACACATGCAATATTACCATTCAAAAAGTGGGATCGTACGAATTGTATGCTGATGCAGTCTTGAATAACAAGCCAACAGAGCAGCAGCTTTACAAAATTCTCATAAAAGGTATTACGGTCTCTAAGCCTTCAATTACGCCTGGACCAACTGTATCACCGTTGCCTGAGCTTAATCTTTTTGCAATTCCATGGTGGGTGTGGTTATTGCTTGTCCTGATAAGCATTATCCTTATTATTATTCTTCTTCGAAAATTCAAACCTGAGGCTCTGCCAACTATTGGTGTTCCGGCATTTAAAATTAATCATGCATTTGATTTCTTATTTAAGTCTCGAAAATTGCACCATTGGTGGATGAAAGGTGTAGGGTATTAGAGTCTCCAGGCAAGGGAAGCTAGGGTTGGTTCATTCACTTCGCGAGGTTCATTTGCTTTCGGTAGTCCAAGCGCTGTAATAGTTTGCTCATAGACATCTTCAATGCTTCCTTCGGCTGCAATTGCGTGAAACGAGCTGGTATGGGCATCAATGATATCCATAAGAATATCTGGCGTGTGGTCATGAAATTGTCGAAGCCGCTCGGTTATGACTTCTGCAAGATCATCTCTTCGAGGCTCTTCGCCTTTTGCGACAGCACGTGCTCTTCTTGTGCCTGCACGTTGAAAAGACGTTTCGTCAGAAATTGCATAGTATAAAAAATCACTGTGCGCATCAGGCTCAGTAGCAAGCCATTGCGAAATTTCTCGTGCCTGAGCTACTGTCCGCGGGGTTCCTGGGAAAAGAAATGTATCAACGCCCTCCTCGCGAAGTGTAGCGATCTCTTGTTTTACTAACTCAATAACAACTGCATCGGGAAACAGCCCACCCTCATCAACTTTTTGTATGTACGGCCTGACCAGCTCATGATACTTGCCGTATTGGCCTCTAGCGCTTCTTGCACCGCGATACAAGTCACCAATAGAAATTCGTGCAGCATGGGGAAGTCTTTCGAGGAGTAAGTCTGACTGTGTATCTTTGCCGGATCCGCCTCTGCCAATCATAAAGATGTAACGGGGATTTTGTTGCATGCCTTAGAGGCATACTACCTAAAAGAATCATAGAGCGCAACACGCAGTTTACAAATGAGTCATTTTATGCCTGACTCGCTCAATCACAATCAAAAGAATTACAACAGCCAGGAAAAACCCAAGCAAGTATTCCCACGGCATAACAAAAAAGTAAATTGTTTTTGTGAAAAGTGGTCCTTCTGGAGAAAGCGAAACAATAATATTTGCGCGGTATGGTCCGAAAAGCACATTTTTATTCCACAAAGCAACAGGATGATTGTTATCAACCGCATTTTCTTTACTGGTGAGAAAACGAGTTGAGTTGCCTAAAACATTCACAGAGAGTAAATCAACCTTCCCAACAAGTTGGCCAAACATATTTCGGATAAGAATCTGGCCTGTTGGTGTTATAAAATGACGACTTGTGTTAGTGATTGATACAGTAAAAGGAATAGGAGCTGTCTGGGCAAACCATGGCGTTGTGAATTCATTCAAAAGTCCTGTTGTTTCATCTTTTGGTGCGATAGAAAGAAGAATATTTGCAGCAATGCCTGCGGTAATGTGGCTGCCGTTGGCATCTTGATTTACAGAATCAGTTGAAACAAACAAAACAGAGAAGTAATAATCTGCTCCAGGCTCGTCTTTAGGGAGGCCAATACGAAGCGTGAGTGTTTTCTTCTGCTTAGGAGCTAAGCTGAGGCTACTAATGGGAGTATCGCCATCCAGGATTTGTACTTTTTGAAAAATATCCTTGTCTGGTAGCATTTTTGTGCCCACAGGAAGGTATAGCACTTGACCATTGTTAGTGCCACTTGCAGTAAATGGCCTCAAAGTTACTGAAACATTTTCCGTATCTTGACTTGCATTCACGACGGTGATGTCTTTTGATATAATCGTTGGCGCTGTTGCTTGAATTTGAAGAATGGGTGGATATACACCCAAGGCGAAATCAGCTGCGAAAGCATTCGCAGGAAATAATCCAATACACAAATAACCCAATAAACCAATCAATAAAGAAAATAAAAAATAGTGCGTATTTAGTGTTTTGTATTTAGTATTTTGTATTTGATCAATGGTATTTGTCATTGGTATATTGGGTTATTCATCTCCTAGAAATTTGGACTAGCCACGTACGTAATAGTGTTTGTATACACGCCAGGGAGCTGAGAGCCTGATACGTTGACTTTGTAGGTAACTTGCGACTGCTTCTCTAGAGAAGAGCCAGATGTGTTCTGCATGACAACCTGAGGGGATTGAGACAATGCTGCATTTGCAAACGGCTTGTATGTATTTGCAGTAAAGGTAGAGCAATCAGTTTGTGCCACGTTATCGCAGCGATAGCCAAATCCATAGGTGAGATTGCTAACCCAATTTGCAGCAAACGATGGCGTACACAAGCCGCTGTCACAGGTTGTATCAGGAATTAAAGAGCCAGATGGTGATTGAAGACTATGGTTTTCTATACCTGTCACAGAATATCCTGATGCAGTGCTTAATACATCGAGTATGTTTGTTCTACTTACTGGACTTGTTGGATCAACTGTTCCAAAATTTAAATCTGTTGGTGTTACAGTAAAAGTAAAAATTCCAGAAACAACGGATTTATTACAAAATATGCCTCCATAAAATCCTGCGCAGATAGTGTAATTTGTCCCGGTATACAGACCTGCGCCCAATTCGCCAGATGTAAAGGTAAGTGTTTTTCCGCTGCCAGATGATTGTCCTGCAATGCTATTCAGATTGCCCAGAATAATAATATAAAAAGCATTGGACATGGTAAAAGCGTTTGCGCTTTTACCAAATAAACCAATAGACAAATAAACCAATAATCCAATCAATATAAAAAAGAAAGCATACTTGGACAGAAGTATATTTTTCATGAAATTACTTTTTGTTACAAGATTGATTCGTAGTATTCATTATGCATCATGGTTATTGTTTTGTTTCGCTTCGCAGATCTTCTGTTTCTTCTAAAATCTCATTCAATTTCTCAACATCGTCAGATTTAAGATTCTTTTTTTCGTTTTGCAACACTTTTTCTATATCTTTTGCAATAGTTGTGCCTGCTTCTTCGGATCTTTCTGCCAGAGAAACTATTTCATCTGCCTGCTTTTCACGATCTCTGTATTCTTTGCCAAAAAAATAGGGAAGAGGAGAAATAAGAAGAAAAGAGCCAAGCTGAATGTATTGTCCCAGGCTGCCGCCATTGGTCAGGACTGCTGGCAAGAAAATAATGACTGTTCCAATTGCAAAAATAAATACTGTGACAGGCTCAAAAATAAAAGTAATGCCAAAACCTAAAAAGTACAACAAAAAGAAAAACCAGCTTGCCATTTGTCCTGTTGCAAAAATAAGAAGGAAAATTGCTGTATTAAGCGTAAAAACATCGGGTATGCCACCCCAAATAGCATCTTCTTTTTTCATTTTTCGTTTTACAAATTGGGCGACAAGATACACAATAACCATGACTGCCAAAACTTGCACAGTAAAATCAGTAAATGGACTTTGCTCCCAAGCAAAAACAAGGGTAAAGGAAAAAATCAGCACGAATGCGTGAAGAAGTGCTTTCATGAATTAATAGTAGATGAAGAAGCTGTGACCTTCAAGAGGAGAAATAATTTATGAATTTCTTCTTGACAAAAAGAATGGTTATTTTTTATACTGCCTGAGATATGGGATTTACACCAACAAGACCCCCAAGAGAAGTAGAGGTTCGAAGAGTTCCTAGGGGGAGTTCACTTTCTGGCCTGGGTGGTCCAGCAGATAATCCATATAGAAGACCTGCTACGCCAAAAGATAGTCAAGATGCAATCAGAGAGAGTCATCAAGAAGGGCAGGTAAAGAAAGCTCAACGCCGCAGAAATGAACAAGCTAATCAATCTTAAATTATGGGTCACTATCGAGACCGAGATTCAAGATACCCCAGTCAAGTAAGAAATCCCTTTTCAAAAGAGCCCGCAATACGACAGGTTCCTCGGGGAGCAGATACTGATCCCTTTGGTACGAAAGAAGCAACCCCAGGAAGACAGCCAACACCTGCAGATGTAGCAGCAAATAAAGCAACTCAAAGAGCGGAGATAATACAAAGAAGAAACGCTGGGCGTCTTGGAAAGGATCCACATCCTGAAGAATGGGATGTGTAACTTTCTTGTATTTCTTTTTGTTGTTTAGTACAATCGCTGCATGAATACAAATCTTTCCAAACTTCTTCTTGTTTCCTGGTAGGGGAGAAGTTTGTATGTGTACAAATTCTCCCAGAAATGGGAGTTTTTTATTCGCTAAAATTTTAGATTATGACAGAAGAAGAACAACCAAAAAGGAAAAGAGGCAGTAGGGCGCGTGAAGAAAGAAGAAAATCAGTACGTCAAAAAAACGGCGATCGTCCCCCGAGTAGAAATCCGAAGGGAATATTGCACCATCTCCATGCAGAACTGCAAAGGGAACATGGTCGCGGGTATGAGGGAGTTAGAAGGGGAAAGGGAAATAAGATAAGAAATCCCTATTAAACAAACCGTCTAAACCGGTAGTGTGTTTATTTTGAATAAAAAATACATTTTGGTATATACTTATGACAGAAGAAGAACAACCGAAAAGAAAAAGAGGTGCAAAAGCCCACAAGCAAGAAAGAAGAGACGCTCGTAAAAAGGCGGGATCTGCACCAAATGGTCCAAGTAGTAATCCAAAACTTCAGTTACACTTTGACCATCATGAGCAGCAAGAGCGCCATAGGGGAGGAACAAGTCCGGTGCGAAGAAAGCCTCCTCATAAAAGAAAGAGGTTTTAATATATGAAAACAACAGAATGGAAAAATCCCCACAACACTAAAGTTACGTGGGGCAAGTATTTTCCACAAGATATAGAGAAAAAGTGGCAAGAAGTATGGAAAGAAGCCGGACTGTATAAGTTCAAATCCCAAATCCCAAGCTCCAAATTCCAAAAATATTACACATTAGTTGAGCTTCCATACCCATCAGGAGACTTGCATATTGGTCACTGGTTTACCTTTATTGCACCAGATGTGCTTTCACGATTCAAGCGCATGCAAGGCTACAATGTTTTCTTTCCCATGGGATACGATGCGTTTGGTTTGCCAGCAGAAAACGCAGCAATCAAGCGTGGTATTCATCCACAAGACTGGACATTGAAAAATATTGAGACCATGACGGCCCAATTCGAGACTATGGGCACAATGATTGATTGGGATCACGTCACAGTCACGTGTTTGCCCGAATATTACAAATGGAATCAGTGGATCTTTATTAAGATGTTTGAAAAAGGCATTGCGTACAGAGGCAAAACACTTTCCAATTGGTGCCCAACAGATCAAACTGTTTTGGCTAACGAGCATGTAGAAAATGGCAAATGTTGGCGGTGTGGGTCGGTAGTTGTTCAGAAAGAAGTAGAACAGTGGTTTTTACGCATTACAGACTATGCTGAAGAGCTTTTGTGGAACAGAGAGGGCAATGGTGTCGATTGGCCAAAAAGTGTCCAGGTAGCGCAAAATGATTGGATAGGAAAAAGTGAAGGGCTTGAAATAAGTTATCCAATTGAGGGTTCTGAAGAGAAGGTGACCATATTTACTAGCCGCCCCGATACAAATTTTGGCGCAACATTTATAGCGCTTGCTCCAGAAAATCCGCTGGTTACAATAATTACCAGGCCGGAGCGCAAAGAAGAAGTTGAGAAATATGTCAAAATAGCTTCAGAGAAAACAGAATTGGAGCGCAAAGAAGAAGGTAAAGAAAAGTCAGGTGCATTTACCGGAGCGTATGCTATTAATCATTTAACTGGAGAAAAAATGCCTATTTGGGTATCTGACTTTGTTTTAATGAACTTTGGAACAGGTGCACTTGTTGGTGTTCCTGCTCACGATCTCAGAGACTTTGATTTTGCCCATAAATTCAATCTAAACATCAAGCGAGTTGTTGTTGGCAAAGATGGCGACAAATCGCCAATTACAAAGCGTGAACAGGTTCAGGAAGAAGATGGGATAATGATTAATTCAGATTTCTTAGATGGAATTGATATTCATGAGGCTACAGGAAAGATTATGGACTATATTGTCGAAAAAGGCTGGGGCAAGAAGGTAACTATGTATCATCTACATGATTGGTCTGTGAGTCGCCAAAGGTATTGGGGAACACCAGTGCCAATGATACACTGCGATACAGATGGAATAGTTCCGGTACCTTTAGATCAACTACCAGTAACGCTTCCCTACGATGTTGATTATCAGCCAAAAGGCAAGCCGCCTTTGGCCTCCAATGATGAATGGATGAAAGTGACATGTCCTAAATGCGGCAAAGATGCTCGACGTGATGCAGAAACATTAGATACATTTTTTGATAGTTCGTGGTATTACTACCGATATGTCGATCCATCCTTCAGAGATGGACCTTTTGATCCTACGGAAGTCAAAAAACTCATGCCTTTGGATATTTACTTTGGTGGAGGCGAACATACCTTGGGACACACCTTGTACGCACGATTTTTTACCAAATTCTTTAAAGATTTAGGTATGGTTAACTTTGATGAGTTTGCGCTTAAAAGAGTACAGCATGGGATCGTACTCGGCACAGATGGGAATAAGATGAGTAAGAGCAAAGGGAATGTGATTAATCCTGATGACGTGGTAAAAGAATTTGGCACTGACGCAGTGCGGGTATATCTTTCATTTATGATGCCATACAATGCCACAGGGCCGTGGTCTGTCAGCTCAATGTATGGGATGTTTCGATTCTTAAAACGCGTCTGGGATTTGTACCCACGGGTTACTGCAGGAGAGTTAACGCGAGAAGATAAATTTCAGATGCACACGACCATTAAAAAAGTCGGCGACGATATTGCAGAGACAAAAAATAACACAGCTGTTGCTGCCATGATGAAGTGGCTCAATTACTTAGATGCGAAAGAGCAAATTTGGGAGGAAGAATTCAAGAATTTTCTGATTATCTTGTCACCATTTGCTCCGCATATCACAGAAGAGCTTTGGCAGTTAAACAAGTTGTCTGATAGCGAGGCTGGTGATGAGGCATTTTCATCAATTCACCAGGAAAAGTGGCCTAGCCATGATAATAGTTTGATAGTTTCTGATACAGTTACCGTTGCTGTACAAATCAATGGAAAATTGCGAGATACTCTTGTCATTGTGAGCGAAGCGAAGCAATCTGATGTCGAGGAGGTTGCGAAGCAATCTGAAAAAGTCAAAGTTCATCTAGAAGGAAAGACAGTGAAAAAAGTAATTTACGTGCCCGGGAAAATCCTCAATTTTGTGATATAAAATCCACATGAGATATGCATCAGATGCACATGTACATTCTATCATAAAGGAGTAATATCTTCTCTAAAGATACACCGATGGTATTCAAATGAGTTATATGCGGTCAAGAGAAATCTTTCCAACTAAGTTTTTGTCGGACAGAGTTCCTGTACAAAGTAAAAATATCAACTTTACCAGCCGACGCACGGGTTCAGAAACTGATACCAATCATACAGCTGTGCATGCAGCTGTAGCTGCGGCAATAATAGCAGCAATCATAGCTGCTGTGTTGTAAGAGCTGATGTCTTGGTTATAAATTTTAGCAGTAAAACGCTTATTGCAAACATAAAAAAAGGATTATAATTGCTGGATGAGAGTACCAACGAGATTACCAAGAAGATATACGAGGTCACTAAGAGGACAGGCACAAGCAGACCCAGATGAGACATTTAGACGTGGAATGGACAGTTTTGCTGATCGGGATTCTGTTGCAACCACAGAGGATGTTTATAGGTCGGTATCAGGTTATGATCCTAGAGCAAAAGCAGAAGAATTAGCAAGAGCGGGGGACACCATTGATGTTTGGGCTCAGATAGGAGT
>DATICB010000018.1:0-38857 GCA_035457005.1 Patescibacteria group bacterium
GTCTTTCATGCCGTACGCAACAGACGACCAGAAATACCTGTCCATCACAATAATCATGCCCTTTTCCAACTGTTTCTCTATTTTTTCCATGTGCATCGCACGGTCTGCATTAAATAGATACTGCAGCGCCAGAGGACTCATTGACATGTTTCCTGACAAAATTTTTTCGCGGATAAATTGACCGATAATATCATCCGTAGGCTCTTTGCTGTATGACGCATTGTGTCCTGCTTTATTCAGCAGTTTTACCAACTCTTTTGAAGATGTTGTTTTCCCAGCACCATCAATACCTTCGATAGCACTTAATTTCCCTTTGTAAGGATTTTTGCGGAATGACAAATCTTCCCATGTTGGCTCTGCCATATGCTATGTATAGTACTGAAAATTATACAAACTCACAAGTGGAGATAGGGTTCTAACAATCTTACCCTGAGTGCTGTCCGCGGAATCTTTCCAAAAATCTCCACCTTGCCACATGATCGTTATAGTGATTTCTCAATTTCCTTCTCTCATTACCGAATCGACTCCACCAATGCTTTTCCTGGGCAAAATGATTCGACTCAAGAGGAGCCAAGGGCAATTCTCCCATATCTGGTTGGCCATCAGGTGTTTTTGTCATATGTTATCTCATTTTCTGAATTACCTGATACAAAACAATTCCTAAAGATACCATAACATTCAGACTTTTATTTACTCCAAACATCGGCATTTCCACAATCATATCTGCCGCATCCAAAACCTCTTTCTCTGCACCACTACTTTCATTACTTACAATAAGTGCTATGGGAAAAGTGTATTCTGCTCTATCAAAAGCAACCGAGCGAGCATCTTGTTCTACCAAAACTATTTGAATGTTTGGGATTTGTGACTTGAGGCTTGTGATGGCTTCCAATGTGGTTGGAACATACTCCCAGTCAACCCATTCAGTTGTATTGATTGATGCTTTTTTAATTCGCGTGTTCGGCGGTGTCTCGGTAATACCGCAAAGATAGACTTTGCTTGCTGCCACAGCATCTGCTAAACGAAATATAGAACCGACATTATACGTGTCCAAAATATTATCGCAAATAATATAAATGGGATTTTTTTTCAGATCTTTTTTTTGTTCAATCGAACTTTGTGTTGTCCGAAGCTCTTTGGCCCCAAGTTTTATCATGCTGACATTATAGCAGAAGTGTTGTTCTGTCAAACTCCCCTCTTGCATTCCTGAATAACTTATAGTAGAATTCCAATCACTACTAGATACTGCCTCCTAGTACAAACAATAATGAAGTTACTTCGAACAATTCTTTTGGGCATTTTTGTGGTGGCAGCTCTTGCCTACCTTAATATAGTTATTCCTCAACCTCAAACAACACAAGCCAGGACATACAATCAAGACAACGGCTTTTTAGCACAAGAATTTCCTTGCAATCAAGGCAGTTGCCCATCTGGCAATAAAGTGATTAAAATGGTTGTCCAGGAAACTCCAAGCTGCTCAGCAGGCACAGCTTCTTCTTTAGCAGGATACAAAGGCGGCGCAAGTTTTAATGTAGAAAATTCTTCTGACACCTACAAAATTCATGTTGTCTGGGGCAGTTATTTCTGCAGTAACGCAACTAATGGCTCATGTACCAGTGGACAAAAACTTGCAACACAAGACATTATCGTAGCACCTGGACAATGGGTTGAAACATGGTCACCAGCACGAGATGAAAGCAATTTGACCTGTGGAAAAGTTCAGACAGACATGTCTTTCCAAGCATACAGAAAAGTTGGTTCGTCTTGGGTACTCGCTCTTTCTTATGGTAATTTAGCAAATCCTGGAAGTGGCAATGCAACATACACATATTGCACAACAGGAAAAGCATGTGGCAGCCCAACACCCACACCAACAGCTACTCCAACACCAACCATAACACCAACACCAACGCCAACTGTTACTCCAACTCCAGAGGTGCCAACACCTGCAGCACAGTGTAATTTTTCACCTGCAACCCAGCAATTGGAAGACGGTCAGACAGGATCAACAACGCTTTTCTTCTCAACTCAGAATTTGCCTCAAACAAATAAAAAAGCAACAATCTGTCTTGCAGAAGATAATGGCACACAAACATATCTTGCAGATACAGAAATTAACTATGCTAACTATCCAATTTCTGTTAACGTAACACCAACGCATACCTATACAGCAACTGTCTATCTTAAAAATAAAACAGATGATTCACACACCTGCAATGGCACTGTTGCAACGCTCTGTGCTGCAACAACGACTTTAAAAACAACACCAACACCAACTCCAACACCAGGATGTACATCTAATTGCGGTGACATCAATATTACTGTCGAACAACACCAAGAGCAGCAACAGCAGCAACAGCAAGTATTGGGCGCATCGGTCGCACCAGCTGTCTCAACATCACAGCTCCCTTCAACAGGAGCAGGTACAGAAATCCTCTTTGGCCTTCTAGGACTTATCCCAGTTGGACTCAAGCTTAGAAAATTTGTCTAATTTTTTAGGCTGGTTCATTTGGATTTTTCACATTTTCCCTTTATACTATTTTTGTGACTACTTTCAAAAAGTACTTTTCAGGGCTCTCTTTTAACACATTTCTTCTTACATTTGCCTCACTTTTTGCCGATATTTCAACAGAAATGCTCTATCCTGTCCTGCCAATCTTTCTCACACAAATTCTTAAAGTACCAACAAGTGTTGTTGGTATTGTCGAAGGCATTGCAACCGCTACACAGAATATTGTTCAAGGCTTTTCTGGCTCTCTTGCAGATAAACTTCAAAAAAGAAAATCTATTGCTCTTGTTGGATATACGCTCGCCGCGTTTTCCAAGCCGCTTATCGGTCTTGGCACAGTTTGGCAGCACGTTTTGGGTGCCCGGTTTTTGGATAGATTCGGCACGGGAGTCCGCTCTGCACCACGAGACGGCCTTATTGCTCAATCGGCAAGCGAACAAAATCGCGGTAAAGCGTTTGGCTTGGAAGGCATTGGCGACAATTTAGGAGCATTTATCGGACCTGTTGTAGCGGCAGCATTACTCTTTTATTTTGCTATACCTATCCGATGGATTTTTTACATTGCGATTGTCCCTGGACTTCTGGCAGTTGCTATGATTCTTTTTATACGCGAAAGACACGTTGTTATCCCGGCCAAAACCAAACTCAATGCTTCACTTATAAAATTCTCTTCCAATTACTGGAAATATATTGGCATCACTGCCCTATTTGGTCTTGCAAATTTTTCCAACGCATTTCTTATTCTACGCAGCAGAGCCATAGGCATCCCCCTTACTGTCACCATTCTTATTTATGCGTGTTTTAATTTAGTTGCAGCGATAAGCTCTTTCCCCGCAGGGACTTTATCAGATAAGTTGGGTAGAAAAACAATACTTGCTGTTTCATTTCTTATTTTAATTGTAACGTACGCGGGGTTTGCTTTTTCAACTAATCTTTTTCTTATTGGATTTCTTTTTATTCTCTACGGCATATTTTCCGGAACATATCGAACGGTTGGAAAAGCATTGGCAAGCGATTTTGTTCCACCATATTTACGGGCAGGTGCAGTCGGCTGGTATTCGACAACAATCGGTCTTTCAGGACTCATAGCAAGCATTGTCGCCGGGAATTTATGGACTACGATGAGTGCATCAGCAACATTTATCTATGGTGTTATTTTTGCTCTTCTTGCTCTTTTGTTTTTGTTGCCGATGCGTTTTTCGAAGTAGCCATATCAAGGTTTTTGTTATACTCTTTTTTCTCAGGGATAATGCCCTTTTTCACATCTTCCAATTTCCAAGCAGCATAGTCACACTTTGGATAATTAGCACACCCATAAAAAGGTCTGCCTTTACGCGTTTTTTTGACAACAATTTGTCCGCCATCTTTCGGACACAGATATGGAACTGTCTCCACATATTGTCTTTTGTAATCACAGGTTGGAAAATTGGCGCAAGAAATAAATTTACCAAATTTACCAACACGAATAACCAAATCCCCTCCATCTTTCGGACACTTCTCCCCTATTTTCTCAACAGGAATTTCTACCCTATCTGCCTTTTTAACCAGTTCTAATTTTTTCTCAAATGGTGTGTAAAAGCTCGCAATCATTGGCTGCCATTTTTCTTTTCCTTCTGCCACTTCATCCAATTTATTTTCCATGTCAGCAGTAAAAGGAATGTCGTCAACATCAGAAAAATTCTTGACCAAAAAATCATTCACTGCCATACCAACCGACGTTGGAACAAAGCGTTTTTGGTCGCGTTCTATGTACTGACGCGTCTCAATAGTCCCAATAATACTTGCATACGTTGATGGACGACCAATACCCTCTTCTTCCAAGCTTTTAATCAGTGACGCATCATTGTATCGCGGTGGGGGCGTTGTCTCGTGATTTTCTGTAAATACACCCAGCAAGTCCAATGGCTCTAGGGCTTTAAAATTGGGTACTTTTTTATCCTCTAGTCCAAACGGATTAATTTTAAGAAATCCTTCAAATAAAAGTACTGTTCCATTGGTTTTTAATTGGTACACAGTCTCGGAATTGCCCTTATCTGCTTTAACACTGACGACCGTTGACTCCATAAGTGCATCACTCATTTGACTTGCCAAACTTCGTCGCCAAATAAGCTCATATAATTTGCTATAGTCTCTACCCAACCGCTGTTCTATGTGTTCTGCTGTAGTGGTAATTTTTGTCGGACGGATTGCTTCGTGTGCTTCTTGTGCATTTTTTTGCTTACCACTATAAAATCTTGGTTTTTCAGGAATGTATTTTTCTCCAAATGATTTTTGGGCGAATTCTCGCATTGCCACAACAGCACTCGCTGCAACATTCAATGAATCTGTTCTGTGGTAGGTAATGAAGCCTTCTTCGTACAATTTTTGTGCCAAACTCATCGTCCTTTTACCGCTATAGCCAAATCGCAAGGCTGCCTGCTGCTGAAGCGTTGATGTAGTGAATGGTGGCTGCGGACTCCGTTTGGTTTCTTTTTTTACCACATCTTCGACGGTGTACTTTTTTGTTTGCAAATCTTTTTCTATATCTTTTGCCTTTGCTTCTGAGTCAATAATTGTTTTAGTAACAGTATAATCGCCATCGTACAAAGCGAGCTTGTTTTGCACTTCAATTTTCTGATTATCAATTGTTATCAAGTCAAAATTTGTTCCCTGTTTTTTGCCAACTTGGGAAAGATGGACACTAATCGTGTAGTACTGCTGTTTTGCAAATTTCTCGATTTCTCTTTCTCTTTCAACTATCAAACGCAGCGCAACCGACTGCACGCGTCCAGCAGACAATCCTCGTCTGACTTTTTGCCACAAGAGTGGTGACAATTTATATCCGACCAAACGGTCTAATACTCGTCTGGCAATTTGTGCAGCAACCAAGTCTTCGTTTACTTTTCCAGGATTTTTTAACGCTTCTTCTATTGCTTCTTTGGTAATTTCATGAAAAACAATGCGAGAAAATTTGTCTTTGTTTTTTGCATTTTCCAACACTTCCTGAATATTGGCAGAAATTGCCTCTCCTTCTCGGTCAGGGTCTGTTGCCAAAACAATACTGTCTGCATCTTTTGCCAATTTTTTTAATTCCGTCAGCGTTTTCTTTTTATCTTGAGAGACTTCAAATTGTGGCGCAAAATTATTTGCAACATCCACCCCAAGTGTCGATTTTGGCAAATCCATTACATGCCCCATCGAAGCACGGATTTCATAATCCTTGCCTAAAAATTTCCCAATTGTCTTCGCCTTTGTAGGAGACTCTACCACCACTAGCTTCATTAGAAGTATTCCTCCTTAGTGGGTTTGTCCCACACAAACGCTCTTGCGATGCGTGGATGTAAACCACGAGAGCAAGCAAGTTTTGTGTAGGATGATTCAACAACAACTAATTTCATAAGCAATTTTCAGTTTGCACTTTCCAGTTTTCAGTAAATTTACAGTTCTAAGTTTTCAAACATTGTATCAACGTGTCACTGAAAGTTTATTGAAAATTGAGAACCGAGAACTAAAAACTAATGGAATACTTTCCATCATGAGTATTTTTCACCAATCCTTTCAACTCCATAAGCGACAATATCGATCCAATGTCTTTTGAATCTTTTCCTATTGTCCTGACAATCTCGTCAAAATGCAATGGACCATTTTCTAAAAGATCTACAATTTCCTGTTCTTCCTTTGTCTCTCCTTTTTGTTTCTTGGGATTTGGAGCTTGTGTTTTGACATTGCCTATTATACCAAGCCTGTCAAGAATGTCGCTAACCGAACTTACTGCAATTGCGCCTTCTTTTATTAAATTATTCGTTCCTTTTGAAAGCTGCGACGTAATTTGACCAGGTACTGCAAAAAGAAAACGATCAAATTTTTTTGCGTAGCCGGCAGTAATCAAAGACCCGCTGTCTGCAGCACCCTCTGTTACCAGAATGCCATGAGAAAGTCCTGCAATTATAGCATTTCGTGCGGGAAATGACCCTTTGCTGGGAATTTCCCCAGGACGAAAAGTGCTGACAATCAGTCCATTATTTTCCAAAATTTTTTGATATAAAAAGGTATGTTCGCGAGGTGTTGGAAAGTCTACTCCAGATCCCAAGACTGCAATTGTTTTACCTTTATTTTTTATTACTTCTTCGTGTGCAATACCGTCAACTCCCAACGCCATGCCACTAATAATAGTAAAACCGCTTGCAACCAGTTCTCGTGTAAACATTTCTGTCACCTGCCTGCCATAGTCGGTGACTTTTCTTGTCCCAACAATCCCAATTGTTTTTTCATCTGACAGAAGTGATACATTGCCTTTGGCAAAGAGAATAAACGGCGCTTTTGTCATCCCGGATTTAATCCGGGATCCATCATCATGAATTTTCCCATCAGAACTTCCCCCTGCAACAGCATTGTTAAGCTGTTTTAATAGTTTTGGATATTCTTCATCTTCAGGAACCAACCAGATAATTCCTTTTTCTCTTACTTTTTCTGCATATTTTTCCAAGTTAAATGTTTTACGAAACTCAGCAAATTTTTCTCCCAACGCTTTTCCCAAAATTGCAATAATATCTTTTTCATCTGTCTCCCATGCATTCCCAGCAGACTCAAATGCTGCAACTAATTTTTCGAATCGTTTTGTTCCAATCCCAGAAAACGCAGAAAATCCCAGCGTATATATTTTTTCGTTCATACAACAATCGTATGCAAACATATTCTTCTTGACAAGAAGAGAGTCTCCAGGCTATGATAGGCACTATGATTGGGGCAGAAATAATGTATTGTTTGGGCGGACGGGGACACGATACGGTAACCCAAAAAGGCTCTACGCCTGTTCCGGGTCCGGGACGGGATACCGTTGTTAGACGCCCAGAACCTTTGGCTCCTAACGGAACTACAATGCCTCCGGTTGAGTACACCATTCCCCTTCCTGAAGTTGATACTGTTATGAGCCCACAACCTCCTACACGGGATCTAACAAGGCCACGTCAACTTTGGTAATAATTGCTTTTTGAATCTTCTACAAAAACATGAGAGAACCACTGATTATCGCCGCAATAAAGAAAAAACGTGCCTATAACCCCTTGGGTGGAGGACGATGGCTTGGATATTATGTTGTCGAAGAGATGCGCAATAGACAGACGGAGCGAAAGTTAAGAAAACAGCGCGAACAACGCCGGAAGGCTCGCTAATTACCCTCTTCCACCTCTTTTAGGGGGCTGTCGATGGTCATCAAAATGCCTTGTTGCTGCCGGTCCATCTGGTGAAGGCAGGAATGAATTTGCTGTCCAACCTGAATTAGGACGACCAGTTGGTGGTTTTCTTTTTGCTGCTCTTTCTACCCTACGCGCTTCCTCATTTCTTCTTCTTTTTTCGTTTTGTGCACGAAACCATTTAGCTCTCTTTTGGGGATCTGATGGAGGTATTAAGCCTTCGTCTCTTCGTCTATCTTCCGCTTTGCTCATGGTAAAAAATATTGTATTATTTCCCAAAATACTTTTCAAGAATTTGTTTTAAGACTGGACCCGCAACATTACTTCCCTCACCACTATCCTCTGCCAAAACAGTTACCACAACTTGCGGATGATATGCCGGCGCATAAGCAGTAATCCATGCGTCTGGAAGTGTTGTATCGCTGCCATGTTGTGCTGTCCCTGTTTTACACGCAACCCTAACCCCGACAGCTGCCGATGAACTTGCATTTTCAGGCTGATAAAAATCTTTCCCATCAATTGTTAATTGAGATTTGGGATTTTGAACTTGGAAATTAAATAATGGCCACGCAACACCACCGGTATCGCACGCCTCAATCATGCCCTGTCTAATTAAATTGGTATTTTCTGTTGTTAACAAATGCTCTTGCTTTACAGTTGTGGGAAGAGACGAAAGAATATGTGGTAAGTACAAACTCCCACCATTCGCAATAACCTGCGTCCACATATTTACCTGAAGTGGCGTTGTGAGTAAATATCCCTGACCAATACCATAATGGTAATCATCTCCCAAATACCACTGATCTCCGATGACTTTTTGTTTCCATTCTTTTGTTGGCAAAAGCCCCCCTGCTTCTCCAACCAAATCAATTCCCAAAGGTGTCCCCAAACCAAATTCTTTGGCAAATCCTGACAACTTGTCTACCCCAACCATTTGTCCAACTTTATAGAAAAAAATATCATTCGACCGCTGAATCGCCTTGACCACATTCACTTCTCCTTCTGTTTTGCCATAATCTGTAAAATACCAATTGGCAAAAGAAAAATTCCCAACTTTCAAAATACCGTTATCTTCCACGCTAAAATTTTGGTCAATAATATTATTTTGCAGTGCAGCTGCTGCAACAACCAATTTAAATGTCGAACCGGGCGGATAGGTGCCAGAAATTGCACGATCTAAAAGCGGCTGATACGACCCGTCAAGCAAAATTTGCTCAACTGTTTGGTAGACACTATCTGGTGTTGTTGCATAATTTTTTCCCATGGTAAAAAGATTTGGATCAAAAGAAGGACTCGAATACAAAGCTAAAATTTCTCCATCAGGCTTGCTGACAATCGCCGCACCTTTTTTGACATCTTTCATCGCAAGAGCAACTGTTTTTTGCATATCTTCATCAATAGTCAATGTTATGTTTTGTCCTGGTGTTGGATCTGTTTGTCCCAAAATCCTCAGTTGCTTACCTGTTGCATCGACTTCAATTAATTTTGCTCCATCAATGCCTTTTAAAATTGGTTCGTAATACTGTTCTGCTCCCATTTTGCCAATAACATCTGTTGGTCGGTATCCTTCAAAAAGAGGATTTTTTAAATTATTTGGCGAAATTTGTCCAACATACCCGACAACATGCGCACACGACAAACCGCATGGATACATACGCAGACTATCAATTTCTAGTGACGGGTCATTTTTTGTTAAGAGCGAAACTGCATCGGATGAGGAAATAAATTTTGTTGTCCCATTCATTACTTGTCGGTATCCCGGTGCATTAATAACAAGCGGCTTACCATTGCGATCAAAAATAACACCACGCGGTGCATGGATTGGAATACTTTTAATTCTATTAGAGTCAGACAGCTTATGATAGTAAGCTCCTTGAATAATTTGTAAAAAAACGAGTCGCAAAAAAAGAAAACCAAAAAGTAAAAGTAACAAGAGTGGAAGTAGCCAATACCTTACGCCATTTTCGGGTCGTGCCCCGAAGTGACGTTTGGGAATTTTTTCACTATACAGATGATCAAAAAAAACAGGACCAACTTTCATAAGATTGGTTTTATTTCACTCTGCACGTTCAGAACAAACACTAGAACCTCTGCCAAAGTGGCACCGCGGCAATAATTACGCTCAATGCTGAATCAGTATACCACACCTCATGCAGCAGGATTTTCCAAAACAACAGGTTGTTCGCGGGTCATTCCCAACTCCTCCATTGCATGCCACACTGCATCTGTTTGACTTAATCCATTTTTTATTCCCTCAAGGCTTAAAATTAACATTGCTTTTGATAACGGTTGAATTTTCTCTGCAAGTCCGGGGAAATAATAAGAATCATAATGCTGCTGACTTTCAAAAAGATTTTTTCCAATAACTGGTTCTAATTTTTGCGCACTTGTTGCAATAATGCCAACACCATACATAAGTCGCGCCAATTCTCCCCTATCAACAATTGCCAATAATTCATCTTCTGGATTTCGTGCACTTGGTTTGCGTGGATCAACATCGTGATATTGAATACTTGTTGCTGCAACAGATCTCTCAATTGGAGAAAGGTCGGGAAACCGTTTTTCTTCGCGTACTTCTTGAGCCATTTTTTCTCCATGAACTTTATACAGACGCTTTGGCACAGCACCCCACACATCGTGCGTTCTAAGTAAATCGTGTCCTGCTGCACCTGCATAGACTGCATTTGTTAAAAGCTTTCTGTGTGAAAGATTATCTGCATACAACGCATTCACATACGGAAGCAAAAACATTTCCTCTCCCACAACAGCACCAACATGACGCTTATTATGATGTGCATGGATATTGTTTGCTATTTTTTCTGGTTGTGCAAAATCCTGGGCACGTGGAATCCACTTCTGGAAAAGCTCGCGGCTAACACCTGCTTCGGGAGCAATGGAGCGCACTTCTATAACAAAACTCCGTGCGTCTTGTAAAACTGTTTTTCTTTCCTCAGGGGAAAAACGAGGAAGCCCAACTTCTGTTTTACCAACTAATTGTCGAAACCGTTCTGATCGTTCTGTCATGAGAGGTTTTAGTATACCATTCTTGCCTGAATTTTTCTTATTAACGCAATACTTGCAAGACCGACCAAAACAATCCCTCCTGTTGCGATAAGCTGGCCAAACAAATTCTGATAGCCAAAAAGGAGAAAATATGCAAAAGACGAAACAATTGTTGCCCCGAAAATAAACAACGTATTTTTTACCTCAAACTTTCGTCCATAAAGAAAAACAAGACCCAGTGTTACAAGAAAAAAAACACTTCGTAGCCCTAGGGTTTGGAAAAAAAGACTGTCAAGCAAAATTCCCGCAAAAATAGCCACAAAAAAGACCAATGGTTCCTCACTGATAATGCACATATACAAAAGGGTTATGAGTGAAAAAGGAATTGGCACAATACTTACTTCCAGAAAAACAGCACAACACACAAGAAGGATCCAAATAAAAATTCGCATAGATTATTTAACAATAAACACCCGTGACAACCTATCAAAAGCAATAAGAGGTGTTACTTGTGCGGATTGAAAAAGATTACTTGGTTTTTTATCCACACTCACAATTTTCCCAAGAATGAGTCCTGGCACGACACCTTTTCCCGATAAATTTTGACTTCCAAGCGATGCAACAAAATCATTTGCATGAAGAGTATCTGAAAGCAGCACATTATCCATAAGCAAAACACCATTTCCTTGACCCTTTGCAACACCGATCGCGCCTGTTTGGACATCTTTTACCGAAAGACTACTTTTTGTACTGGTAATGAGAGTCACCAAAGAAAAATGATCAGAAATTTGTGTAATAGTGCCAATCAGCTGATTTGTATCAACAACTGCCTCGTCAAGACGAATCCCGTCTGATAATCCTTTATCCAAAATTAGCGTCTCGGGAAAAGAAATATTGGGGATTGCCCCTGGCATACCAACCACTATTGCTGGCAATAATTCCTGTGATGTTGGATTTTCTGTCTGAAATTGATCTCGAAGTGCTTTATTGTCTGCAGCAAGTTGTGCCAATGCTGCTACCTGCCTATTAAGTTTTACATTTTCCTCTTGAATCGATGTTGGCTTTGGAAGTAATTTTTGCGTTGTTTGATTTCTAGCAAAACTGCTCAAAGGAAAAATAACAGTCTGAATACTATTCTCAAGAAAAAAAAGTGCACCAAATCGCCCAAGAATAAATAAGAAAAATACAGCAGCCAGACAAAAAAGAAAAACAGGAAAAAGATATTTTCTCTCTCGCATAGTCTCTAGCTTGCCACGAAGCACAAGAGATGTCAAGAAACTGCTCCTAGTACTTTCACGGAAACGAAAACCACCGCATTGCCGTTTAGGCACTTATTCTGTAGTATTGGCGGGGGCCAATTCTTATGCGGCAAGCTTGCCAGGTGCGCAGTGAAATGAAGCCAAGCTTATTTTAGTCCCCCAGTTACTTTTACGCGGTTTAGTAATTTCTCGTCTTCCAACACTTTTGCTGTACCTTTGACAACCGTTGTCAGTGGTTCATCTGCAATCACAACTGGGATATGTGTTCTTTCCATAATCAACTTATCAAATCCTTCCAAATGTGCACCGCCACCAGTCAGTAGAATACCATGCTCTAAAATATCTGCTGTCAGCTCAGGAGGTGCTTCTTCCAAAACATCTGCAATTCCCTCGATAATTCGTGTCAAAACAGGAGACAATGCCTCGCGAATATTTTCCGATGTTAGTCGCAGACTTTTTGGAAGACCTGTCTCAATATCCCTACCTCTCACAATCATTATTTTGTCTGCATTTTCCACTTGTCCTTTTACTTTTGATTTCTGCATTACCTCATATGCACTTCCTATTTTTATTTTTATATCTTCCGCTGTTTTCTCGCCCAACAACATCCCATGGCGAAGTCTGACGTAATGAAGAATTGCAGCATCCATATCATCCCCTGCATAGCGCAAAGAACGGCTGACTACAATTCCACCTAAAGAAATAACTGCAACCTCTGTTGTTCCGCCGCCAATATCAACAATCATCATGCCGGTTGGCTGGAAAACAGACAATTCTGCACCAATTGCTGCAGCCATTGGTTCTTCAATTAAATAAGCAGATCTTGCCCCTGCAGAAAGCGCTGCCTCCCAAACAGCACGTCGTTGCACTTCGGTAATTGCCGACGGAATACCAATCGCAACTTTTGGATGAATAAGTGATTTTGGGAAAAAACTTTCTACGCTATGAACTTCTTGGATGTAGTATTTAATCATTGCTTCTGTTGCATCAAAATCAGCAATGACACCTCCCCGGAGCGGCCGAATTGTTTCTATTGTTGCTGGCGTCTTGCCAAGCATTTTTTTTGCCTCTGTACCAATTGCAATAATTTCTTTTGTTTTTTTGTGTCGTGCAACAATTGAGGGTTCGCGAATAACAATTCCCTTTCCTTTGACATGAACTAAAATATTTGCAGTACCCAAATCAATACCTATGTCATGGGAGAACAAACTAAAAAACCAGTCAAACATATCGTGAAAATTTCTAATTTCTAATTTCTAATTTCTAAAAAATTTTTACTTTATTTTTATTGAGGCATTATTTAGGTTAATTAGGTCAATTAGAGTAATTAGGTCAATTTCATTTCATCCTACCATATTGGCATAGGCATCTCAAGATGTTATTATGAAACAGTGTTAGGATTTTTTACTAAACTCATTCACTGGTCTTTTTATCTTCTCGTTATCTTGGTTCCCATTATTTTTACTGGCAATACTTCCGAACTGTTTGAATTTAATAAAATGTGGATTACCTTTGGTCTCACACTTATTATTGTTTCGTCTTGGATTGGAAAAATGCTTTTGACAAGACAAATAAAAATTCGCAGGACTATTTTGGACATTCCTATTCTTCTTTTTCTATTTTCGCAAATCTTAGCAACTATTTTTTCTCTTGATCCGCACACGTCTCTTTGGGGCTATTACACCAGATTTAACGGTGGACTTTATTCACTTTTTGCGTACGGATTTTTATATTTTGCTTTTACCAGCAATGTTTCACCAAAAGATATTCTCAAATATCTTTACATCGCAATTGGTGCAGCAGTGATTGTTGGCTTGTGGGGATTCCCAAGTCATTTTGGCTATGATCCAACCTGTTTGGTCTTTAGACAAACATTTGATGTGTCTTGTTGGACAGCTGCTTTTCAGCCAAAAGTCAGAATTTTCTCAACACTTGGCCAGCCCGATTGGCTTGCTGCCTATCTTGTCTACATGCTGCCCATCACCACGGCATTCGGTCTTATTTTTTGGAAATACAAACAAAAGTTTCTTGCTTACACTTTTTTACTAATTTCATCACTTTTTTATGCAGATCTTCTTTTTACCAAAGCTCGCTCTGGTTTTATTGCATTTGGTGTAAGTTTTGGCATTTTTCTTCTTTTGTATATTGGCTATCAGTGGCGATCATTCGCTAAAAAAAATGTTCAAAAGTCATCCAAAGAACACAGCTTTTTCCTCCTTACGCTTTTTGTCTTGGTTGTACTCACTTTTCTTATTGGTATACCTATATCACCTTTGGATAAGTTCTCTCTAGGGAATGTTCAGACACTTCTGACCGAACAAAAAACAGTCCAGAAAGCAATCCAGACCAAACAAACAACAATCCCTACGCCACCTGCTATTCCTGTTCAGGAATTAGGTGGAACAGATTCTGGAAAAATCCGTCTTTTTGTCTGGGAAGGGGCACTGCAAATATTTCTTCACAATCCACTCTTTGGTACTGGTGTAGAAACTTTTGCCTACAGTTATTACCAGTATCGTCCCGCAGGACACAATCTCACATCTGAATGGGATTATCTCTACAACAAAGCGCACAATGAATTTCTTAATTACCTAGCAACAACAGGTATTGTAGGCTTTGGCACATACCTTATTCTTCTTGGATACAGTATATGGTTTATGACGAAGAGCTTGGTACAAAAGAGGACAGACACTCAATTAGAAAATACAAAAGTAAGTGACCCACTCTCCGCAACCTATGCTCTACGCACTATGCTCTTAGCTCTTCTGTGCGCCTATCTATCTATTCTTGTCACTAATTTTTTTGGATTTTCTGTTGTTATTATGAATATTCTTCTTTTCCTTACCCCTGCTTTTGCACTTTTTGTAACAGGAGAAAAAGAACAATGGCGTATTCTTGGCCAACAAACACCAAGAGAACAAGGTAGTGAAATGGCTTGGATTGGCGTCAGTGTTGTCTGGATTCTCTGCTGTTATTTCCTTATTGTTTTGCTTCGTTTCTGGCTTGCAGATGTCAGCTTTGCTTTGGGCCAGAATTTGGACCACGCAAATGAATACCAAGCGGCATATTCCTATTTACACGACGCTGCCGCAACCAGGCCGTCAGAGCCAACATTTCAAGACGAGCTAAGTATTAACGACGCGGTCTTATCAACAGCACTGTTCCAGCAAAAAGACAGTACCAACGGCGCAAAACTCCGAGACGAAGCAATTACAGTGAGTGATGCCATTACGACTCAGCATCCTAGTGTTGTCACATTCTGGAAGTCACGAGTCAGAATTTTTTACACTTTAGCACAAGTTGACCCACAATACCTGGGTCAGGCACTTGACGCAATACAACACGCAAGCAAGCTCGCCCCAACAGATGCAAAAGTTTGGTACAATTTGGGGCTTTTATACGACCAGACAGGCAAAGTCGACAAGGCAATTGCAACCGAGCGCCAAACAGTTGCACTGAAGCCCGACTACCGCGACGCTTACTATGCGCTTGCTCTTTTTTACAGACAAAAAGCAGTTGGGCAGGCGGGCAAAACAGTGATTGATCAAAATGCAGAGCAGCAGGCGGTCACAGAAATGCATTTTATCCTGGACAATTTCGGACAAGATAAGCAAATTACCGACACCCTATCCGCCTGGGGAGAAAAATAAAGGCTTGGCTTGTTTAAACATATGTACGTTCCACTTCGAGAAGGATATTTATTTCTAGTTTTTCCTTTTTTATGTATATGGATTGCGCTTTTTCTTCTTAGCAAGAAAACACGGCAGCAGCAACTGCGAATGAGCATTATTATGGCACCTCTTGGAGGATTTGGAGAATTATTATATTTTCAAGATTATTGGAGACCTCTTAGTGTCGCTTCTTTCTCTCTTTTTCACATTCCTTTTCTCATAGAAGATGTTCTTTTCTCAATAGCAATTGGCGGAATTTCCGCAGTTATTTATGAATTCATTTTTCGCAAACGTATTCGCCGTCTTAAAAAGAATTATCCTGCAAAGCTAGAACTACTATTAATCCTCATGTGCATGGCATCTCTTGCTCTTTTCCTTTTTCATTCAGGAATTAATTCAATTTTTGCTACGTCATTTGCTTTCGTTGTCGGCTTTTTCCTTATTGTTATGCAAAGAAAAGATTTACTCATTGATTCTTTAATAACAGGCTTGTGCGTCATGCTTGTCATGTTTGTTTCTTATTTTATTTTGTATCATACAGTTGCCAATATTGAGCAACTGTTAAAACAAGGTTGGCTTCTCTACAACACTCCGCTTGGTATACGCATTTTTAACATTCCGGCAACAGAAATGGTTTGGGGATTCTCGTGGGGACTTTTGGCCGGACCATTGTATTTGTTTGTTGAAAATCTTTCTTTGGCTTCAAAATAAGATTTTTGCTATAATACCCCTATGATTTTAGACGTTGTTCAAGCACCAAATGCAGTACTCTCTGCAATTGCTCAACCTATCCCTATCAGATCGGGACAGGTTGGAAAAATAGATGCAACAATTGAAAAGCTGATTGAAGACATGAAAGAGACTTTGGTGGCGCAAAAAGACCCAGAAGGCATTGGTCTTGCTGCTCCCCAGGTTGGTCAGTCTCTTCAACTTTTTATTGTCCACCAAAATCCCCAAGACCCCTTTGATATTTTTATTAACCCCAAGCTTACTCTTGGCCACGATCGTGCCATAACAAAACGAAAAGACAAGGATGAAGAGCGAGAAAAATTAGAAGGCTGCTTGTCTCTGAAAGTTATTTGGGGGGAAGTTGAAAGAGCAAAAAAAGTGCACATGGAATGGGTGGATGAAAAAGGCAAAGAGCATAAGGCAACATTTCAGGGTTTTTACGCAACCATTTTGCAGCATGAATATGACCATTTGCAGGGCATTCTTTTTCCAAGACGCGTTTTGGAACAAAACGGGCAATTGTATAAATCCCACAAAGACAAAGAAGGCAAAGACGTTTTTGACCCAGTGGAAATATAAGTAACTCTGGCCTTGGACTGAGGGCTCGGCCTGAAGGCTTATTCAGAATCTATTGTTCGAGCAAAGCGAGAACTTTTTACGCTGGCTCGAAAGAATAAAATGAAAATTGTTTTTTTTGGATCTTCGAAATATTCTGTTATTGATGAAAAAGCCTTCAGCGAAAAAATTGGTCTGTCTCTCGTGGTAACACTTCCCGACCGAACACATCCCAAAACCAAGCAGCTTCTTCCTAATCCTGTTAAAAAATATGCTGCAGAACAGAAAATTCCTGTCATAACTACAGAAAAACTAACACCCGATATTGTTGATCAGATTAAAAAAATTGAGCCAGATTTTCTTGTTGTTGCCGATTACGGCCTTATTCTGCCAAAAAATTTATTACAACTCCCCAAAAAAGCAGCAATTAATGTTCACCATTCACTTTTGCCAAAATACCGCGGCCCTGCACCAGTACCTTTTGCGCTCCTCAATGGAGAGCAAACCGTTGGTGTCACGATTATTCTCATGACTCCTACAGTTGATGCCGGAGACATCTTGGCACAGGAAAAATATTCTGTTGAACCTGAAGATACAACCGATTCTATTTTGACCAAACTCAATGAGTTGGGATCCCAGCTTGCCATAAAAGTCGTAGAAAATTTTGACGAGTATTTTCAAAAAAGAACTCCGCAAAACGAGTCTCAGGCAACATTCACCCATTTTATGAAAAAAGACGATGGATTTGTTTCGGAAAAAACACCCAAAGAGCAGATACAACGAATGATTCATGCATATTTCCCCTGGCCAGGAGTCTGGACCAAAGCACAAATAAAAAATAAAGAAACAAGAATTAAGCTACTTCCTTCTTCTAGTCATCCTGAACTTGATTCAGGATCCAGTCATTGTCTTATCCAAATTGAAGGTAAAAAACCAGTAACTTACAAAGATTTTATCAACGGCTATGCGGAGGGAAAAGAAATTCTACAAAAACTGGGACTAATATAAAAACCATTATCGTCATCCTGGACTTGATTTGTCATTGCGAGCGAAGCGCGGCAATCTTGTCTGTCTACTTCTCTCTTTGTCATCCTGGACTTGATTTGTCATTGCGAGCGAAGCGTGGCAATCTTATACTGAATTTGTGTTCTCTAGAAATTATTTTGTTTATATTCTCAGTAACCCAAACAGAACTGTTCTTTATACTGGTGTCACAGGTGATTTGGTAAAGAGAGTTTTTGAGCATAAAAATAAATTAGTCAAAGGATTCACTCAAAAATATAATGTACACGATTTACTTTATTATGAAGTTTTTAATGATGTTACCGATGCAATTGCAAGAGAAAAACAATTAAAAGCAGGTTCTCGAAAAAAGAAGATAGAACTAATTAAAAGAATGAATCCTTTGTTTAAAGATCTATACGAAAGTATTTTATAAGATTGCTTCGTCGCAAGCTCCTCGCAATGACAATTATTATGCAGCTACTGGGGCTTTTGCTTCAACCAAAGCATTCTTTGCCTGCACTGAAGATTCTGAACGTGCAGCATCTTTAAACATTCGCAAGCATTTTGTGCATAGTCTTACTTTTCGCATATGTGCGCCAATTTGGACTCGCGCAGCATGTAAATTTGGCTGAAAAAGCTTTCGTGTTCGATTTTTAGCATGAGAAACATTGTGTCCGTATTGGACTCCCTTGCCGCAGTTCATACATTGTCTTGCCATAGTGAATCTATTTTAGCATAATTCTGAACGTGTCTCAAGGGAGAAAACGTATGCTATACTGCTTGTATGGATTTCGGAATCGGCCTCATATTCACGCTCCCTATTCTTTTGTACTCAGCAATTTTGCATGAAATTGCCCACGGACTTATTGCAGACAGGCTTGGCGACCCAACAGCCAGGCTCTCTGGAAGACTGACTCTTAATCCAATCAAACACATCGACCCATTTATGACTATTCTCCTTCCCTTGCTTCTTATTTTTTCAGGATCAAGCGTTATTTTTGGCGGTGCCAAGCCAGTACCTATTGATCCATACAATTTAAAAGACGGCAAAAAAGATATTGCCTTGGTTGCTTTAGCGGGACCTCTTACTAACATGATCTTAGCAGCCTTTGCAGCGCTTTTGTATCATGGTTTTTTCTTTCTTCCTTCTTCTTTTTTTCTTTTTCCTTTTCTAAACATATTCTTGCAAGTCACCATAACCATTAATTTATATTTAGCGATTTTTAATTTACTTCCCATCCCACCACTGGATGGATCAAAAGTATTTGCGCTCATTCTCCCAGACGGTATTGCTGATTCATATCTTTCCATCGGAACAATTGGTGTTGTAATTCTTTTTCTTTTGCTTTCTTTTCCAGTAGCTGGCTTTTATTTACCTGACTTTATGCAACATATTTATATACTTCTTGCACATCTTCTTGGATTGTAGTAGCAAAACTTCAGAAAATTTTTTATACTATCTGTCTTATGGGACGAGTTTTAGATCAAATACGAGGCAGATCTCTTGCCGGATGGTTAAGCACCATGAACCCGCGTGAGGCAAATCAGCAAGCAAAAAAAGAAAAGCTTTCACGCGCAGATAGAAGAAGAATTCGACAATGCGCGCATGCAAAAGTATATCAAGAGTGTCTGGAGAGTCGTAACCCACTTCAACTAATTAGGAGGTGGGGACATTATTGGCAATCTGGTCTTGGGCACAATCCAGGTGCAGGATCTTATGAAGACCCCCGTCTTAAATAAGCTTTACTTGACTGTGATTCCGTTTAGGAATTCATAGATAATTTGAGCGGAGGCGAAAACATACACAGCCAAGTTTGCCTAGTGTCCCGAGCATTCGGCACCAAACTTGACTGCAATGCCGACTGGGCTTACTTGACACCGCTCTCGTCTTCTGCTATTTTTTGATAAGACATGGATCCAGAATCAGGGCAACGTAATTTTCTTCAAAAACACAAATTCACCGTTATTAGTCTTCTTATTATTATTCTTGCCGCAATACCACTTCTTTTATTGTCCAACACCAGCCGTCAAAAAAAATCGTCGCAGTCAGTGAGTCAAATAACTCCCTCCCCAACAGCGACTCCTCTGACAACGCAAAATGTTGACCCAACACTTAGTCAGACCGATACCGACATGCAAACAACGCTTAATCAAATGGACAGCGACATAAAAGCAGTTGGCCAAATTGACGCAAGCCAAGACAGTACATCTGGATTATGAAAAGAAAACATATGACGAAAAAGACAAAAATTATTATTATTTTTTCTCTTCTTATTCTCGGAGTTTTTACTGTTGTACAACCTGTTTCTCAGGTAAGCGCACTCAACGGCAATACGCTTGGAAGACTCCAGGAAAAAGCATCTGATGCTGCAGAGAAAGCGTCCAATCAGCTGACCAAAATCCAGCAGCGTGGAGACGCCATGATAACTGTTCGTCTTACCTCTTTACAAAATTTGCTGACTAGAATTCAAAACGATAAAAAATTATCAGCAGATGAAAAAACCGCATTTCAATCAGACATCAATACTACTATTGCCAGTCTCACAGCACTCAAAACAAAATTAGATGCCGACACCGATGCCACAACTGCTCTCGCAGATGCAAAATCTATTGTCACAAGTTATCGCATTTACATGATTTTTGAACCAAAAATCAGGCTGACTATTATTATCGATAATTTACAAAGTGCCACCACAACCATTTCTGGTCTTATTACCAAAATCCAAACACTTTTAGATACATTAAAAAGCCAAGGAAAAGACGTTACAACGTCTCAAAACGCGCTCAATGATGCAACGACCCAAGTCAATGCAATCAATACTATTCTGGCCACGGATAAAAGCTTGGTAAATGGCATCACTATTAATACAGCAAACCCACAGTCTATCTTTGTCCAAGTGCGAAAAGACTTGGCAACCGTCCGAGCAGATGTTGCTAAAATCAGGTCTGATTTTGCAACCATCCGCGGTAATGTTAAGCTGTTGATCAATGTCAAAACAGGTGCAGCCACAACCTCGGCACAATAAGTCCTCTTGACAAAACCCTTATTGTGTTATAACATTGTTATTACATGAACCAAACAGTTATTAAAATTGGAAATTCTGTAGGCATTATCCTTCCTCAAAGTCTGCGTAAAGAACACGATATTCGCATTGGAGACGTGATCAATCTTAATCCAAAAGATAATGGCACTATTCTCCTGTCCAAGGTGAAAAAAATGAAAAAATTGTCTGGGCTAAACCCAAGATTTGCTCAAATGGTGGATAGTTTTATGACAGAACATCAAGATGTTCTCCAGGAGCTTGCAAAAAAGTGAAATACCTCACGATAGAAGAAGTTTTATTTATTCATGATCGAGCAATAAAACGTTTTGGTGGATCTTCTGGCATAAGAGACATAGGGCTTTTACATTCTGCTCTTGGAAGACCACAAGCAAGTTTTGACGGGCAAGATTTATATAAAACGATTTTTGAAAAAGCAGCTGCTCTTATACATTCGCTTCTTAAGAATCACCCTTTTATTGATGGCAATAAACGAACATCATATGCAACCACAGGTTTATTTTTAGAAATAAACGGATATATGTTATCAAATGAGCACAAAAATGCAATTCAATTCACTATGCATGTTGAAAATAATCAGCTTTCTTTAGAAGATATTGCTTCTTGGTTAGAAAACCATACAAAATCACACAAATAACTGCACTTGACAACTATTTTCCGCTGCGATATAGTAAAAATACCTGCTATCCAAGTATGAGAGCTTTTTCTCACCAAGCATCAGGCCGCATAACAATCCTCCCCCAGGAGTTCCTTTCTTTTCTTATTTTTTCGGAGTTTAGCATGCAAACCCATTTGTGTTTGCAAGCAATAAAGAGCTGAGAAGCTCTTTTTTTATACGCAATTTTATATGAATTTAAGGGTTTATAACTTTAACTATATCGATAGTATTATTTTCGCCATTAGGCTATTTAGCCTTGATTTAAGGCTAAAAAATACCCCCTTGACAAATATAGGATATTTATTTAATAATCTTATTAGAGGCAGGAAATACAGAAAAGGGGGTGAATTATATTTATGGCAATATCAATAGATAGAAGCGGCGCAGAACGAGTGCATGGAGTCGCACAAAGTGCAACTACTAGAAAAGAAGGCTGGCTTGCAAGAATACGCCGAGAGAGAGCTGAGCGAAGACATATCGCAGCAACATCTAACGATGGGACAGATCAGAGATATAACATGTACGGCGGAGGGGGTTCTCCCATAAGCAGATCGTCTCAAAGAGGAGCAAGTGGAGATTCAACACCAAGAAGTTAAGAGCTCTTATTATTATACTAAAAAGGAAGCGCAATACGCTTTCTTTTTAGTATCGTTATAGGATAACATAATTTATTTTATTCATTCTCCAATGATGCCAATATTGCCTCATTTTTGACAATAAATGCTTTCCCTCTTGACAAATATAGGATATTTATTTATGATTAGTGTCAACATAAATTATGACTTATAGTTTAATTTTGCTGAGGGGAGGTGACATCTAAATTTATGGCACTAGAACAAACAATGGTTCAAGACACAACTACAGGAGTTGCAGACTTAGTACTTGCAAAACTTAGAAGAAAACCTAAGGCTCCTAAAAAAGCAGCAAAATAACCTATTAACGTAATGATAAACTGTTACGTTTTTACAAAAAGAGAGCTAAAAGCTCTCTTTTTGGTAATAAAATAAAAGCTATATAGTCTCACTTCAACCAATAAAACTTTTATTAAATAAAAGTGTCCTCTTGACAGAGATGTGCTTCTTGTCTACGATAAATATAGGTTACTTATTTAGATAAAATTATATTATGGCACTAGAACAAACAATGTATGAGCAAGGGAATCCGAGTGACGGGACACAGCCCGAAGGCCTTGCGGATTACGCAATAAAACAAGTAAAAAGAGCCGTAAGAGGTATAGGAGCAGCTTGGAAAAAAGTAAGCAATGGATCCAGTAAACAAAAGCAGCAAGGATAAACTATTTTTACAAATGCTTCAAGCTAATCCACCTTCTTGACTCCCCTTCCCTTCGGGTTTTACTATGTTAGTAGTGGAAATATCACAACAACAATTCGAACAACCACAACAAGAAAAGAATCCGTTTTTTTACATAAAAATTATCTTTTTTGAATTTTTTTTTGTTGTTTTCCTCCTTGCTGTAATCTTTGGCATTATGCTTTTTTCGGGCATTATTCACATACCACCCACTCTTCCAACATTCTCCTTGTTGACTCAAACCAAAAAACTACCAACAGCGCAACCAATAGATATCAAACAATTACAGGATTTCACAAAAAACTATATTAGTAATACGGTAAATTCACAATTTATCCCTCCTAATAATATTCCCACAACAACAAAAGGAGCGAGCATATACAGCAATTGGACAACAAGTTCAAGCTCTCTTGAGTCATTCGTTACACTCAATACTGCTCACAATGCAGTCAAGACATATCTTATACGTGTGGCTACGTATGCGCCACAAAAATTGGATGCTTCCATATCTGCGCAACTTGCGCAGCAGTATTTTAAAGATGCTCCAACAGCATCCTGGGAGTGTTCCACAAGCGCACTAATAACAATGTGCTCAGTAACCCTACCAACAAGCACAGGATGGAAACAGTATGGAGCATTTCATCTGAATACATTTGCCAACGATTTACAGGTTACTGTTTATGCCTGCACTATCCCTGAGAAACTTGAATCTAATAAAGTACAAAATTCGTGCATTGGATTTTAATATATTCTACTAATAAAACTTGCTGTTATCTCTAAAAATACATTGACAAGCTTCACATTTGTTGGGATGATAAAATCATCACAATCTATGAAGCAAAGCATCGTAACTTGTTGTATTTTTCTCTTTTTCTTCCTAGTGGCCTTTTCTCCAAAGGCTAATGCTGGATGCCTTGGAGTTGGACAACATGGGTGCGCAGAAGGTCCGAGCGAATACGTAGGCAACACTCCTGGACAAGTCTGTTGTTCGGGACTTGCGTGTCAATGTAATCTTCCAGCAACTTACCCTGGACAGTGCATAGCAGACGGTGGTACAGAATGTGTAACCATCTCCAGTACACTACGTACTGTTGGTCCTCCATTTAATTATACGCCGTATTACACGTGCGGCACCAACGGCAGATATAATCAAATCTTTGCTTACCAAAATGCTAATTTGGAAGCTCAATTGCCTGATATCGTCAATGAATGGTGCGATGCATACGGGCTAACATGCAGCACTACCAACGGCTGTGTAGCACCACCAGCACCAGGCGGAGGAACATTGACTTGTACCAATCTGGGGGGGACATGTGTCAACTTTATTAATAGTGGTTGCCCTGCATATACCAACAATAATAATACATCCTATGACAGCACGTGCGCTGGATCAGAAACAGGCTGTTGTCTGCCCGAAACCTGCGCACAGCAAGGAGGACAATGCATAAATGGAGCAACACAGTCTGTTCCCTCTGGCTACACCTATGATTCTGCTGGAGCAGATACTCTCGATGCCAATTGTCAGGCAACCCATGGAGGTAATCCTAATGAAATTTGTGTCCAGCCATATAGCAATTTTTCATCTTGTACTTCTGGAACATCGAGCTGCCAAACCTGCAATGCCACAGCACCTGGCACCAACACATGTGGGCAATATTCGGGTAGCCAAACCTGCACACACGCCAACACGCAACCATGCAACCCGAGGACTTTTTCAAATGCCTGTACGACTTCCCTGCAGAATCACTGCAGCGCAAATTATACCTGCCCCATTGGCTCAGGAGGACCAGTTGCCTGCGAGACTACCCTTACTGTCCAGGTATACAAGGATTACAATCACGATGCTATCGGCACAAATGACCCAGGTTTTGCCGGCATTTCGGTAACGCTCAAAACAAGTGGCGGCTCAACCATTGCCACCCAGACAACAGCAGCAAATGGGCGGACAACTTTTTCTGGCCTCACAACAGGCAATTACACAGTAACAACAGCAATACCAGCAAACTTTGTAACCACAACAACCAATCCCCGCGCAGTTACACTTACAACAGCAAATGGCGGCACAACTGTTTTCCCGGGAATCGCCCCGCTGTATAAAATTTCCGGGACAGTCTATAACGATAATAATAAAAATCAAAATCTTGATGGATCTGAAACAGGCTATACAAGCGGCGGAACCATTACCGTGACCAACGGCCCGACAAGTGTGTCCCCTATTACTGTCTCGGGAAGCGGCACCTACACAACGCCCAACTTGCTTTCCGGAACATACAGGCTTACCTATACTGGCGCTTTAGCAGCAGGGTACAACTTTACCACACCATCTACCTGGACTGTAACTGTTGGCGATCCGGCTGGATCACCTGACTGCAATAAAAGTACGTCACAAGACGCGGTCTGTGGCAGCCAAAATAACGGCAGTATTACCGGGCTTAATATTGGCGTCACTAATGAAAATCCTTGGGATCAGTCTGCCTGTTTTGACGTGCGAAATGACAGTGGGACCTATACCGACCAGATTCCTGCCAATCCTTCTTGTGGAGGCGTAACAGGCGCGTATAATACCGTGACTGCCGGCAGCTGCGCAACGGGCGCAGGAGTTGTTTTTACATGCGACGCAACACCAGACTTTGGCCTTGGAAGTAGTAATGTGAATGGATGGCAAGCAGGAGGCGCAGGGACTCAGCAAGAGTGCTTTACTGGTGCAGGACTTGATGTGGTCAGAACAAGCTATGATTATTTGCTGACAACAGCCAGGGAATCAGGAATTGTCCCAACTGATATGTCTACACTTTGTAGTCTTGCCAATTGTACATTGCCTGGAAATTTGGCAAAAGGAGTCTACATAGCTCATGGCGATGTCCACTTGAATACCTATACCTTCCCTGTTGATCCAGTAACACCGCAGAGCTTTATTTTTCTTATTGATGGCAATTTATATATTGATGGCAATATTCTTATTCCTGCTGGATCGGTTGCAGCATTTTCAACGTCGGGCGACATTCATGTGGATAAAAGTGTTGGCAATGTCGTGAGCGATCCCAATGACGCATCGGTCAATGACCCAAATGTCGAAGGACTCTATAGTGCCGACGGCAGCTTTATTATTGAATCCTACGCAAGTGGCACAAGTGTTTGTAACGCAAATGGAACGCCACTGGATAAAAAATTAAATGTTGTCGGAAGTGTCGTGACGAATGCGTCACAAGGCGGTGGAACAATCAGCAACAACAGGGATCTGTGTGTGTATGATTTAAGCTGCAGCTCTGTTTCTTTTGGTGACAGTCCAGTAAGCGGCGACGAGGGCCTGGCCACTTCTTACATTATGACACTGTTTGCAGATGGCAAATTCCTTAACCACAAACTCTTCAATTGGGAAGAACTCAAGCCATAAAAAGAATACAGAAAAAAGAAGAACGAAGAAGAAATAAGGAAGAAAGAAAAAAGATTTTCTAGTAGCTCTTTCAGTTATTTCGTAAATTAAACAATTTACCTGCCACATATTTATATTGCTTCAAAAAATCTTCACAAATTTTTTTATTCCAATATCCTAAGTCTCTTGCTGTTTCTATATGCACCTCCATCTCATTTGCAGAACCCAATGCAGCATCAAGGTATTTTTTAAATTCTTTTTCAAATCTTCTTTTTGCCCAACCCTCGGCAATATTTGCTGGACAAGATTTCGATGCCCTTCTTATTTGGGACGCTAATTCATGCATTTCGTATGAGGGTAAATTTCTTAATTCCTTGTGTACAAGAAGCATTAACGAATATGAGTCTCTATATACTTCAAGGTCGCGAAATGATTGGATCACGTTTTTATTGTATCATTCTTCTTTTATCTTCTTTCTTTTTTTCTGATTTAAAACAACACTTCTCTGCTAAATCCAATAAATAATTTTACTTACTCATTTTTATTGATTTGCTTATTGAAGTATTGGTCTATTGGTTTATTTATCTGTATTTCAGACAATCTCCTGACATTGTAAAACTTGACAAAGTCCCCTTTTTTTATTATTCTGAACTAGCTCTTTGACAGTCGATAGATAGTTGGAGTATTTTTCCTCGACAACGAAAAGAAATGAAACGTTGCAGAGATTATCTGCATCGTGAGTGGCTTTCTTGTCGACTAACCTAGCAAGAACCCCAGCACACGTATTTCTTTGGGGAAATTTTCAACTGTTTTCGATGTCTTAAAGAGCAGAAATTATTTGGTAACCACAAACATCTTTAGTGATGTGTGTGGTTTTTTTATGGCCTTTCCCTCACTCTTTAAATTTGATAAAATCGAATCTGCGCTATGCCGAAGTAGCTCAGTGGTAGAGCAGTGCTTTTGTAAAGCAAAGGTCACGAGTCCGAATCTCGTCTTCGGCTCCCAAGATGGGACATGTCTGTTTATTTTGCGGTAAAGATTTAGACGGCAAGAAAAGGAATAAATATTGTTCCAATAAATGCCAGAAGGATAATGAGTATCGCGCGTACATTAAAAATTGGCAAAACAAACTTGTTGACGGTAACCGAGGAATACGAACAAGAAACATTTCTCAACATATTAAGAGATACTTACTGGAAATGAATGGCGAACACTGTTCTCTCTGTGGTTGGGGTAAACGCAACACAAAAACAAGCAAAGTTCCTTTGGAGATAGATCACATAAATGGAGACTCTGAAAATAATGTGTTGAACAATCTAAGGTTAATATGTCCTAATTGTCATTCATTGAGTGTAAATTTTAGAAATCTCAATAAAGGAAACGGGAGAACTTGGAGAAAAGAAAAATATAAGAGAACGAGCTGAGTTGGCAGAGTGGTCAATTGCATCAGACTGTAGATCTGACGCCTTAACGGGCTACGGAGGTTCAAATCCTTCACTCAGCACTTCACTACGTTCAGTGCAAGCACTCTGCTTTACACAGTAGAGATTATTATGAGTGCGTTTACACTGAGGTCCAATGGACCGAAGTGCCGAAATGGCTCAGTGGTAGAGCGAGTTCTTGGTAAGAACTAGGTCGCGGGTCCGATTCCCGCTTTCGGCTCACAAAGGGCTTCCAAGAAGCTTTTCATTCTGCTATAATAGCATCCTATGGCAAAAAAAGGAGATCATCGAGTAAAAGTTGGACTTGTCTGCACTGTTTGTAAAAACAGAAATTATGTTACCGAAAGAAACAAGCTTAACACAGCAGATAAGCTAAAATTAAAGAAGTTTTGTGCTTTCTGTAAAAAAATTACTGAACACAAAGAAACAGAAAAGTTAAAATAAGATTGGTTTCGCTCCGCTCAACTCCAGGCAATCTTGCCGCATAAGAATTGGCCTCCGCCAATACTACAAAATAAGTGCCTAAACGGCAATGCGGTAGGCTTTGTCCCTTCGGGACACCAGGAAAGCCTGCTGTATAAGTTTTCGCCTCCGCTCAAATTATTTTATAAGTTCCTAGCGGAATTACAGTAACTTTTTTGACACCATCGTAGCATCTAACTTCCCCCTCTTTATTCGTAATACTAAATACTTTATACTTGATACTGATTCTGGGGGTGTCGGTTAATGGTAAACCAGCGGTCTCCAAAACCGCAACTGGGGGTTCGATTCCCTCCACCCCTGCCAACCTCCGCTAAAGCTACGGCTGGCAAGCCGTCTTATAAGTAATGGTTGTCCTCCGAAGTTTTAACGAAGGAGGAAAAATATGTATTATACTTACCTTCTTAAACTCTCCAATGGAGATTACTATTCGGGTTCTACGCATGATCTACAAGAAAGAGTAAAAGACCACCTGGAAGGTAAAAATATCTCTACTAAACCATTTAGACCTGTGAAACTAATGTTTTACTGTGCTTTTCCTACAAAAGAACAAGCTATTAATTTTGAGATGTATCTAAAATCAGGTTCAGGAAAAGCATTTAGGAACAAACATTTTGTAAGCGAGAACTTGTGACTCGATTCCCTCCACCCCTGCTAGCTTTCCAATAGGCCATCTACCACTTCTTGGACGTTTGCCTTATCTTCTGCAGTCATACTATCTTTCATGCTTGTCCATTTCTTTAATCTCCACGCAATTTTTGTTGGTGTTGTTGCGGTGAGGAGCGAAACAAGTACCCTTCTTGCTGCATTAATTCCAAGTCCTGCCAACGTTGTTGCAAGAATTGCTGCAGAACCTGCTGCAATGTGTGGCAGGAAAAATGTCACAAAAAGCGCAATTGCAGCGATACTGACTCCAGCTTTCAAATAATTAATTGCTGCCATTTTGTGCATGTTGAATTTTTTTGATTCCTGAAGTTGTTCTACTTGTAAAATTGTTATCAGTTGGTCTTGAGAAATTCCTGGGAATTTCTTTTGCAAAAATGCAATTCGCTTATGATTTTGCTCAACGATTCTCCCCATTTCAGAAATTGCAATCAACTCTTGCTCGGATGCCTCGGGATATTTTTTAGCCAGCGCGTCAAGTTCTGCCTTTTTATCTTTTACATATTCTTGTTGGATAAGAAGACCAAGTGCATCAGGCCTACTCATTCCAGGGTGTTCTTTTTGTATCTCCATAATTCGCTCTTGTGCCTTTTGATTGCCCTTAAGCTGAGCTTCTAGCTTGACAATGAGCGCTATCTCTACAGGATTTTTTTCAGGATACTCGCGTCGCAAATCGTTTTGTTGCATACGAGAATGTGTATCTCCGGTTATGAACTGAAATGCTGTTTTAACAAATTCTTTACCATCTTTTAAAGGATGCTTTGAGCGAATAACAAGTGGCGCAAAAGTGAGCGCGAGAATAGTTGCCAATCTTATGACAGACATAGCAGGACCAACAAGAGGAAGTCCCTCAACTGGCAAGCTTTCCCAAGGGATCACATTGGTTCCAACTTCAAATCCAGCGAAAGAAAGCGTCGATCTTGCGCTCATTTTTCCAACTGTTCTTAGATATGTCAGCGCATATGCAATGTATTCGTGTGGCTCTATATCTGTTGGCGTGAGTAATGCACTTTGCAGTTGTGTTACTTTTTCTTCCTGTGCAAAAAAATCATGCAAAATACTTGTTTTTTCAGGAAGTGGCGCTTGAGCTGTTTCGTGTTTCTCTGGCACTTTTTCCCTCTCTTGTTTTGGCATTTCAACAAGACGGGACCGTGGAAAAATCAATTGTTCTTTTGGCGGCTCTCCCCAAACTACAGGTTGAGCTTTTTCATGATTTCTACGCGATCTGAGTCGCAATGGGAAAAACCCTGGCCGTTCTAGGGGCATATGAAGCCATAGTATATAACTTAACTATAGGTTTGTCAAATTTGCTAGCCTCGCTTTACGAATCAACTTACTTTCCTTGACTTACCTTATTTTTATTGAGATACTTTTTGCATGGACAATCAGCAGTCACCTACACCTCCTCAGCCACCTATTGAGCCCTCCGTCGGCATGCCTCCAAGCTCTATCGCTGCTTCCTCTTCTCTCGGGAGAATGGCACTCATAGGTCTTGCGGTTTTGACAGCAGGACTTGCGATTGCGTATGGTGGATTTTACCTTGGACAAAAAAGTAAGCCATCTTCAGCAACGCCTACATCAGCACCCACAACAGTAGTAATCCCAACTTCCACCACAACCAAAGCTCCATCTGTTCCGTTTCAGACATTTCTTTCGCAAAACTGTAAAAAAATTACTGTTTCACCAGGAAGCTTTTCTTACTCGCTTGATATCGCACAATTTCCTTTCAAAATACCCCAGGCAATTGTTCTCCAAGATCCAAATTATGCAAATCAACCAAAATGCTGGGGAACACCAGGTACTGACTGGGTCATTTTCAAAACAGACAAAAAAGATACACTCGCCTTATATAATGTAGCATCTGTTGAACTCGGTCATGGAGGCTATCCGCAAATCGGCCAAATTGGTACATTATTTTCAGACACGCCATCACTTTCTTTTATGTTTTATCGAGGAGTTGGCATGGGATCATATATTGGTACGGAAAATATTACTGTAAGAGCAATTCGAAAAATAACCTGGCCTGATGGAAACCTTGTCTCTATCGCTATCGATAAAGAAGCAATTCCTGCAAATGACTCGCGCTTGTTAGCAATTCTTAATAAGTACGCCGTAAGCGATCCTTACTCACCTGGCCATATGGTTGTGGATAGCACAAAAGAACAAGCAGCGCTTGTCGAAATAAAAAACACCTTTTTTAGTAGCCTTAACAATTTATCACAACCAGAAAAAGGTACAATCACCTCCATGCAAGATCTATTAAATGGATTCTCCCTCAAATAACTTGACATGACACAAAAATTGATCCAATAATACAGTATGACATCGCTGTACCCAGAGATAAAAATTGACCGAATCAAAAATCCAAGTAAATTGTACGCAATTCCTCTTCTTGGATTTTTTATCAAACTCATCATGATTATTCCCGTTGGAATTGAATTGTGGTTTTTGAGTATTATCCAATTTTTTATGAGCATACTGAATGCCTGCAACATTTTTTTTAGAGGCAGATACTGGAAAGCAGCCTACGAAATAAATCTTGGCATTATGCAACTGGAGACAAATGTTAGCTTTTTTCTTTTCGGACTCACCGACACCTATCCTGGGTTTTCTTTAAAAACAACCACTTATCACATGACAATTGATTTTAATAAATCCCCTAACAGATTTTTTGCAACACCCCTTTTGGGAGTCATTATTCGCTCTATTCTTCTTATTCCATACTTTGTGTACCGCCAGATAGTTAGTCTTGCTGCATTTTTGGCAGTTATCGTCTCGTGGATTTTTGTTTTATTCAAAGGATCGTATCCTGAGACAACATATGAGATAGTCAGGGATTCTGTCCGGGTCGACCAAGCCGTGACGATGTATTTTTTGGGCATGTCAGATAGCTATCCTTCATGGTGGATTTCCCTTAATCACAAAACGCTCAAGATTGTTTTGCTTGTTATTGCAGCCATTTTGACACTGTTAAGTTTTGGCCAAAAATTTGGTGGAAGTGATAAGTCGCCACAAATGGAAAAAGCGCACACCAATACTGCTGCACAGCAAATGCCTCGGACATACTCTTACTAAATTCTTTGAAAGAACTGATTTTCGTGGTTATTTTTGAGTTGGTTGCGGTGTAACAATATATAACCTGTCGGGTTTGCTTGCATCCTGAGGCAGATTATTTCCCCGAAGAAATCTTGCTCCAGGATAGAAAGGCTTTCTTGAACTAATCATATTTCTCGTAAAAGCAGTGCCGTCTGTTTCAAAATAGATTTTTTTACCAGTAAGAGGCGTGAATGTATTCACAACATGCTTATTTTTTCCTCGTCTTAAGGTCGTTGTGCCAGCATGTCCTTCCAAAACAGTCGCATTTTCAAATTCTGCTGCCATTGTTTTTAAAAGATCGCTATCTTTTGCCCATACAGGCATAAAATCAAATTTTATTTCATTGGTTTTTGCTGTATCGACCCATGAAAGATCACTTAACATGCCCATCATCATCCGTGCATATCCCAAAACTTGTGGATCTTTGTCTGCGGTAACAATTGCGGAGGCTTCGGGATTTTCTTGAGTTGTTTGGGCATTTGGAAACCATCCTTCTGCATAAAGCATCATTCCTGCAAAAATTTGCGCAGGAACAAAATCCTCTAAATGGGAGAAAGCAGATCCTTCACCCAATGTTGTTATTTCAGGCTTTTGAAGTCCTGCTTGCTCTGCAGTAAAGCCTTTTATTTCTGATTCTCCTGTAGCCATATGCAAGGTATACCATACTCCGCATCCCTTGTCAAGTAACTATAGGTTGTGCCTCTTTGTTGTGTATAAAAAGACGCTCGCAAATATCCCCATTGCTATACCAAGCAGCGATCCACCAATAACATCACTTAACCAGTGCTCTCCTAAGTAAATTCTGCTAGTCAGCATTATCATGTCGTAAAGGGCAATATATGAGTAAATGAATATTTTTAGTGTTCTACTTATTTTTTTATTTCTCCCAACAATAATGCCTACAAAGACAGTTATGAAAAGTGCTCGTCCTGCATGGCCAGAAGGATACGAATTGGTCGCCTGAACGTAAAACTCTGGAAAAGTAAAAACATCATGCGTTCGAAGAAGAAAATGAGGAGGCGGCAAATGGTGTACAAAAGCCTTGCCATACACTTCTATTGCGTGCAGGCTAATGTAGCTGAAAAAAGCTACAAATACTGCAATCCAATTTTTGCTTTTCCAGAAGTATATTGCAGAAATAATGAGTAAAAAAGTAGTAACTATTTCAAATTTACCAACGTCGCTGAAAAAGGAAAAAAGACCATCAAATCGCCTACTTATGTGGTCTTGCAATCTCACAGTAGTATTAAAATCCAAGTGAATAAAAATATTTTTATGAACAATATATGAGAATCCTACAAAAAGAAGAAACAACAACAAGCCAATAAAAAATACAACCCATTTTTTATGATGTCTTACAAACTCCATATTTATTATTGTAACATTGTCCCGTTGTCATTGCGAACGAAGCAAGCGCCGCTTCCGAGAAGCAAGTACTGAGTCGAGTACAATCTTGTACTTAATATTTTCCCCTGAAAGATGATCTAAGAATCGAACTGATTAACAATAAAATTAGGAAATTTTGTATAAAAATAAGATTGTTTCGTCACTACGCTCCTCGCAATGACAGTATCTTAGTCCAATTTGAGCTCTTTGAGGAATTTCTTGAAATCTTCACTAATATCATGATGTTTAAGAGCCAACTCTACTGCTGTTTTCATGTATTCCAATTTATTTCCTGTGTCATAATATTTACCGTTTTCTATTTCACATGCATAGACTGGATACCCAGTCTTAATAAGCGCATCAATTGCTTCGGGTAAATAAATTTCTCCTCCTGTACCTGGCTTTTGCTTGCGAAGAATTTCAAAAATCTCTGGTGGCAAAATGTATGCACCATGTGCAGCTAAATTACTTGGAGCCTTTTCAGGATCTGGTTTTTCAACTATTTTTTCAATTCTATGAACATTTCCCTCGACTGTTGTCACCTGTGCAATACCATATCGTTTAAGATCTTCTTTTTTCGGAATTCTTACAGCCGAGATAACCGCGCCACCTAACTTCTCGTACACTTTTATCATTTGAGCAAGTCTTGGTGGGTCTGAATAAATAAATTCATCTCCCCACATAACAGCAAACGGCTCGTTGTCTATAACAGGTTCTGCAGAAAGTACTGGTGTTCCATTCCCATACATTCCCTTCTGGCGAATGTAGATAAAGTTTGCCATTTCAGAAATTTTCTTCGTTTCTTCCAAAAGCTTTTCTTTTTTCCCTGCCAAGAGATTTTGAACCAAATCCGCATTCATCACGTCAAAATGGTCCTCTATTGCCCGCTTTAATGCGCCTGTGACAACAATAACATCTTCAATTCCCGAAGCTACTGCTTCCTCGACAACATACTGAATAACAGGCTTATCGACAATTGGAAGCATTTCCTTAGGCATTGCTTTTGTTTGCGGGAGAAAGCGGGTTCCAAAACCGGCTGCGGGGATAACGGCTTTACGAATTTTCTTCATGAATGTAAACTGTCATCCTGAGTGAAACGAAGGATATATCTTCACTTTCGGGTTCCTCCGATCAAATCGGAGCTCAGAATGACAATAGTAAAGATATTCTATCGTCCTTCCTCTTTACTTGTCAACAGCAGTTTGGTACAATTACTGTCAGATTGGTACGTTATGACCACACCGGTAACCTTTTTACAGCAAGTATATAGCGAACTGAGGAAGGTTACTTGGCCGACAAGGCAAGAAGTTGTACGGCTAACAGCCACAGTTATCTTGATAAGTCTGGTTGTGGGAGTATTTATAGGTGGACTAGATTTTATCTTCACCTCACTCCTCCAGCTTGTGGTAAAATGACGCGAAGCGTCATCCTGAGCGGAGTCGAAGGATCCCCTCACATAGCACATTCTCGACAAGAACAATCTAAAACGATATAATAGAACCTATGTCAGACGATACACAAAAATTGCTCGACGAAACACAAACCGAGGAAACTCAGGAAGAGTCTGTCGAGGAAACCCAGCCAGAGGAAGCAATGGCAGATGCTTCTCACACAGGCGAAGATTTTCTTGAGCCAACCCCTGTTGATGAATCAGAAGCAGAGCCGCAGCCAAGTGCACCAGAGTTAGCCGCAGAGGAAGCAAAAGAACTTGAAGAAAAAGCAGAATCCCCTATCATTGCGAAAGAAACAAGCGCCGCTTCCGAGAAGCAAGTACTGAGTCGAGTACAATCTGATACAAATGACGAGATTGCCGCGTCGCAAGCTCCTCGCAATGACATTTTAGCGGAAGACAAACCAGCTGTTGTCGTGCCTGACAATGCCAAATGGTACATTGTCCATACCTATGCAGGACACGAAAATAAAGTTTCTAAGGCCTTAAGGCAAAGAGCAGAAACCATGGGATTTGCAGATAAAATCTTTGACATTATTGTTCCAACCCGAGAAGTAACCAAAGTTGCTTCTGGTAAGAAAACTCAGGTTCAGGAGAAAATTTTCCCAGGCTACGTTATTGTCCGAATGGTTTTGACAGATGAATCATGGATTTTAGTCCGCACCACTCCAGGCGTCACAGCATTTATAGGGGCTGGCAACAAACCAACACCAATTTCTGAAAAAGAAGTAGAAGCAATCCAGAAATTTATGAAGGTCGAAGAGCCTTTGTACAAAGCATCTTTTGTTGTTGGCGAGGCTGTCAAGATTGTCGACGGTCCATTTGCAGATTTCTTGGGTACTATTGATAGTATCGATGAAACAAAAGGCAAACTCAGGGTTTTGGTCTCTATTTTTGGTCGCGAAACACCGGTTGAATTAGATTTCTTACAGGTTAGCAAAATCTAGAAAAGGAAGGCGAGCAGTCGCGCTTTGCGCATCGCGCAAATGGAGCTTTGCTTCAAGCGACGTTGAGAGGAAACCTTGGTTGCCTCTCAAGATTTTGTTTATGGCTAAAAAAATAAAAACATTAATTAAATTAAATATTCCAGCAGGATCTGCAACACCAGCACCACCTGTTGGTACAGCACTTGGTCCTCACGGACTTCCTATTATGGAATTCGTGAAGGCATTTAATGACCGAACAGCTGATCAAAAAGGTAATATTTTACCTGTTGTTATTACTGTCTATGAGGACCGAACCTTTAGTTTCATAACCAAGAAACCACCTATTGCTGAAATGATTAAAAAAGCACTCGGTCGAGGTGGATCTGGCAAGCCAGGAAAAGAAAGTGCTGGAACACTTCCTATGGCACAGGCTCGACAAATCGCAGAAGCAAAATTGGAAGATTTGAACACAGATAATGTTGATCAGGCGGTAAAAATCGTCGCAGGCGTCGCACGTTCGATGGGTGTTGAAGTAAAGTAAGCCCTGTCATCCTGAGCGTAGCGAAGGATCTAATCTTAGTGATAGATTCTTCGGTGAACTTCGCTTCTCAGAATGACAAACCGTAAGAAAGGAATTAATTATGGGAAAAGTAAAAACAATTGATGTAGAAAAAGAAGCAGCCAAAGCTGCAGAAAAAGCACAAAAAGAAGCTGAAAGACTCGCAAAAATCGAGGAAGCTAAAGCACGGGCAAACGTAAAAGAAGAAGTTAAACCTGAACCCCATGTCATCCTGAACGATAGTGAAGGATCTCAATCTAAAAATAAAGAAGAGCAATCAGCGGAGTTAGATTCTTCGCCTTCGGCTCAGAATGACAAAAAAGAAACTAAAAAAGTCTCTAAATATGCTGCGAAGCAGAAAACAAAAGGCAGAGAAAGATCAGAAAATTACAAAAAAGCAACTTCCCTTGTTGAAAAATCCAAACACTACTCTGTTAAAGAAGCACTCGCACTTTTGGACAAAACACATTTGGCAAAATTCGATGAAACAGTTGAGTTGCACATTAATACTGTAGCAGAAGGTATTTCAGGCCAAATTACACTCCCTCACGGCACAGGCAAAACAACCAGAGTCGCTATCTTGGCACCAAGCAAAGACGCAAAAGCTGCAGACGAATTATTGAAAAAAATTGAAGCTGGGAAAATTGATTTTGATGTCTTAGTAGCAACACCAGATGCTATGCCAAAATTGGCAAAAGTTGCAAAAGTGTTGGGACCAAAAGGTCTTATGCCGAATCCAAAAGCTGGAACAGTTACTCCAAATCCAGAAGCAGTTGCCAAAAGCTATGAAGGTGGCCAAATCAGATTCAAAACAGAGGCAAAAGCACCTATTATGCATTTGACTGTTGGTAAATTGTCTTTTGGTGCAGATAAATTGTCAGAAAATATTGAGGCAATGCTCAAGGCAGTAAAAATGGAAAATGTTAAAAAAGTCACCCTCAAATCAACCATGTCACCCGCTATAAAACTACTCGTTAAGTAAAATTTTCCAAACAATGCTTGCCCTGCACAAACGCTCTTGCGATGCGTGGATGGAAACCACGAGAGCAAGTAAATTTTGTACGGGTGTCCTGCAATGAGACTTCTGGTTAAATAAGATTACCAAACTTTAGGCGATAATTCTATGATGAATTTGACTAAAAACGAGGCTTTTTATGCAGAAATTCTGAACCTAGTAGGTATTTGAACAATTTCCGGCTCATGGCGAGGTGGAACAGTAATATCTCTCTCATACGGTTTTCTTTCTCCTTTGTCAGGTCCACTTTGAGGATTTTTTTCAACAATTCTCCTCCATGTACGCCATGTAGGAGAAGGTATATTCCCTGGCTGGTCGCCCGATGGAACTCCAGACACTAATACAGGGATTTTTTTCAGATTTTCTCGTTGTGCTGACATAGTAGCCACATTGTAGCACGAATTTTATGTCTGTCAATAATATGTGTGATTTGGCAGCTAGAAACAAGAAGATAATAAAGAAGAAATTACTTACTCAGATGTTTATTTAGTATTTGACCCAATCCACGTAGCTTTTGGTCCAAATAGCTTAGCCAACCAACCAGGTCGTCGCGTAACCCCACCTTTAGCCGGATTCAACGCACTTTTTGCATTCTTTTCCTCCGCTGCTGTTGGTCTTTGACCCATCTCCCCTTCTTTTCCACCAGGTCTACGCATAATATGGCAATAATACCATGTTTTTTTATTTTGTCAATCTACGGTACCAAAAGTCTGAGAATTTATGATATGCAGAAAAGGAGAGGATTGGCTATGCAACTTTTCTACCTCTAAAGAGGTTACCAAGTCTATGACGTGGCTTTGCTGCTTGAGGTTCAGAATATTCGCCCATATCCACTGGGCCAAGGCGAGCTGCGTCTTCCCTTGTCTGAGTTCCAGCTTGTGCTGCTTCTTCCTCTTGTCCCCAGCCTCGTTGACCTTTGGGAGCAGGTTGAACATCATCCCATAATTGAGCATTTGCTCTATGTTGAGCTGCTCGCGAACCTACTCTAGGAGGAATAATTGGGCTATCATCTGGATTTCGACCTCTTAAATGATCAGGCAATTCTACTAACGCACGCACCATAGATGACTATTGTATCCAATTTTCGGCTTTTCTGTCAAGTTTTTGATCATAATTAAATCCTATAGCGAATAATTCCCGACCATTAATTCGTAACTTATAGTCTCAATTGTATTGAGACACATGTTTTGCTAGAATACTTCCATGCCAAAACCATGCGAAGTACAAGTTGGACCAGCATTTGTCGGCAAAAGACCCGACGACTCTCATACTACTCGGATCCCCAGAAGCTGTAACAGACCTGATTGTCCTTTCTCAGGCTCTTCATTTGCCAATGGAGAAACAACGGGAATAATGCCAACTCGAGACTCAACTGAGGCACGAAGAATTGCTGATAGGGTTGCCGGAGAAACGGCAGAACGCATACAAGAACAGTGCGAGCAACAAGGTTAAGAACCTCACCAAAATCTCAAAACCCTCTCTCCCCTTGCCAACTCTCCTTTCTCTTGCTATAATACAAACATCCAAAGAAAGG
>DATICB010000019.1:0-21742 GCA_035457005.1 Patescibacteria group bacterium
ATTTGAAATCCAATCTCCGGTATACCAAATACCAAGATATATAATTTGATCAAAAAAGTTAACAGTTTTTTATTTTTCTTGTTTTTCGTCTTTTCCTGATAGTCATCTTTCATTTTACTGAAAGAGTCAATAATTATTTCTGGGTACTGGGAGTAATTTGATCCAAACATATCGTTTATTCTATCATTCTTTTTTCTTTGATGTAACAACATGAAGACTTTTTTTTGCTGCAATATCCCAACTAAATTGCTGTGCCCAATTGTAGGAGCTTTTTGAAAGTGTTTTCCGAATTGTTTTATTTTTCAATATCAAACAAATTTTTTCGATTAATTCAGCTTCACTTTTTACTAAAAATCCCGTTTTTTTATTACGAATTGACTCCGAAAGTCCTGGCACCCTAAAAGCAACAGCGGGTGTTCTGTGGAGATTTGATTCGATGACTGATATACTCCACCCTTCACCGATAGATGGATTTACAAAAACCCAACTTTTAGAAAGCAGAACTGTCTTATCTCTTTCACTTACGGGTCCTGCTAATTTTATTCTCTTTCTGTAAGTACTTTTCATAATAAGATCGGTCAATGATGATGCTTCTGTTCCCCAACCAGCAATAATCAATTTTGCTTTTGGTACTTTTTTTAAGATTTGCGAAAAAATTCGCACCAATAAGTCAACTCTCTTGTATGACTTTATTCGACCAAGATAAAGAATTGTAGGATGCGCAAACTTTTTTGTTACTATTTTTTGCCTATTTTTTCCATTAATTCCGCTATGAACCACAAAAATCTTATTTTTCTTAAAACCAATTTTTATTAATTCATTTTTTGTTGTTTTTGATATAGCAATAATAGGTATGACACGATAAAGAAAGGCAAAAAGATACCGTTCTATAAAAAATCCTATATAGCTTAATGGGAAAAGAAGCTCAAAGAAAAATTGTTTTCCATGCACGTGGTACACAATGGTTGTTTTTGGTTTTCTTACAAAAAGTGGCGTAAAGAATGGAATTCCGTTTTCTACATCGATTACATAATCAAATTTTTCCTTATTTTGAAATAAATAAAAGATGACTGCCCATATGTATATGCTAAACCTATTTCCCATTCTTCTAACTGTAATTCCATTATATTTTTCGCTTCCCGGTAATTTCCTGTCCAAATCTTGTCCACAAAATACTGTTACGCTGTGACCCATTTGAACCCATCGTTTTGCCAATTCGAAAACGTAAATTTCTCCACCTCCAGCCCAGCTATGTTTTAAATCTCTCCAATTAAATATAAGAATATTCATATAATGCGGGCAGTGTGGCAGGAAATTACGTTATGAATTATTGTTCATTATAACCAAAAACGCTCCATATAGTAAGTAAAAAGATTGATAACAATGATATATATGATATAGCATGACTTAACTTCTGAGTTTTAGGAAAAAAGAGAGGCAAAAGTGTAATACCGTAGAGACCTAAAAAGAATCTGAAAACCATAAAAGAAAATCCAAATGCTTGCGTCCAGGATTGTCCAAGCATTGAAAGTCCAGTTAAAAGCAGGAAGAAAAAAGTAAGAAGGTAATTTTTATTAAAATACTCTTTCACAAATAATGCAATGGCGATTACGAAGAATGGATAAAAAGGATATCTATACCATCCATGACCCAACTCATTTGGAATTGCATAAACGTAAACCAAAAAATATGCTAAAAATGGCAAAACAATAAAAATATGTTTTTTAAAATCCTTTGCCACAAGAAGAAATATTGCAAACCATCCAAAGTAAATCCAACCATCTAAAAATTCTCTATCTGTCAAAACAGGATACGTAAAGAGTGCATACACACTGTTAAATGCAATATCATACCGATTTAGTTGTAGACTCCACAGCGAAAAGAAAAGATGCGAATCCCAATAGAGACCCCAGACAAAGAACAACCCAAAAATTGGTAATACTCCCAAAACAAAAAGAAATGCTCTTTTATACATTTTTTGTGAAAGTAAAATAAGAAAAATGGCAATTGTTGCAGTGGCCCAGGGAACTTTAGCCAATGTAAGTAGTCCACATATAATAATTGTGACAATATAAAAAACATTTCGCTTTGTCCTAAGATATCGAGATGTAAAAAAAAGTGCTAAAAGGAAAAAAGGTATAAAGAAATTTTCATTTTCAACAAGACGAGAGCCAATTGCAATTGATGGAATAATTGCATAGAGAAATGATGCAAGAAGGCCAACGTTTTCTCCATAAAGTTCTTTCGTAAAAAGAAAAACCATAAAGACACTGAAAACCCCAAGCAGGACGGCAAGACCCCTAATGTGTTGCAAATCTACATGAAACATATCTTTGACGCCCGAAAGCAGCGCATATTCTCCAGCAATCAATCCAAAAAGTGGTGGATGTTCAAGGTAAGGTGTTACCAAACGAAAATGCGTTTTTTGATAAATTATATCCTTTGCCTTTGTATATTCTGGATGAGGTGACCAGGATGTTGGAATATGGTTTTGGAGAATACTTATTCCTAACCATGTCCACGCATATTCATCAAATGTCGCACCAAGACGTGGCCAGGTGTACAGATTATTGCTTCGTAACCAAAATCCCATTACTAAAACAAGAGCTAAGAGAAAATATTTCCACTTTCTGATTATTATATTCATAAACGTGCAACGCTTTCTAAAAGTTGTAAGCTTTGTTGTGTCGCCTTTTCCCAACTAAGACTTTTAACCCACGAAAGTCCATTTGTTTGAAATCTACTATAGCGTTTTTTATCGTTTACTAAAAGAATTGCCTGCTTTGCCATCTCGGATGGAGAATTTGCCTCCAAAACAATACCAGTTATGTTATTTTTTACACTATCTTTTAGTCCTGCGACATTATAAACAACAGACGGCGTCCATTGACTTGCTGCCTCCATCACAACAAGACCCCATCCTTCCTTAACCGATGCATGCAAAAGGAGGTGTGCTTTGCTCATAAGATGCAGTTTTTCTTTTTCAGAAACTTCCCCAAAAAAGGTAACGTTTTTTTCTATATGATACTCCCCAGCCATTGATTTTAATTTTCTTATGTATTCTTCTTCACCTTTTCCTACTATCCACAGTTTTGCATTTGCATCTTCTTTCTGAATAAAACCAAATGACTTAATCACCTCTTCTATGCCTTTCATGCGAACAACTCTACTAACAAAAATAAATGTTTTATTTTTTTCTTTTACTGGCTTTTTGGTAAGTGGTGTATTTTTTATGGGACACGCAATTGCAAAACAATTATTTCTGAGAAAGCCAAACTTTACTAAATCATCTATGGTTGACTGAGCATCTGTCCACAAGCGAATTTTTTTATAGAGTGGCAGATAGAATGTTTCCAGAAATTTCCCGACAGTATTAATAGGGAAAGGATACATGTAGTCCCAAATCTCTTCTGCCACTTCATGGATAAACGTAATTTTAGGACCTGACACATAAAGTGGAGTAAAAAAAGGAATACCATGTATTTCATCGATAACCACATCGAATTGTTTTCTGTGTTGTAGATAGAAGAGAAATGCATAAAAAAAGACAGTAACCATGGTACCTTTTCTGATAATTTTTACTCCATCGATTGCTTCTTCTGCCAAACTCTGAGGAAAGCCCGACGTAAACCATGTGACGGAATGTCCTTTAAATGCCCATGCTTTTTCGTGTTCAAATGTGACAATTTCTGCTCCTCCTGCTTTTGGATTTTTTATATCACGCCAATTAAGAAGTAATATGTTCATAGCTTTATCCAATATTGACCCTGAAGTTGAGTTCTGGATCGTAGCGCCATTTTCTTCGACTTGTTTCATCATAATACCGAAGTAATTTGAGTCTATAGAAAACAGCCATCGTGTCCCACAACATTTTCCCAATTGTTTGAATAAAATTTTGCGATGTAATGGATGACCATTCTCCAAACGTTAGTTCAATTGGTGCCTCGTAAATTCTGTGATATCCCAAATGATATGCAACAGAAAGAATTTCTATGTCAAATGCATACCGCTTTACAAGAAGTCTCGGCAATACATCTTCCAAAACTTTCCGCCGAAACACTTTTAATCCAACTTGTGTGTCGCTGACCGAAAGACCAAAAAGTAACTTTACAAGATTTCTATACCCCCATGAAAGTAATTTTCTCTGCCAAGGATATTTTACTTTCGACAACGGATGTAGTTTCGATCCAATAACAATATCTGCTTTATTCCACGTCATGTAATCAAGTGTTATTGTCAGTGCTTCGGGATTAAGATCCATACCCGCGTCCAAAAATGCAACGACATCTCCTTTGGAGTTTGCCATTCCATACCTCACTGCATATCCTTTTCCGTGGTTATTTGGATATCCTACTATCTTTACTTTTGTCATATTTTTCCTTCTTAAAATTTCGCGAGATTTATCAAGATATCCATCAATAACAACAATAATTTCATAAGGCTTTTTAAATGATTCCATCACTTTTCTTACCCGCGAAATATCAGCTACAATTGTTTTTTCTTGTTTGTAGGAGGGAATGATGAGTGAAATGAGATTATCTTGTTGTGTTTTGCTTGCTACCATAGGTCTTTTGGTAATATAACAAAAGTGTCACAAAGAGCACAAGACTGAGAATAAGAGAAAACACAACAACTTGACCTATCGTTGCATGAAAAATCGTAATACCCACTGCTTGTGTACAGGCTCCACCTAGCACAATGTAGGAAACAGCAGTCTTTTTAATGGAAAGAAGAAAATTAATAAGAATATTTAAAAGACTAAAGACGCAAAGATACAATCCAAACCATCCAAGTAGAAATGCCCCTGATAAATACTGCTTGCCAAGCACAAAACTAATAATGGTGTTTGCAAAGAGAAAATATCCTAAAACAAGCAAAAGCGAAGGAACGAGCACAAGCAAAAATGATGCATACAAGAGTCCTTGCTCATTCTTTTTTTCATGTATTCGCTTAATAACAAGGGGAAACATGACACTTCCAATGGGTGCTGAAAAATAAAAAATAATTCTTCCCAGGACTGATAATCCACTATAGAGAGCCGCATCTGTTGAGGAGAGAAAATGTTTTACTAAAAGAATATCTGTTGAGGTGAATGAAAAAAGCGAAAATACTGTAATTGCCGCAGGCAACCCATACGAAAGAATTTCTTTATTATGAATTACTATTTTTGATTGTCTTACAAAGAGATACCTGAGTGGAATAAATGTTAGAAGAAATGGGATAAGAAAGCTAAGAAAATAGCCCACCAAGACACCCCCCAATCCAAATCCTACCAAAACTGCAATTACTCCTATTGATAATTTTATGATACCGCCCAGACTTGTTGTTAGGGAAAGAAATTTAAATTCAAGGAGACTTTGTAAAAAGGCAATATTGGTAGTACTCATATATATCCCCGCAATAACTGCGCCTGCAAGAATAATTTCAAACGTCTTTTGTATATGAAGAAATGTTCCAATGAGTGGCGAAAAAATAATAAATCCTATTAAAAATGCAATGGCAATTATTCCCACCTTTAAATTAGATTGCCAAAAAAGCTCTGCTGCATATTCATTTTGCTTTTTCGCAAAGTATCTTGTCGCAAATTGCACGATAGTTGGAATAAATGCCTGCGAAGGCATGCTTACCCATGTGATAAGAGTAAGAATTACTGCAATATCTGCATAACTTGCGGGAGATAAATGCCTTGGTAAAAAAACACTCAAGGCAAACGCAAAAATGTTTGCGAGGGTCGTACCCAAAAAAAGGAAAGTGCTTTCAGAAACAAGTTCGTGTTTTGCAATCCTTGTTGTTAACCGAAGTAATTTATCTTTCATTGTGTATTACTTTTTTATACGCATTGATTGTATGCTGTGCTGCTTTTCCCCAGGTAAATTCCTTCGCTCTTTGCAGCCCTTTTTGAGACATTGTTGCTGCCAATTTTTTATCTCCAATAACTTTTTTTATTCCTCCAGCGATGCTTTCTATACTGTATGGGTCAATAATAAGAGCTGCTTCTCCAGCAACTTCTTTTAATGACCCCTTATCGCTGCACACAACAGGCGTACCGCATGCAAATGCCTCGACAACTGGCAATCCGAATCCCTCATAGAGACTTGGGAGAGCAAAAACAGAGGCAGCACCGTACAGAGCTGACAAATCTGTATCCGGGACAAAACCAAGTAGCCGAATTGTATCCCCATTTTCACGAACTATCTTTCTGACTTTCTTCAAGTCTTTTGTCCAGGGATGGGTTATGTTGGCTTTTGCATCCGTGAACACACTTCCTGCAATCACCAAGGCCATCCTTGCCTGCAAACATGCATTTACCAAACGCGCCACATTTTTATTCGGAGTTACATCTCCCACATACAGCACAAACTCTTTTGGAAGATTATATTTTTTCTTTACTTTTTCTATCGTTGATTTTGCTTGCTGACCAAAATGTTCTCCTGCTGCCAAATGGACGACATCTATTTTAGACGCTAGCAACCCAACGTAGTGCTCAATATCATTTTTAGATGCAACTGAGTCGGTAATAACTCGTGACACTCGAAGAAGTGCCAAACGCTGCAATCGCCACGCGAGCATTCCTTTTAGCCCAACAGGAAAAAGCTGGTGTAAAACAAGTGGCGTCAGATCATGAACAGTTACCACGGTAGGTTTTGAAGAAAAAAAAGAAAGAGTTAATGAAAATGGATCAAAGTATGGATAATGGACTATGTCAGCATTTTTTGGAACCGCATTTCCTGTAAATTCAATATATTCGTGCTCTGGATAATATCTTTTAAGTGCTGTAAGTAAATTTTTTACATAAAATCCAATTCCCCTAACTTTGTGACCAGTGGTGAGCGGAGAAACATCGACAGCAATTCTCATGAATTTTTTGTGTGAAATTTCCATGCAGTAGAAATAATTGTCTGTAAATCCGAATGGATAGGCGTCCAACCCAAAACACTTTTTGCTTTTGTATTATCTGCATAAATTATTGAAGGATCACCTGCTCGTCTTGGTTTACTTTCAATTGGAAAGTCTTTACCACTCACCTTCTTTACCATATCGATAATCTCTTTATTTGAATAACCGTTACCTGTTCCAAGATTAAAGAAATCACTTGTTTTTGTTTCTTCCAAACGTGTAAGTGCTAAAATGTGCGCTTGAGCCAAATCTTCGACATGAATATAGTCACGAATACATGTCCCATCGGGTGTTGGGTAATCTGTACCAAATAACGGAAACGATTTATTGTGCATTGCTGCTTGAATCGCAATGGGAATAATATGTGTTTCTGGATTGTGTTCTTCACCAATAGAACCATCCAAACTTGCACCGCATGCATTAAAATAACGAAGACAAATATTTTTTATGCCGAAAATTTTATCGTACCAGTACAATACTTTTTCGTACGCTAATTTTGATTCTCCATACACGCTTTCTGGTTTTTTTGATTCGCTTTCACTCACTGGAACCTTTTCTGGCGTTCCATAAATTGCACATGTTGAGGAAAAGACAATCGATGGGATTTTTCTTTTATTCATGTATTCTAGTAAATTAAGTCCACCCATAATATTATTTTGGAAATAATATGCAGGCTTCTGCATTGATTCGCCTGCCAATGCTGCAGCGGCAAAATGGATAACGCCATCGAATGTGTGATCATTAAGTTTTTCTAAATCTGCTGGATTATTCAGATCGCCAAGGACTAAGGGGCATGATAAAACCTCTTTGTGCCCTTGTGATAAATTGTCGAATACAACAACCTCGTAGCCTTGCTCAAGGAGTCTTTTTACTGTAATTGAGCCGATATAGCCAGCTCCTCCTGTAACTAAAATTTTCTTCATAATGACAAGTATTTTTTATAGGCAATAGCAAAACGTAGTGATGAAAAAAACGAAAACACCACTCCCTGCCAACCATCAAGTATTGCTTTATGTCGAAATGTTGTCCAAAAAAACCAAAATAACGGTCTACCTACCATATATTCTAGCATAATTAGTGGATTTTTTGAGAGTTTTTCATCTTCATACTGATGCGCAATAAATGTCGTATAGCGGTCAAAACGTTTGAGATATCTCGTAAAAGATGGGTCTGCCATGTGGATGAGTGGCTCATGAAGATACCCAACGCTTCCCTCAACAACTGCCTGCTCGTGGACATCTTTTTGGGGCAATCTCCCTTTCCCCTTTTTATATAAGCGAAGCGTATAATCAGGATACACCCCACCTTTCATAAGAAATCTACCCAAAAACCAATTTTTGCGCGATATCCAATAGCCATTCTTTGCATCAGGTTTTTGAACTATATTTCTTATTTCATCAGCGAGTTGTGGCGTAACTCGTTCATCTGCATCAAGCTGTAAAACCCAATCTTTCGATGCTTCGTCGATTGCCTTTTGCTTATTAACATGAAACATAGGATTATTTTCTGCCAAAATAACTTTTGCTCCAAATTTTTTAGCAATTGCAACAGTACTGTCTGTTGAGTGACCATCAACAATAATAATTTCATCTGCTAAATCTTCAACTGATTTTAAACAATCAGCAAGATTTTTTTCCTCATTATATGTTGCCAAAACAATAGATACTGTTTGTTTTTTCATATTTTTTTTCTTGTTATAAACAACAAACCTACTAAGCTAAAAATGCCGATAAGAGAAAGGGTGTCCCCAATCACGCGTATTTTTGACTCATGATATGATACAACAACTTCGTGTGTTCCATCAGCAACAAAAAAAGTCATGAGTCCTCTGTATTTAGGTTCCTGAAATTGTACCGCAACTGGCCTACCATCAACCTTTATTCTCCAGCCAGGAAAATAGAGAGTGTTTTCCAGTAGACGACTTTTGCCTTGCGATGAAACTGTATAGGTGTGTCTCGTAACCAATCGACTTTCCTGTATAATTTTTGCACTTCCTGAAATAACTTCAAGTGGCTTATCGAAACGGTGTAACATAAATCTCACTGACCAAATTGGACTACTTTCTCCTGTGTCTGTCGTACTATTGTAAATACCAGTGAAAAAACTCTCATCTTTTTGCATATATGCTTTCGCATGCATTATGGGAATACTCAAAAGTAGAACAGAAAATAGAACAAGAACAACAACACCTGTTTGATACTTACTAGACATGCAGCGAACCACATACCCTCCCAAAATTGCAGTTGTTACTACGGGAATTGCTAAAAACCGCCATGGGAATTGAAAATTCTGCAGCAAAAGAATTTTGCTCCACAGAAAATTTGATTGTGGAAGCATAAAAAATATCGCTACAATAGTAGAAACAATCAATCCAAAAGCTAAAAGAGATAGCGCCTTTTCTTTTTTCCAAAATTTTATAGTAAAGAAAGCACTAACAACAAACATAATCCATTCAGTAATTCCTAGCTGCACACTAAATTCTCCTGTTTGTCCATAATTCCACTGCCCGTAAAGCAGTTGGGAAAAAGTAACAAAACGAGTCACATATTCTCCTTTTGTCACTATATTTCGAAGCGTGTACTGTCCCTCAAAAAGCGCAGGCACCCAAAAAAAGCAACTTAACAAAAATCCAAAAAGCATACTTCCACCAAGAAAAAGCATTAATTTTTTATTCCATTTTTTCTGCCATGAAAGGTAAAGTGCATACAGTAAAATAAGAGGGACTACCATAAGTGCAATTGCGTTGTGGGAAAGGATAAGAAGCGCCAAAGAGATTGCTGTCCAGCTTAATTTTGATACTGTTGATTTTTGTGAGAGAGTGTACATGCCAAGTAAAACAAGTGGAATAAAAACAAATGCTACATGTTCGCCAATGTCTCCTCGTACATATAAATCAACAAATCGATACGGCGCGTACATATACAAAACCCCGCTGACAATACCTGCTTTTTCTCCCCAAACTGTTTTTGCAAAAAAATACATCGTTAATCCCGACGCAATCATAGATAAGACAAATACAAATTTTGTTGCATTAATAAAGGAGAATCCCAAGAAGTGAAAAAATGAAGCAGCATAAGATGGAAAAGGATACAAAAATTCTAGTATTGGATGTCCATATCCCCAATTAAGATTTGCAGCCCAACGGGGAATAATAATTCCTTCTTGAAGATTAAGGTAAAAATTAGCAATCCTGGCAATATGGTCCTGCCCATCGTGAGTTACTGCAAATCCTGCATGAAGTAGGTTTGCTGTTGCAACAATGCCAAACAGAAGAACAATAAGAATACTAAAATACTTTTTCATATGGCTACTTTTTTTTAGCAATTACTGCCTCTTTACCATCAAGGTAATTAGCGCTAAACAGAATAAGACTGTTTGTTGGAAAATCACTTGGGTTGCCAATAAGGAGTGTTTCCTTTTCTTCATTTTTCCAGTCAATTGGTCGAAACGCAATGTTGTCTATTACATGAGTCTGGCGAAATCCACCAGAAATTGTTCCTCCTGATTGCTGGTATTTTTTGGGGTCATATTTTGAATAAAAAAGATAAAACATATATGACTGGTAAAGATTATTCTGATTTGAAACAATTATTTTTTTATAGTTATTTTTATTTTGATTAAGAAATTGTATCGTTGCCTTCATTGCGTATTGATATGGTTCTGATTCTTCTTTTGGAAAAATAATAAAATAATTTTTGTAAAGCGTAGCAATACTATAGATAAATATAATTCCAAAAATAACAACACTCACTATCTTTATCTTCTTACATGTATAAAAAATATACACTAATCCAGCTGCAGTAAACAATTGCCACGTGGGTAAAAAATTATATGATCTCATAGCATGGGGAGTCTGTGTTGCAACAGACGCCGGCAATGGCCCAAGTAGAAACCAAAGAAAAATTAGAAGCTTGGACTGAGTAGATAATTCTTTTGTTGTTGCAACAATATATATGCCCAAAAGAATAAAAGGCAATTCCCAAATATACAAAAGTCCCGTGTTGGGTAGCTTGAATGGATCCTGATATGCATTAAAAAATAACCAGCGAGGATCAAAATGAGACACATAGCCCTCTGCCCATACAATGATTGGGTAGAAGCGTCTATTGTAGAAAATACTACCGACAATATTTTTTTGCTTGACCGCGCTGTTGTGTAAAAGCACCATTTCTTTGTATAGATCTCCATGAGCATCTGGGGTAAAGGTGCTTGTTCCCTGAAACCTCGTAAGCGAAGCAGGAGAAAAAACATTCGCAAAAATAATTCCAAAAAATATAGCAAAAACAATTGATGCAACAATTGTTTTTTTGTTTGTAAAAATTATTTTGAATATATTTTTCCGATAAAGAATAAAAAGTGCCACAATAAGTACCGGAATAAAAATTTGACCAGAATAATAACTAATCATTGATAGCGTAAAGAAAACAAATGAAAGAAAAATAAGAACGAACTTTTTTGTTTTCTCACCCCAAAGGAAAAACGCCATACCAAAAATTAGAAATGACAAACATGCATTTGACTCATGTCCCAAACGAGATATATACACATGCCACGGCGAAATTGTCAATAAAAGTGGGACAAGAAGTGAAGTCAGTCTGGCAAACTTTGTTTCTTTTGCAAAGAGAAATCGGACAATCCAAAATGAAGAAAAAACGGTGAGAATAGAAAGAATGACTGCGGGTAAACGCTCAGCAAACGCATTAAGACCAAAAAGCCCAATTGTAGGTATAGTAAGAAAAAGATACGTTGATCTCCTCCAATCATCGTACCCTCTTTGGGAAATAAGTGGAAATTGATTATATTCGTCTCTTCCTGTATGGAGCACAGAATATGCATTCCAACCAATTGATGCCTCATCAAGCGATGCACTTGGCGGAGCTGCATTAAGATTGTAAAACCTGAGGAAAATTGCTAACAAAAGAATAAAAAATAATACAATATAATCCTTTTTAAGGGATGTAAAAAACGATATGCTCATATTATGAAAAAACTTTTAGCAATTTTAAAATACCCATTTTTGGCAAACTTCTGTTTGCAGAAAAATCTCCAGAACCAATCTCTGTAAATTGCCCTTTATGAGCCAGATACCATTTATAATTTTCAATAAACGTATCGAGATTGGTCATTTTTGGTTGCCAGTGAAGTTGTTTTTTAATTTTTTTTGTATCGTAATAAATAGATCTGCCTATCATAGTGTACTGATAAACACCAAGTGGTGAAAGATTTAATTTATCCAGAAGACTCATGAAGAAAAGCGATGGACCATAAGGAATTCCAATAATTTTTGATGAGCTTTTCGCAAAATGAATAACTTCTTCATACAACTGCCTTAGGGTCAGTACATTATCCGCACCTATATTGTAGATTTCAAAACCTTTCATATGACTTGCTTTTTCTAATGCCGAGCATACATCCATAACATCAACAAATTGATATTTATTTGACCCACTTCCTAATACATAGATATTTTTATTTTCTGAAATAAATTCAAAAAGAATTGCTTGTAAGCCAAGTCTTCCTGTGCCGCTAATCACCGGGCATCGAAGAATTTGAATACTTATTTTGTCTTTAAATTTTTCGAGTTCTTTTTCTGCGAGTATTTTACTTTTTCCATATGTTTCAAGGGGCAACGGTTCGGTTTGCTCTGTTACCGGTAACTCTTTTGGAATACCGTACGTGACATTACTGGATGTGAAAACAAATGTCTTTACGTGATTTCGGGCAGATTCCTGAATCAGATTTCTTGTACCAATAATATTGGTCTCTAAAATAGCTTTATTAGATACTTCTTTGTTTGGCATTGCAGATGCTAAGTGATAAATAGTACTAAATGGGCCAAATTTTTTAAATACATCGAATACATCCTTTTCATTTCGTATATCTGCTTGAAAATATGCAACTCGTTTATGTAATGACTGGGCTGGTTTTATTTTGTCAAGAATAACAATGTTGTCATTTGTTTTTTCTAGTAGATAGTCAACAAGATGTGATCCAACAAATCCAGATCCTCCAGTAATAAGTACTGTATTTTTTTTCATTGTACAAAAATTAAGTATAGCATTTTTACAAAATCTTACTCTCCTCGAACAATCTCAATTGCAGGTTTTCCATCGAGGTAAAATATTGTTTTGAGTACATGGATGTTGGATGGAAAATCTTCAGGTCTCCCAACATAAATTGTTTGAGAATTTTTCTTTTCTATGTTCCACTCAATTGGACGGAAAACGTATCGACCAAAAACATGATCTTCACGAAATCCTCCTGAGACATCTTTTGTCTGGGATTGATAAAGAAATGGATCATACTTTAGATAGAACAAAAAGAAAATATATGATTGATCCAAAGGTGGTTGATTCGTGACAACAACTTCTTTTGCACCAAGTGATGAAACATATGAAACAGCTTGCTCGTACCCATACTGCCAATCCAGTGAATTATAGTAATTTTGTTGAACAAAATACTGATCAACAAAATATGCAAAATTAAAGATTGCAGCAATGCTCACACACGCAATAAAACCGTACTGAAGCCATTTATTTTTTTGCTCCATAAATTTATAGAAACCAAACAAACCAAACGCAATAAAGATTTGCCATGTTGGGAGGAAATTAAGCGTCCTCACCGCATGCGGAACCCCTGTTGTTACCGATGCAGGCAAAGGTGCCAACAAAAACCACCCAAGAATAAGAAGTTTTGTCTTTTTGTCGTATTTTGAAAAAATAAAATAATATATCCCAGCTATAAGAAATGGTAGCTCCCAGAAATACAAAAGTCCCATAAATGGTGCATGATGACGACTGACATCCCCTGTAATAAAAAGCCATTTTAAATCGTAATGTGATAAATAATTTGCTGCAATATCTTTTACAAAAACAAGCCTCCTGTTATCTACTACATATCCTAGATAATCATGATTCTTCATGTCCACACCAATTCTTAATGTTGTTGATGCGATTTGAGAGTTATCAGAAAAAACAGATACTCCTTTTGCGCGCGCTAAAGCATTGGGATTGGTAATTAAATACAATCCCATTGGTAGAATGAAAAGTATCCCCAGTAAAATAGCTGTAATAAGATGTTTTTTTGAGACTTGAAACAGTTGTTTATGAAAAATAACGATAAGCATAAAAAGCATAAGAGGAGAAAAAACTTTTTCACTTTGATAGACATATATGCTGGCACAAAAAGAAAAAACAGAGAGGAAAAGAAGATAAGGTTTTTTAAGACCTTTAAGAAAGAAAAAGATGCCAAAAATATTAAAAGCTAGACCAACATTTGATTCAAAACCAATTCGAGAAAACTGAATGTGCCAAGGAGAAATGGCCAAAAGTAGTGCGATGAGAAATGATAATTTTTTATTGTTAAATAAATGTTCTGCTAGTAAGAAAACAACGACTACTGTTGTGATACCAAAAAAGATGGATGGCATCCTTACCGCTTGAATACTTAATCCAAATAAAAATAAAAATGGAATAATAAGATAGCTATAGAGTGCTGGCTTGTAATCATCAAATGATCGAAGAACAACAGGCAAAAATTGTCCATATTCATCTCGTCCTGTGTGCAAGAGAGAATATGCATTGTATCCAAGTGCTGCTTCATCCCAGTCAGGAGATGGTGGAACTTGTCCAACCTCCCACAGTCGTAAGCCAGCTGCTATCACAATAAGAACAACTACTAGAAATAGGATATTGGTAATTTGAGATTTGAGATTTGAGATTTGAGATTTCATAGTGTATATGCAACAAGTGCTGGCTGACCGTTGACTAAAGGAAATGTTTGTAAAATTTGTGCATGTTGTGGAACTTCTTGGGGCGTGGCAATATATAATGTGTTTTTCATTTCTGTAATTTTTGTTGGAAATTCATATTTTCCCACTCTCACAACATCTACAAAACCAAAAGCGTCTCGATTAACAATACTTGTCGATCGAAAATCTCTTGGTGCTATTTTATTATAAAAAAGCGTGTAGATATACGGTCTCCCCAACGCAGACGTTATAACAATGTGTTGATATGAATTTTCATTTTGCTTTGCATACAATAATGCCTGCTTGTAGCCATCCTGCCATTCTCCAGAAAATTCCCGACTGTAGTGAGCATAGTACCCATGCTGAAAATACAACACCGAAAGAAAAAGAAACACTAAGCTTATGCCAACAAAAATCTTTCTGTATTTTTTCAAAAAAACTATTGATTCTATGAACCCCACTCCCGCAATCACTTGCCACATGGGAAGCATGTTTTCGGTTCGAAGCGCGTGAGGCGTCTCACGAGCCACTGCAGCAGGAACAATCGCCAAAAGAATCCACACAGGCACAAGCCACCAGTATCCAATCTTTTTTCGAGCTAAAAACAATAAACCAATAACTAAAAATGGAATATCCCACAAATACAATTGTCCAACATCACGTGTAGAAAATTTCGGATTTCCGTCTCCTTGGATAAACAAAAATGACGGACTGAGATTATCAAAATAGTGTTGCATATATGCAACAGAGTATACTAGGCGTCTATTGTGGAGTATTTTTGACCACCATGCATTTTTATCATTGGCAATTTGCTGATTCGCCTCTTTTACTAAAGAAACATCAGAAAAAATATTTACCTCATTGTAGCGAAGCTTGGATTGAGGCGAGAGAAAAAAATGCACAAATGGTAAGAGAAGAATTATGCCAAAAAGAAAAACAAAAATTGTCGTTTTCTTCATGTGCCAAAGCATTCTCCATGACGACGCAATCAAAACCAACACAAGAAGCGGTGCAACGACTCGCGCGCTATTAAAAGTGTAAACCGAAACAATAAACGATAGCACAGATAACAAAAGAAGGAGTACTTTTTTATTTTCAATAAAACTAAGATACAACCATCCCCCGCAAACTATAAAAAATAGTGCGACATTTGCTTCGAAGGCAGCACGAGAAAGCATAATATGCCACGGAGATACCGCAAGAAATAGTGCCGCAGCAAGACTATACCATTTCTTTCGCGTCGATTGAACAAATAAGCGTTGCACCAAAAAGTATGTTACCAAGACTGTCAGAGTCCCTAAAAGTGCAGACGGAAATCTCGTAGCAAATTCAGTCAGACCAAAAATTTTCACCGGGACAACATCAAGGTATGCATACACTGGAGGCTTGTAGTCTCCGAATGATTCTAAATAATCTAATGGAAGATATCGTCCAAATTCATCCCTTCCATCAATACCAATGCTGTAAGCATTATATCCCCACGCAACTTCATCCCACGTAAGCGAAGGAGGAATCGCACCTAACTGCCAGAATCGTAACAAACCCGCCAGGAGAACAATTACAACCAAAAGGAGTTTTATCTTCACCATCTTATTATAGCGGAATTTACCCATATGCAAGCATTGCTTTTTGTATATATACTTGGGGTATGCACTTTGTCAGGAGTTTTCTGACTCAGAAGCTGGTTTTATTTATTTTTATTCTTCTGCTTGCAGGGGCATTCCGATTGCCTCTTATGCAGTACGTGGAATTCAAAAGCGACGAAGCGCTCAATCTTCTTTTTGCAAGTAGATTTTTATTTCATCACTCATTTCTTCCTGTATCGCTTACATCAAGCGCAGGAATACTAAATTTCCCACTGATCAACTATCTTCTTTTTCCCATTGTTGCTTTTACCATTAATCCTCCAACTATCTCTCTTGCTATAGCACTCATTAACGTCTTGACCATAGGTGGATTTTTTCTTTTATTCGCAAACTATCAAGATAAGCGCACTGCTTTTTTTGCAAGTACTATCATTGCACTTTCACCATGGGCAATTCTTTACTCAAGAAAAATTTGGGAACAAGATTTTCTTTTACCTTTATCGCTCCCTTTTTTCTTGAGTGTTTATGCTATTGCTTATGGTGAAAAAAAGTATTGGCTTCTTTTTGGTATCTCCAGCATGCTTTTGATGCAAATTCATCAGTTGGCAATATTGCTTCCTATTTTTATTTTTGTTGGACTTTTATTAAACAAACACAAGCCGCAATGGAAACTATTTATTTCAGGAGTTCTTGTTGGACTTATTCCAACTATCCCCTACTTTTTCTATATGATAACGACTGATTTTCAAAATCTTTATTCCAGCACCTCAATCGTTGCACGGTTTTCCTTTCATGCAGTTGCAACATTTTTAAGACCTTTGCAAATTGTATCAATTGGAAATTTTCATACAGAATTGGGGAATGATTTCGCATTATTCGCACAACAGCTGCACGTGTTTCATTTATTAAGTAAACTAAGCTATCTTTCATATGTTTTACTTCCTATCAGCATGATATATGTGTGGATAAAACAGAAAAAATTGCGTTTTTTTGTTGTGCCAATAATTACTATCCCTTTGCTCTATTTCTTGCTTGGCATTGAACCTTTAATGCATTACTTTATTCTCCTTATCCCACTTGCTGCACTTTGTATTGCACTTTTATTAACCAACATTTTTGCAACAAAAAAACTTCAGGCATTATTGCTTTTAATTTTTATCCTTTATAGTAGTGGTCTTTTTGCAATGGATTATGGATTTTTTACTATCTTAGCTCAAAAAGGAGGCTTGGCAGGTGATTATGGAGCAGGATATGCATCAAGCAAGCTCTCAGCAACAGCAGCGCTACAAAAATTTAGAAATGATAAAAATTACAACGAACTTGAGCAGTTTTACTTTTCACCCATTGAATACTTTCATGGATATATGCCAATTGGGAAAATAATTTTTCCATATAGTCAGTTGCAAAAAAATCAACAAGCAAGAGAAAAACAATTTCTTCACTCCCCCAACAACCCTATTTTGCTTCGTGAAGTCTTTGCTTATTATACGCAGCAGAAAAATCCCAGTTGGGATTATGTTGTAAGTCTCAAGGAAAAAACAAGAATACACAATGAATTTTATTTTGTGTATAACACAGTTTTAAATGAATATCTTTCAAGCCATTTTAAAAATGTGTATGAAACTCCTGATTTTATGCTCTTATATCCACAGCACTGGCATAGGATAGCGATTAATAATGGCGTAGCACTTTCTGACAATACCGTAACTGTAGTAATAACGCAAATTCTGTCGTCAAAAGACTTGTTGACTGTGCCAGATTCATATATCACCACACAAACCACTTTTCTTAGTGAGCCAATTATAGAATCAACTTGCATGGTAGGAGGTGCATGGTGTGGAATAGTAAACCAGCCAATACTCATTCGCGGTAATTATTATCAATTTTCTGTAACTCTTGACCCCAAACAAAAAGAAGCAAGCTCAGCGTACGCATTGCAAGTTTTTAAGGAAATAAATGATTCTGTTATTGCTTTGAAGTAAGTATTATTCCTTTGGCCAAAAATATGCGGAGATAAGAACCATAGAAATATACCCTACGTGACTATTATTAAAATACCTTGAGAAATACCAAAAGACAAAAAGAAAAAGAGAATAATAAATAAGGAGCATTTGTACTGTAGTTTTTTTCCAAAGAAAGTAAATCAAAGCAGCAAGGACTGGAAGTCCAATCCCTAATTGCCACAATTGGAAAGGATAATACATATGGACATCTTTAATAAATCCAAATTGATGAAGCAACATGCCAAATCCATACCCTGAGATTGGATAGCTGTGACTCGTGTTACCTGAGAGATAATTTATTGTGCTATCAAGATATGCTTTCTTGTCCCACAAATAAAAAGGTAAACTAACACCCACAAAGACAATAAGAAAACCACCAAGGCTTTTTGTAAGGGTGAGTAGGCGTGTTGTTATTATTTTTGTTTCTGACCACCCCATTTTCAGAACGTAAACAAAATATAAAGGAAAAATTGGCCAACTCGATTGCTTAACAAGAAATGATATTGCCAAAATAACTCCCGCCCAAAAAAGTCTTTTTTTCTGAAGAAGAAAAACGGCTAAAAGAAGGAAAAAATATCCAAACATGTCCGATCTTCCCTCGAGAGTATAGCCAAGCATTGCTGGATTAAATGCAAGAAGAGTAACTAACAATCTTTTTTGCTCATTATCTTTTGGTATAAAAAATGACAAAAGTAAGACTCCGCCAAAAAGAAGCCATAGTACTTCCCGCCCGTCAAAATATCCAATGAGATGATTCGAAAGTGTGTAAAAAGGAAGTGGTAACAAAAGATACATTGGCTCCATAACAAAGTGGTACAAAGCTGGATTTACTTCTGTGTCAGAATAGTGCCACTGCTGCATTGGTGTACCAAAATATGTTTCTTTATAGGGATTTTTACCATGAACAAAATATCGAATTGCTGCCTCTTGTTGCAAGATAATATCGTGAACTCCATAAATAGGCGCTGTTTCATGTCTTACTATCATGCTCGAAAGAAATCCTGATCCCAAAACAATAGAGAGTATTGTCACCAAAAGTACATTTTTACTTATGTTGTATATTTTTTCTGAAATGGAAGTAATGTCCAAAACAACATATCCTAAGAGCAAACAAAAAATAATACCAAACAGCCAATATGGCGTGTCACCTGGCGATATCCTGTTTTGCATCACAAAATAAATACTGAGTGCAAAAAGAACAATTGATGAAATTGCAATTCGTTTCATTTTTTAATCTTCTTTTTTATCGTAAAACCAGCGCAAACAAAAAGCAAGACGCCGACACCTGACAAAACAAAACCTAACAACACAGAACGTGGTTGATAGGAGAAAATAATCGTATGTTGTCCAGATGGCACAACAACACTTCGAAATGTGTGGTCTGCAGTAAAAATGTCCGTCTTTTTATTATCAACTGTTGCTATCCACCCTGGGTACATATTATCAGAAAGAAAAAGAAGTGCCTGTTTATTACTTGTTGTTTTGATGGTAATTTGCTCTGATGTGTATGAAGTAATTCTTGCACTACCATATAAAATATTGTCTGTTTGTTTTATTTTTGGATCTTTATTTACAATGATTGTTTTTGATGCATCCATCGCGCTATCAAAGAGTACTGACAACTGTTTGGATGGATTTGTAATAACACGATACGAATCAACGAGAAATGCCCTAGGAAAAGCAGATACATTTTGATAAATAACATAGGTATTATCTGTCCACACAGGAGCAAACAAAGAATTACTGGCGTTTTGTAAAAACATATCATCTTCTTGTGACTTTTTCGCAAAAATATATTTTACCCCCAATAAATTGAGTGATTTTATTAACGAAGGATTGTTGGCAATTTCCGAAAGTCTACTGACACTCGTTAGTTGAACATCTGCACGGGGAATATTGGTAGTAAGTTTCCCCCCATTTTGTGATGCAGCAATAAACTCTCCGTACGTTCGTATATAAAAAGAGTCATATCCTTCTGGAGACTCCACCCGATAATATGTTGCAAAATTTCGCTCCATATAGCCTTCGCCAAAGCTCCAGAATCTATTATTACCAATCATTTCGTTAAGTTTTGTCAAAACTGGGATTTGTGGAAAAGTAAATTGTCTTTCTGAAAAGTAGAGATATTTATTTGAAAAGTAGACAATACTGACAATAGATATTAGCAAGAGAATGCCAAATCCAAACCATTTAAAAAACCTTTTGCTGAACAAGAGTATAAAACAACCAATAATTGTTGCTCCCATGAGCCCTGTTGGCAACAACATATTTCGATAACTAATTGCTGCAAAATTACCAAGTGGAAAAACCATTTTTTGCTGTGTAAGAAAATTCCACACAATAACTAAAACAGTGATTATGGTAAATGTAGAAAAGAAAAATGCAAGTTTGTTCGGTTTTTTAAAAAGGTTTTCTGATCCAAATGCGCTCATGACAGAAAGACAAAATGCACTTAAAAGAAAAATTCTTGATGGTAAAATAGTTGAGATAAGTGGAATATGCAATGTGTATAAAATAAACCAGCTCATTGGGATTGATAGTCCTAATGAGACAGTTACAATCCAGCTAATGGTAAAAAACCACTCCTCAGGTGTTTTTCTTAATCGAAAAAGAGCAATAAGACCCAGAAAAAGTCCAACAACACCAATGGTGACAATTTTTTCATAATAAAATCCATTGTCAAAATAGTTGTATGTCCCAGGATTGCCAAAAAAATCAGGCGCTATATAGGTAATTAAGTGCCACGGTGGCACTAGATATGTATCAAATAAAAATTTAGCATCCGTTGTCCCGCGCGCAGAGTACAAGTATGATTCAATATTGGGAACAAAATGAACTGCTGCAATAAGAAAACTAGTTACAAAACCAAAAGACGTAAGTAAAAAATAGGCTAAGCTTTTTTTTCGTAAAGACAAAAACAGTAACCAAACAAAAGACAGTAATAAAACATATAACGTTGATTGAAACCATCCTGAAAGGATTGAGCTAACAAGAGAAAGTGTAAAAAGAGCAAACCATTTAAATTTTCCATTTTCATAAAATTTGTATAGACCCAACAAAATAAGTGGTAAAACAAAAAGAGAATAAACAGACATAAATGATTCTTCCGATAAAACAAGAATTCCTCCAGAAAAGCCAAATGCAAGCGCACCAAGTACGCTTGATTTTTTAGAAAGTGACAAGCTTCGAAGAAAAAGATACATAAACCAGCTTGCCAAAAACGGCTCAAGAAAAACAATTAATGACCATGCATCAATTTGTGGCAAAAGGAAAAATAATGGCGTAAGAGGAAAAAACACAGCGGATTGATACGTTGCCAACTGCGTATTGCCTGCAAAATCATAGGGATTCCATAAAGGTAATTGAAAATGTCTAAATGAATCAATTGTAAGACTTCTCAGGGGATAAAAAATACGAAGAGAATCAAACCCAATCGGCTTATTTGCTGGTCCATTAGGATAGTCAGGACGTGGATATGATTTCCAGGGTTCATAAAAAGAGACAAG
>DATICB010000020.1:0-66467 GCA_035457005.1 Patescibacteria group bacterium
TGGATCGTCACTTCCAGAAAAAACAATATTGCCACCAGAGATTAAAAGAGGAAAGTTGGACAACACGCCATCAACACTTGTATCGCGTCCCCAGCCAGACGCTGCTCCAATAAAACGGACAAATCCGCTTCCAAAAATAACAACAGGATTGGTACTGTAGACATTGTTACTTGAATTAAAATACACTTTATTTTTATTCATCACCAATAAATCAAAAGATCCTGTTTTTCCAGCGCAACTCGGATAATCTGCTGGACAGAAAAAATTGCCATTAATACCGGCATACGCGCCGTTTCTGCTTACGTAATCACTCAAGGGAAGTGTAGGACAATTATTGCTGCAATCACTTGCCGATGCAGTGTCGACAATAACTCGTGTAGACCCCATGTCTGCTGCGATAATGTCTACGACAAACGTTCCGTTTGGCGTACTGACTGATTGCCTGCTGTAGCCACTTCCTGGTGCAGTGTTGTTTGGCGCAGCATTTTGCGGGATCGACGGAACAGATGCTGCCGCAATTTTTGCATTTTCCGAAGCGATTTGCTTGTTCAGCTCGTCAAGACTAGATGCAGCGGCTGCATAATTTTTGTCAGCTAATTGTTTAAGGACTTGTGCAAAAAGTGTATCGAAATTTGAAGAATCTTTTATGTTTTGTTTTAAATCAAGGAGGTCTTGATAGGTAGTAACTGTTTGGGTAAATGTTTTTTGTATTGCAGACATGGTTGCCTGTAACTCGTTATTTCTTTTGTACTGATCGACATTTTTTAAATCAGTCAACTCTTTTTGTGTTTTGGCAAGTTTGCCTGCGAGAGTTGTTTGTTGGTATTGATAATATCTGACTCCCAAAACAACTGCTGTCCCGACAAGCAAAATAAGAAGAATTGTGAGAAGTCTTGGAATAAAAATGGGAATAGGGAATTTAGGATGTTTTAGTATGGGCACAGAATAATTGTTGCAGAAAAAATAAGGGAAAACAACTTACTTATTATGTTTTTATTATTCTTCCTCAGTAGGTGAAAGAGCTTCTTGGTTTTCCAATTTTTGCATGTCTTTAATAATGTCATCAATTTGTCCTTCCATGCGGATTGGCAAATTGTGCCAGGATTCGCCTAATCTGTGGTCGGTCAGTCTATCTTGGGGAAAGTTGTATGTGCGAATTTTCTCATTTCGCATACCACGACCAACCTGCGTAGAACGAAGTGCGCCAACCTCTGCATTTTGCTCTTCCAATGCTTTTTCCCACAACTTTGCACGAAGCATTTCCATGGCAATTTCACGATTTTGCCCCTGGAAGCGTTCGGACCTTGAGACAACAACAATGCCGGTTGGCTTGTGCTTAAGTCGTACAGCAGTACTGACTTTATTAACGTTTTGCCCACCATGGCCACCAGCTCTAAATGCCTCAAATTCCACGTCTTGTGGGTCAATGTGTAAATCAATATCTTCAAGTTCTGGTAGTACGTAGACAGTTGCTGTTGAGGTGTGAAGTCTGCCTTTTTTCTCTGTCTCAGGAATTCGCTGAACGCGGTGGACGCCTGCTTCGTATTTAAAAGTTCCGAATGGGTTATGACCCGTTATTTTTATTGTTCCTTCATCAACAGACTCGACTTTAAACCCGTGCTCCTGTGCATAACGCGTATACATTCGCAGTAACTCATCTGCCCACAGTTTTGCTTCTTCGCCGCCTGCTGCACCATTGACCTCTAAAAGTGCATTGCGTTCGTTGAGCGTATCCTCAATTGGCTCGGGCTGCATGGTTTCCTCGATTGCCAACTTTTCTTGTTCTAGTTTGGCGATTTCCTCATGAGCCATATCGGCCATATCAGGATCTCCCAGTAAGCTTCTGGTTTCTTCGATTTTGCGCTCAATTTCGGCGATTTGTACTAATCTATAGTCTTCCATAGTGTTATTTTATCAAATCAAACTTGTCTGGGAAGGAATAAAAGAGGTCCGAAACAAGTTCGGTTGGGTAAAATAGGGGCTGCTACTTAGCTGCAGCAAGCATTTCTGCGAGTGTTTTTGGCGCATTTTGAGATCGAAGCTTTTCTTCTTTTTTGGCTGCCATCCGTTTTTTCAGCTCTTCTGCAATCTTTCTTGCATCATTGAATTTCTGAATCTTTGAAGCGGTATCAACAAATCGTTGTTCGCCTGTGTAGAATGGATGGCAATGTGAGCACAATTCAATATGAATCGTCTCTTGTGTTGAGCCGAGTGTATATTTGGTACCACAGGACGCACAGGTAACTGTTGCGGTGTAGTATGCTGGATGAATTCCTTGCTTCATATGCTAATTATAGCACGAAATAGATCAGCAAACAAGCTATTTTTTTCTGAAAAACAGGTGGATAGGGTGATACTGTAAGCGCTTTTCTGCCACAAAAATGCCAAAAAAGACCAAAAAAGCACCAAAAATAAAAAGAGGCGTTGGATATTCATGAACCAGAGGGGCTGCAACCAAAACAGCCACAACAGGATCGGTGTAGGTAAAAACAGTTGTTTGGGAGGCAAACATGTGCTTGAGCGCGAAATAATAAATAGAGTAGGCAAGAAAAGACGAGAAAAGTGCACCAAAGATAACGCCAACGATCCCGGGGTAGAGGAGTTGTGTGGCAAGGCCATACTTTTCAATTTCGCCCGTTGCAGCAGGGAAGAAGGTAATAGTGCCAATAAGAAACGTCCAGAAAACAATCGTGAGAGGATCATAACGTTTGGTAAGGGATTTAATGCAGAGCGTTCCGCCAACTGCGCCAAGAGTTGCTAAAACCAAAAAGAGATTGCCGGCAATAGATGCGCTGTGGGTTGTGTGAATAAGAGGCTCAAGAATAATAAGCAGTACTCCTGTAAGCCCAATAACATTCCCCAAAAGCATTCGCTTGGAAGGTTTTTCTTTAAGAAAAAGAATTGATCCAAGCAAAATAAATACTGGGCCGCTGGATGAGATGATAGGGGAGTTAATACTTGCTGTTCGCTCGATACCCAGAAAAAATCCACTAATGTTCACACTTATTCCTAAAAGTCCTGCCAAAACAAAAAGAGGGAAATCTTTTAGACGCAAAGGTATTTTTTTGGGAGCAAATATAACAACAAAAAAAATTGGAATAAAAAAACGAAGAAATGCCAGGGTGAATGGATGGATGTCCTGAAGTGACCATTTAAAAATTGGTGCAGCAGCGCCCCAAATAACATTGGCAACAATAAGAGCAATAACTGCTTGTTTGGACTTAGACATAGAGCAGACTACTCAAAACTCAGATTAAAGGTTTTAGAGAATATATGTATTATGTAAGCAATTAAGCTATTCATCAAGAGGAAGAATTACTGCATTGCTTGAGAGCAATTATTCTATAGCATTGGCGGAGGCCAATTCATTGGCAGCAAGATTGCCTGGTGTTGGTAGATAGAAACCAATCTTATTGCAGTTTTTTGATGACATCTGCAAGAGTGAGTTGCTGTTGGGTTCTTTCTTTTAAATTCTTGAGTGTTACCATATTTTTTTCTTTTTCCTCAGGGCCAAGAATAATAACGTAAGGAATATCTTTTTGATCGGCATATTTTAATTGTTTTTCCATTTTGGCATCAGACAAATAAAGCTCGGCATTTATATTATTTGAGCGAAGTTGAGAACTAATTTCTGCAGCGCTAGTTTCTAATTCTTTTGAAAAAATAGTTACCAATACTTTTGTTGTTGCATTCAAAACATCTTGCGGGAATAAATTCAGTGTGTCCATTGCCTCATATGTTCGGTCAAAGCCAAAAGCAAATCCAGCTGCGGGAATATCTTTTCCTGCAAACATGCCAATCAGCTTGTCATAACGACCACCTCCACAGATTGACCCAACAGGATATTCTTCTGTTTCTATTTCAAAAATCATTCCTGTGTAGTAATCCAAACCTCGTGCCAGTGTAGGGGAGAAAGAGAAATTTTCTTCGGAAATTCCAAGTTGTGTTAGTGCTTGAAAAATTTCCCGCAAACGCTCAGTTGGTTTTTTATCAATAATAGATTGCAGCACATTTTTTGCTTCTTGCGCGTTTGCACATTCTCCTCTTGCAACTAATTCTTCCATAACACCGTCTTCACCAATTTTTTTCAATTTATCCAAAGTAATGATTGTCCCCATAGACAAGCCTTCAAAAACCGATCTGTCATTAATAAGGACGTTAAATTTTTTAAATCCAAGCGCTTTGAGTGCTGTTGCTGCTGTTGCAATAACTTCTGCATCGGCAAAAGCACTATCGATACCAACGGTATCAATATCGCATTGTAAAAATTCTCTATATCTTCCTTTTTGCGTGTTTTCTGCTCGAAAAACATTTTGAATTTGGTAGCGTTTAAATGGGGTAGGGAGTAAATTACCATATTGTGCAACAAATCGAGCCAAAGGGACTGTCTGGTCATATCGCATTGCGACTTTTCTTTTGCCATTGTCCTCGAATCGATACATTAATTTTTCGCCTTCATCGCCATATTTACCGCTTAAAATTTCGTCATATTCCAAAACAGGCGTTTCCATGCCTTCAAATCCATAGGACTCAAACACTTTCCTAAAAGTGTCTATCATATATTTTCGTTTTCTTGCCTCTGCTGGCAGAAAATCCCGAAATCCTTTGAGTGTCTGAATATTCATGTTACTATTATACCAAACCTTTCTTTCTTTTTTCTATTCTTCTTGTCCACTGAATACTTTCTCGTCTTCGCGTTTCTCGCTCTCTTAGCCAACTTTCTTGAGTTAGTCCATATCGTTTTAAGACCTCGTCTGGTGGAGGTGTAACTTGCGATTGACCCTCAATATTATTTTGATTTGTCATATTATCCTCTCCTGTTTTTTGCTAAATTAATTGCTGTTGCGACTGCTTCTGCTGGTGTTTTTGCCTCCACTATTGGCATGCGTTTTCGTCCATCAAAATATCTTTCTTTAACCATTTTATCTGTCCATCCGCCAAATCCAGTAAGTCCAACCATAGGAATTCCTGCCTGGTAAGCAACAGCGAGCTCATTTAATGTTCCGGAGCCACCAGAAATACTAATAATTACATCGCAGGAAAGCGCTAGCACAAACTCTCTTCCGCCTCCTCTATCAAGTCCTGTTGGTATGACAATGTCTGCATTTTCCATGACATCAAATGTTTTACCATACGTTACTCCAACAGCTAGCCCACCAGCCCTTCGTGCACCTCGGCAAGCTGCTTGAGATAGGGAAGACATATCTTTTTCTGCACCGAAAAAAAGTACAGCATCTAGATTTTCTCCAATTAGGCGTCCTAATTCTTCTGCCGCTTCTTCTGTTTTTTTTGAGTAATCAAGATCGACACATGATCCCATTACGCCAATTTGTATTCTTCGTTCGTTTTTCATAATTTTCTCCATTAAAAAACCCGCTTCTGGCGGGTGATTAATTCTCAAGAAACACATTAAATCACGCCGCCGATAGGGAAGCGTGATGACTTACTTTTTTTGATTTATTTATTCTTTTTAACATAAGTTTGTATCCTCCAAATGTTCCATGTAACCACTTTGCAATTCGAGCAATTGTTGTACTGCTCATACCTGTTTGCTTGGTAATTTGCTCGTATGGTATTTTTTTATCAAGTAGTCTTACTACCTTCCATCTATTAGCAAATTCTTTTATTTCTGCTTCTGTTAGTAAATCTCGTAAAAAGCGCTTTGCTTCATCTTCTGTTTTAAGAAGCAAAACAGCTTTTAATAACTCTTTTGTGTCATTACTTTTTAAACCACTCACTTTATCTAAATAAAGTATAGTACTTTATCTTACTAAAGTCAATAGAGTAAAACAAGGTTAATTTTGCTCAAATAGAGAAAGTTAATGGCCGTCTTCGAGGAAGTGGTGGGAGATACGGTGAAGAATGACCAAGACAACAGCAATCACCGGAACAGCGAAAATAACACCAAAACTGCCTGCTATTTTGTAGCCAATAAAGAAGGAGAAAATAACAACAACAGGATGAAGTTTTAATGCATTGCCAACAACTCGTGGAAAAACAATATTAAAAATAATTTGCTGCATAACAACTAGTGAAATCAAAACAAATAGTGCTTTCCAAGGATCCATAAGAAATGCAATAGCAACTGGTGGGACAAGAGCAAAGAGTCCGCCAACAATGGGAATAATGGTAAGAATGCCTGCGATTAAGGCAACAGATGCTGCGAATCCAACGCCAAAAGCAGTCATAATAATCCACGTTGCAATGCCAGCAATAACGCCAAAAATAATTTGCACGCGAATAAAAGAGCCAAACGTATTATCTACAACTTCTTGGACGTAGCGTGCTTGTTCGCGATATTTTTTAGGGAGCAAAAAATAAAGTTCTTTATTAATATTATCTTTATCTACAACAAAATAAAACGAAGCAATAAGCACCATAATAAGGCCGACTAAAAAGCTTCCAATTGCTGGAATAAGTGTGAGCGAATTACCAACAGCAGTCAATGTAATTTGTGTTGCGCGGTTAACATAATAGGGGAATGTGTGTTGGTACTTTGGCAAGACTTTGACAAATGCAAAATATTGCGATGTGACAACAGGAATAAAATTAAAAATTGCAAATGCAAAAAGTGCAAAAAAGACAAGATACACAATTGCTGCAGCAACTAATTTTGACGTATGCAGTTTTCGTGACAAAAATTCTACAGCTGGGCCTAAAATAAAACTTAAAATCCATGCAGAAAACAAAATAACCAATGCATCGGAGAAAAAGCCAAGAACATTCCAGACAACCTGCAAAACATAAATGCCCACTGCAACACTTGCCAAGACCAAGAAAGTGGTAATAAGTGTTGATTGTTTCTTCAGCTCGTCTAACATAAAAAGTTAATAGTTATTGGTTCATCGTTTGTGTAAATAAAAACCAATAGCTATCAGCTAGTTTTATGGTAGTAAAAATGCGGCTATATTACAATAAGATCTTTCGAGGAATTTGTAAGTTGTTGTAATTTTTTATTGTGCAAAACATAAACATCTTCTATTCTGACTCCTCCCATTGTTGGATCGTATGTTCCGGGTTCTAGAGTAAACACTGTATTCTCAAGTAATTTTTCTGGTGAATAAAGAGAAAGGGTTGGTGCTTCGTGGACTTCGAGTGCAACACCATGTCCTAGTGCATGTGGGTAAACAGGGAAATGCTTTTCTTCCAAAACATCTCGAGCTATCTTATCGACATCTTTTACCAAAATATCTTCTGACATGTGGTTTTGAATGTAGCCAGCTGCTGCCTGCTGGGATTTCTTTACTGTTTCGTAGAGAGTTCGTTGGTTATCTGTTGGGCTGCCAAAAAAAACAGTTCTGCTCATGTCAGAAAGATAATTATTATACTTTAATCCAAAATCAAGAAGAACAAAGCTATTTTTTGTCAATTTTTCATCACTTGTCATGTGATGGGGGACAGCAGAGTGTCTTCCAAATGCAACAATACTTGGGAATCCAATATCTGCTCCAATGTCTTGGGCAATTGCTGTCATTTTTGCTGAAATTTCCAACTCGCTAACGCCTTCCTTGAGAAAGGGAATTGTTTTTTTAAAAACAACATCTGTTAGCTCACACGCTTTTTGTATTGCTGCAATTTCGTCTGCATCTTTTTGTAAACGGAGGTTTCGAAGACTCACGCTTTTTAGTTGTACTTTTTCATCTTGCAAGTCGTAATATTCGGCAACACGTAAATCTTTTTCCTCAAATCCAATGACTTTTAAATTTTCCTGTGTGACAATTTTTTTTACCATTTGTGCATACCAAACATCGGGCGATGTCTCCAAGACAGCAAGATCTGGAGTAAACTTTCTTGCCGCCTCTGTATACAAAGGACTGGTAATAAGGTATGTGCTTTTGTTTGTGACCAATAAAAATCCATCATGGTCGACTAAAAATCTGTTAAATCCAGATATATAAAAAATATTGCTTGTTGAAGAAATAAGAAAGCCATCAACCTGTGTCTGCTCACAGATTTCTCGCAAATGGTCAAGGCGATTATTCATAGCTTATATTTTAGCATGTTCTTTCGTTCTGACAAAAGAACCAAAGTCTGCCAAGCTTATTTCGTAATTGGAGTGAGAGTTTTACCACTCCCGGTTGATGGGGTAATGGGGGCAATATCGGTTGGGTTAATTAATGTGATTTTTGGATTACTTTTTAAATCTGGGAAAACAAGAATTCTTGATGCAACAATAAGGTTTTTATTTTTAGCGTCTGGAAACCCGACAACAAGTACACGGATTCCTGGAGATAATTTAGAAAATCCTGACTTTGCCACACCTGCTGCACTGGTATACGCATTTGTTTTGGTAATATTCTCGACGTCTATTGCAATAGACTGGTTGTCAACAGTTGCAATGGTAAAAGTAAAATTGTCTTTATCAACAGTCAGCACTGCTCCTGAAAAAATTTGAGGAAGTTTTAGCACATCAATCCAGCGTGCAAGAAGTCTTCGTGAGTCTTTATTATACAGTCCGATAACACCAACAAGTTGCCCTTTTGAAATGTCAGAAATGCCAAAAGACGATTTTGCAGACGGGGAAGAAAATTTAGTCAACTCGTCAACATCAACAATTCTATCTGCTCCTTGCATGTCAGTCAGAGTAATTTGTGTTTCGGAGACATCACTGACTGTCCCAATAAATCCTTTTTTCTCAACTAAGTTTAATTGTGCAACTCGTGAGGCAATTCTATCTTTAAGATTATTAATTTGTTGCTCGCTTTGGCTTACCGATGCTGTTGGGGTGGGTGTAGTCGCTGCAAATACAGATTGCATAGAAAGTACACAAAGAAATAATAAAAGAAGTCCGCTCGTAATTTTTTTCATAGTTTAAAAATCTTCTGTTGTCACATTAACAGTAAGCACTTTTTGGCTTTCCGATCCGTCAGGCATAACAGCGAGAAGAAAAATTCTATTTTCGCCTGTTGCAAGAGTGACGGTAAGGGAAAATGCACCACTGCTGCTTGGTTTGACAACGGTATCTGTGGTATCTGTTGTTACTACTATAGTTGCTTGTGGTTGGGTTTTACCACTTACGGTGACAATTTTAGACGAGGTAACAGATTCGTCTGCAGGACTGTCAACAGAAAGGGGAACGGCATTCACGTCTGGTGTTGGTTTTTGCAATGTAATGGTTTTGATATTACTTGGAGAAATGGTTTGGGTTGTCTGATAAATATAAAATGCAATACCAGCTACAAAAAGTCCTGCAAAAACTCCAGCAATAGCAAGTATAATTTTTTCAATTCTCATATATTTGGAGGAGTACGATGTGTAGGACATAATACGTCAACATGTCTTACTTGTCAATCAAACTCCTCTTTGCTAGTATAGAGAAATGGAAATTGCATACAGTGACGGAGGACTAAGAATAAAAGGTAAGCAAGTAACACTCGCAACACAGCTTGGAAAAAGTAAAACACCAACAGATGCGGTTATTCTTTTAGGAAAAAATCATGCAACAGAATTTTTTAGCAATGATGCAGGTGTTGTCTTCCAGGGTGCAGGCGAATACGAAATTAAAGGAACAAAAGTAACAGGATTTAAAGCAGGCGAATCGGCAATGTATACTATTCGACTCGAAGGTCTGAGTCTTTTTGTGGGATATGTCTCTGGTGCAGTTGCCATGAAAGATAAATTGCACGAGCATGATATTGCAATTTTATTGGCAGATGATGTACTTCCGGAATCAATTATGGGCATATTGAATGCGAGAGTTGTTATTTTTGCCGGAGAAAAAACAGCAGAAAATGCAAAAGCATTTGAAAAAGAAGGGGCAACTATTAATAAATATGCAATAACAAAAGACAAATTGCCCGCAGAAACAGAATTTGTTTTCTTAGGATAATTTTTTCATCTTTGACCTCTTGTTTTTCATGGGAATTGATATACTATTAGTAGTACTTTTATGCTAAAAACAAAAGTTCCCCCACATAATTTGGAAGCAGAAAGCTCGGTCCTTGGTGCAATTCTTATTGATAAAGATGCGATTAATGTTGCCTCAGAAATTTTATTGCCATCGGATTTTTATGACGACAAAAATGGAGCAATTTTTCAAGCAATGCTTTCGTTGTATGAAGTAAGAAATCCGATTGATGTTGTCACGCTTTCATCGGAGCTGAAAAAACAAAAAGCAAGCGATTTGGTTTCAAGTTCATACATTACCGAATTAGTAAATAGTGTTCCAACAGCGGCAAATGTCGAGCATTATGCACGACTTATTAAAGACCAATCAATAAAACGTCGTCTTATTCATTTGGCAGCAAATATTTCTAATGAGTCTTTTAATGAAGAAAAAGAATTGCGCGAAGTTATCGAGACAGCAGAATCTGGCGTTTTCTCAATATCCCAGGGCAATACGGTGAGAGGATTTATTCCGATTAAGCAAAGTTTGGCAGCAAGTTTTGACAGAATAGATGAATTGCATAAAAAAGGCGAAGGACTTCGAGGAGTCAAAACAGGTTTTGCAGATTTGGATCACATGCTCTCTGGTATGCAGGCTTCAAATCTTCTTATTTTGGCTGCTAGGCCAGGGACAGGGAAAACAGCAATGGCTATGAATATTGCTCAGGCAATTGCAGTAGAGAATAAAGTGCCAATTGGAATTTTTTCTTTGGAAATGTCACAAGAAGAATTAGTAGACAGACTTTTGGTCGGGCAGGCAGATGTTGATGCATGGAGACTTAAGACTGGCAAATTGTCCGAATCAGACTTTACCAAATTGTCAGAAGCAATGGGACAATTAGCAGATGCGCCGATTTTTATTGATGATACACCAGGTATTACTATTTCTGAAATGCGAACAAAGGCCAGAAGACTCCAGTTAGAGCATAACGTAGGTTTGCTCGTTGTTGATTATTTACAGCTGGTGAATCCTGGCAAAAAAGCAGAAAGTCGTGTCCAAGAAGTATCTATTGTGTCACAGTCTTTAAAAAACTTAGCAAGAGAGTTGAAAATTCCTATTCTTGCTCTTTCTCAGCTGTCCCGTGCTGTTGAGCACAGGGGTGAGGCAAAGCCGCAGCTTGCAGATTTGCGTGAATCAGGGGCAATCGAGCAGGATGCAGACGTTGTTATGTTTTTGTATCGTGCAGATCCAGACGCAACAGGAAGTCCATTGCCAATTAATTTACTTGTTGCCAAACATAGAAATGGTCCAACAGGAGAAGTAAATCTTTTATTCCGAGGAGACAGAATTAAGTTTTATAGCATGGATCATAAAAGAGAAGACGCCACAACAAATCCTTCGGCAAATTGACACATTGACAAAACTTCCCGCAGTCAGTTTTAATAAATATATAACTAGTTTATTTTAGGGAGGGGGTGAGTGCCATGGATGATACAACACAAACAACACAGCCAACAGTACCAACAGACATGTCAAGCATGAGTGATGTTGCAGGGATGACCCCGCCACCAGCTCCTGTTATGCCAGATCCTGTGTCATCAGCACCCACAGAGCCAAGCGCCATGCCAGCTGCTGCAACACCAGCACCAAGCTCAATGCCAAGTGCACCAGAAGGCGACGACGAGGCATATGCTGCAGATATTCTGAATGAAATTTTGGATAGTCTGGATAGAATAGAAGCAAAACTCGAAGCAATGGAAAAAAAGCAAGGATAAAAATTGCTTTAAGTTTCTTGAAGAACTCAATAAATCCCGGTAAATTCCGGGTTTTATTGTAATAATTTTGACAGTGGGAAGTATAATCTAGTTATATAGTACGACGAGTTGGGAGGGTAAAGGGGTCCAGGTTACGTTCCTCCTGGGGAGCCACGGGGTGGAGTTGTAATACATGAGCATGATGATCCTCGAGGTTGGGGAAGAGGGAACTTACGATTTGCAGACCCTGCTAATCCTCGAGACAGAGGGATACAAAGGGGACCTTCACATCATTAATTTGTTCTATTTGTAACTTAACCTTGACTCCTCCAAAAATAAAAAAAATTCCAGACAAATTGTCTAGAATTTTTCTGTGTGGGCGAGGAGGGAGTCGAACCCACATGACCAATTACGATCAAAGGTTTTTGAGACCTTCGTGTCTACCATTCCACCACTCGCCCTTGCTGATTCACTTGCACTAATTGTGTTATCTTCTGGAAAGCTCTTTCGCTTCGCGTGTCTACTCCCCCAAGGGGACTAGCTTCTTCGAAGCGGCGCATTTCCACCACTCGCCCTCGTCGAAGCTCAACTTTATCGCTTCGTTTTTCGCTCCGCTCAAAACTTCGCTTGCCAGTCGGCTTCTCCTCTTAAAATCCTTTTAGGATTTTAGCTTTAAGGTACTTTTTTATAAAGCTTGTATATTATATACTGTTAAGTACGTTTTGAGCAAATATATGAGTCAGCTATTCCCAACAATCACTCCCGAGAAATACACTTTGTCCCTTCGTCCGAATTTAGAAACCTTTACTTTTTCAGCAGAAGAAACAATAGCATTTCGCACAAAAAAAGCCTCTAAGTCATTGGTATTTCATGGTTTGGAGATTGTTGTTGAGAAAGCAGAGTTATTTATTGGGAATACAGTATTTGTTCCCAAAATTTCATACGACAAAAAAGAACACACCGTAACGTTTTCCTTTGCCAAACCTCTTCCAGCTGGAGAGAAAAAATTGTGCCTTTTCTATAACGGTTTATTGGATGAAAAAATGAAGGGGTGGTATCGCAGCGAGTTTAAACATGGTGAGGAAAAGCATGTTTTGGCAGTAACACAGTTTGAAGAAATTGGTGGAAGGCAGGCATTAGTGTGTATTGATGAGCCTGCAGCAAAAGCAGTTTTCGATATTACACTTATTATTCCACAAGACCTTGTTGGTCTTTCAAACACATTGGAAGACGAGGTAGAAGAGTTTTCTGATGGATATAAAAGATTGCATTTTGTCCCAACACCACGCATGTCTACATATCTTTTAGCATTTGTTGTCGGGAAGTTTGAGCACATAGAGAAAAAAACAAAAGGCAATATTTTGGTGAGAGCATTTGCAACGCCAGGAAAAAAAGAGCAGTTGCAATTTGCGCTGGATGTTGCATGTCGGTCGCTTGATTTTTATGCAGACTATTTTAACATTGCCTATCCGTTGCCAGTGTTGGATTTAATTGCGATTCCGGATTTTGATGCAGGAGCAATGGAAAATTGGGGAGCTGTTACTTTTCGAGAATCAGCACTTTTGGTTGATGAGCAAAAATCATCGCTTACTAACAAGCAGTGGGTTGCGTTGGTTGTTGCGCATGAATTGGCACACATGTGGTTTGGGAATTTAGTTACTATGGAGTGGTGGACACATTTGTGGCTTAATGAAGGATTTGCTTGTTACATAGAGTACCTTACTATTGATTCGCTTTTTCCAAAGTGGCACATGTGGAAACAATTTGCATCAATGGAGCACAATAGTGCGCTTGCTCTGGATAGTCTTGCGTCTGCGCATCCAATAGAGGTACCGATTACATCGGACAAAGAGGTAAAGGAAATTTTTGATGAAATATCCTATGCCAAGGGAGCAAGTGTTATTCAAATGCTCGCAACGTATTTGGGGCCAAAACTTTTTCGACAAGGACTTCAAAAATATCTTAAAGATAATGCATATGGAAATACTGTTACCGAACAATTATGGGAAGCATTTGAGGCTGTTAGCCATCAGCCAATACGAGAAATTATGTCCTTATGGACAAAAAAAGCAGGATACCCTTTGCTCAAAGTTGTCTCTCAAAAAGACGAGCTGCATGTTTCTCAGGAGCGATTTTTTGCCAGTCCGATAGAAAGAAGAAAATCTGTAGCAACACCTCTTTGGCATATTCCGCTTTTAATTAGTCATGGAGAGAAAAATAAACCACTGCTTTTTGATAAGAAAACACAAAAGATTCCAGGTACAGGTTTTATTAAGATTAATGCAACAGAATCAAGTGTTGTGCGTGTTGTCTATACAAAAGAGCAGTATGCACTGCTGGAAAAAGTTCTCCCAACGCTTGATGCAGTAGACAGGATGGGAATTGTACGCGATGCTTTTGATAGTGCAAAGGCAGGCTACGCATCAAGTGTTGATGCGCTTTCTTTTTTGCCGTATTTTCGTCATGAAACCGAGTATGTTGTGTGGGCAAGCATTGCGGGAGGATTGTCAGCAATAGATGACATGCTTTTCGAAAGTGGGCAAGAAGACAGGGAAAAGTTTGCTCTTTTTGCCAGACAACTTTTTGTTCCATTAGTCAAAAAAATAGGTTGGAAAGAAAGAAAAACTGACAGCAATGAAGATATTCTTCTTCGATCGCTCGCAATTGCCAATGCAGGAAAATATGGAGATAACGAAACAATTACTGAGGCAAAAAGACTGTTTGCAGACCACGTAAGTGGCAAAAAAGCCATAGACCCCAACCTTCGGGGAGCAGTTTTTGCAACAGTTGCTAAGCGTGGCAATGATGCAACATGGAGTGAATTTGAAATGCTTTTTCAGAAAGAGCAGCTTCAGCAAGAAAAAAGCAGGCTCATGATGGCGCTTTGCACATTTGCTCAAAAAAATCTTATTGAAAAAACACTAACCTGGTCAATGGCAAAAGCACTAGATTTCCAGGCCGAACACGTAAGAGTTCAGGATAAATCAGTCATCGCCCTTTTTCTTTTTAGTAATCCTGATGCACAGCAAATAACATGGGAATTTATCGAAACACATTGGGATGAGTATACAAAAATGTTTGCTGGCACTCATGGATTCACCAGACTTATTGAAGGAGCAGGGGACACATTTTCAAAAGATTTGCGAGGCAAAGTCGCAGCATTTTTCAAAAAACATCCAACAGTTGAGCTGCAGATGACAATAAAACAGATTTTGGAGCGAATAGATGCTCACATTGATTGGTTGGAGCGGGATAGAGAAGCAATTGAAAACTTCCTCACACATGGGGTATAATAGGTTCTATGATTTCAGTAAACGATCTTCGACAGGGAGCAATTTATGAAGAATATGGAAATTTACTCCAAGTAGTATCCTTCGAACACGTGAAAATGGGTCGAGGTAGCGCAACGATTAAAGTAAAGGTGAAAAATCTCCGCACGGGATCAATTTCAGAAAAAGGCTATGTAAATGGTCAGAAAGTGCAGGACGTCTCTGTTGTCAAAAAAGAGATGCAATATCTCTATCAAGACAGTGAAAATGTGTATTTTATGGATCCAGTTACTTTTGAGCAAATTTCTATTCCTCTGAGCATTGTTGCGGAGGCAAAGTACTTAAAAGAAGGGCAAAATTATCCAATTTCATTTAAAGACACAGAGGCACTCTCTTTGGTTATGACACCAAAAGTTGAGCTAAAGGTTGTTGATACAGCACCTGGTGTCAAAGGGAATTCTGCATCAAATGTGTTTAAAGATGCAACATTGGAAAATGGCATTCAGACAAAAGTGCCACTTTTTATAAATATTGGAGACTCTATTAGAGTGGATACCCGAACAGGAGCATATACCGAACGAGCATAAGTTCTGCAAATTCTTAAAATAGTATATAATCAATAGGTCGCTGGTATGAAAAATCACCTATTTTCCGCACTTCGAGTACGTCCATTTCTTTTCCTCTGGCTTGCCGAACTCCTTTCGCAAATTGCTTCCAACATGACCAATTTTATTCTTCTTTTGGTTGTTTTTTCTCTGACTAATTCTAATACTGCAGTGTCTGGAATTATGATCGCATTTTTACTTCCTGCAATTCTGTTTGGAATTTTTGCGGGAGTTTTTGTTGATCATCAGGACAAAAAACATGTCTTGACCGGGACAAATATTGCCAGAGCACTTATTCTTTTGCTCTTGGCTTTTTCGCAAAATAGTCTTTTCTTTGTGTATCTTCTAACGTTTGCAGTTGCAACAGCAACACAATTTTTCATTCCTGCAGAAACACCAATGATTCCACTTTTGGTTGACAAAAAGCTATTGTTGTCAGCAAATGCACTTTTTGGCATTGCATTTTATGGGTCACTGCTTGTTGCATATGCATTGTCTGGACCGCTGCTTATTTTTTTCGGACAAAGTAATGTTTTTCTTGCATTATGTATTATGTTTTTGATTGCAAGTATTTTTTCAAGTCTTATCAAAAGATCATCAGATGTAAAAGTGCAGTCACGTCTTCCAAAAAATATAACCGTTGGCGGAGAAATAAAAATTGCTCTTCATACAATTTTTGCTAGTAGAAAAATTTCCCACTCATTTCTTTTGCTATCGCTTTCTCAGATTCTTGTTTTGGTAATTGCAGTTATTGGTCCTGGATTTGCAACACATATTTTACAAATCCCCGTGAGCAGTTTCCCTCTTCTTTTTGTTATGCCAGCTGCAATTGGTATGGGAGTCGGGGCATTTATTCTCACTAATTATTTTCATTCTATTTCAAAAGATAAAATTATTAACATTGGTCTTTTTACGACCGCTATTGCAATTTTCTTGTTGCCCTTTGGTGGACAAATTATTTCAAGACCTTTTGTGAATACATTTAATACACAAATGCCCGAAATTTTGCAGCTGACAAAATTAAACTTTATGGCAATTCTTGCATTTTTCTCAGGCCTAGCAAATGCATTTATGTTTGTCCCAGCAAATACGCTTATTCAGGAAGAAACAAATGATGAAATGAGAGGGAAGATATATGGAGCACTTAATTCGCTTATTTCACTTCTTTCACTTTTGCCAATTGTCATTGTCGGCTCGTTAGCCGACGTTTTTGGTGTCGCAACTGTTTTATTAGTATTAGGAATTTGCGTTGGGATTATTGGTATAATTCGATTAGTAACAACACGAGAATGACACTGATTGCATCTATTATTATTTTTCTTTTTAGTCTTTTTGTTTTGTCAAAAGAGGATTTTGTTTTCCTGAGAAAAAATATCTCTTTGCAAACAATTTTTGACACAGCATGTTTGGTTGGGTTGGCGAGTCTTTTTTTCTCACGTCTTATTTTTGTCTTACTTCACCCGTCATTTGCATATATTAATCCGTTTATTTTCTTTATTATTCCGTACTTTCCAGGACTAACAACTTCAGGATTTCTTATTGGAGGAAGTTTGGCATTATATCTTTTTTCAATGCGGCAAAAATTACCACTGGGGAAACTGTTTGATGTTTTCTCACTAAGTGTTCTTCCGTCATCTGCGACTTTTTTTCTGGTTATGAGTGTTATTTTTCTAACAACAAAACACATTGGTTTTAGTGCTCTTTTTTTAGCTATTTTCCTTTTGCTTTTCATAAGTACATTTTTACTTCGAACACTTGCAATAAAATTCTCATGGGAAGATGGATCTGTAAGTCTTTTTGCATTAAGTCTTGCATCAATGAGTTTTTTCATAAGCAGTTTTATAAATAGTGGCATGCATATACTGTTTGCCGAACTTTCATATTTTCTTTTTTTCTTTTTTCTTCTTTTTTTAAGCTTTCTTGTTAAATCGTTTAGAAAGACAAGACAATCATGAGTAAGCTCTCAGTTATTTTTGAAGATAGTAATCTTTTGGTTGTCAATAAGCCTTCTGGTGTTGTTGTGAATAATTCAGATACCACGGCACATACAACAACGCTTCAGGATATGGTTGCATCGTATCTACATGTACCAAGTAATCCGACAAGACTTATTACACAGAGAAAAGAAGGGGAGTGGGAGAATCCGGAAGACGCGTTTGTTAATCGTTGTGGCATTGTTCATAGACTAGATAAAGAGACATCAGGAGCACTCCTTGTTGCCAAGACACTGGAGGCATTTATTGCATTGCAAAAAGAGTTTAAAGATCGTGTGGTTGAAAAAACATACGTTGCGCTTTCTCATGGAAAAATTACACCAGTGCAGGGGGAGATAAGTGTCCCGGTTGGACGATTGGAATTTAACCGTAAGCGATTTGGCATTGTTGCGGGTGGAAGGGAATCTCTTACTGTATATAGAGTCGAGTCTTATTTTGAAAATCCAAAAACAAAAGAAATACTTTCGCTTGTAACACTTTTTCCCAAAACAGGCAGAACACATCAAATTCGGGTGCATTTACAATATATTGGCCATCCTATTTTTGGCGATGAACTGTATGCTGGCCGAAAAATTGCCCGAAATGACAGAAAAATATTGCAGCGAGTTTTTTTGCACGCAGCACATATTAGCTTTCTTCATCCTGTAACACAGAAAAAAATGGAATTTTCAGCACCATTGCCAGAAGAGTTAGAAACCGTGCTCAGTCAGCTAAAAAAGCAATAAATACTTCTTGCAAGAAGTATAATTCTTCGCTACGATTAAGCGTGAAGGAGGTGTAGAAAAATGGGATCATTTGGTGATTTTGGCAAACGAGAAAAAAAGAAAAAAAAGCAAGGATCAGGAAGTGCAGGTTCGTCTTTGTCGACAAGACCTGTTTTTGTTGCGCCACCGCAAATAAAAAAAGAAAGACGAGAAAGATAAGTATCATTTCTGCCCATGAGACGATCTTCTTACCATTCAGGCAACAGCCTGAAAATTGCGTTTATTTTTATATGTTGTATTCTCTTGCTTATAGCAGGAGGATTTCTCCTTAAGCTTTTTCTTGTACTTCGGGCATCCACATTTGACGGCGTACATCAATATATTTTAGAAATTGACGAAAATAGAGAGCATGGTGCACTTGTTGCATTTAGTCCCGCGACTTCCTCAATAACCATGTTGCAAATTAATGGTCGAGTTGATAATACCTTCGGCAAGTATCTTGGTATTCCTGTTGATGGCGTTGTGAGTATGTCTGTGCCAGAAAATCCATCAGAGCTTGCTGGCGATGTTTTTATAAAAAGCAGTCATGAAAAGGGAATAACGATTATTGATAAGCTTCGTCTTTTGCTTTTTGCCAACTCACTCAAGCAGGATAATTTTCACAAAAAGACAATTCAATTGCCAATCGACACAGCAACAAGTGATACCGTACTACCATCACTTTTTCAAGATACAAGGCTTTATAACGACAACGAAAGCATTGCTATTATCAACGCAACGGGCGAGTCAGGAGTCGGCTCTGAAATTGCCCACCAACTTGGCATTATTGGCATGAATGTGCTCTCGGTTACCACTGCATCCGACGAACAAAATGCCACCACAATCATTGCCATGCATACAGACACCTATACTGTGCAAAAAATAGAACGCTTGTTTCATGTTGATGCCAGGTCAACAGCGACAACAGGAATTTCAGATATTGTGCTGACTATTGGAAAAGAAAGTCTTCCTGCGTTACAATAAGGGCATGTTGCTTGCCGTCGTTATTGTTTTCATTGCAATTGTTTCTGTTGGTATTTCGTATTGGTCTTTGCGAAACGAATTAAAAAAACATAAGCATGTCGAAGAGGTGAAAAAAGATTTGGCAAAAGGAAAAGTTATTTTTTATGCGCCTTCTGATGCTTCATCTAAATAAGCATTTTTCGAAGCATGTTTACTAAATGCCAAATGGGTTTTGTCACCAAAAAGAAAAGAAGGTTGATTTTTGTATTTTGTTGCGCGTTTGATTTCTTTAATAAAAATAACAACACCGTGGTCATTAGCGGATTTAATGTATGCTTCATATGCGTTGCCGCCATCGATAAATTTAATAAGCCGTTTTCCCAAGTCTTCGGGTAAAACACCAATATATTCTTTATTAGTATCTTGAATAAATATTTTCATTCTTTTTTTGCAAAGCGTCACTGTTTGACCAACTTGTAAATTTCTTAGTTGTCGTGCTGGTGCAGTATTCAGAAGGCTAACGATTTTGGTTTTTCCTGATTCTTCCAAAAACATGTTGCTTAGTAGCTTAGTTGGCATATTGGTTTGCGATCCTGCGGTACTCAAGCGCTTGAGTCCACGGGTAGCAATAGGGTTGAGCGGATCGATTATCAATACCCTGTCGTAGGTTTCTTTTGCTTCCTTTTTATTGCCAAGGGCACTTAGTGCAAACCCCAAACGATTCAGGGCATCGGTGTCCTCTGGATTTTCCTTAAGAATTTCAATATTCAGTTTGGCCGCTTCCTGCCAATTGCCGTTTAAGGCTATCTGAATTGCTTGATTTTTGAGTGATGAAGTCATGGGCAGTTTTTAGTGGGTTTTATCCCGTATTTATGCGGGACTAATTGAAAAATTGTAACGAGATTTATTGCAAAAGTCAAGGCAGAAAGAGTATAATTAACGTGCAAAGAGCATAGAGTAGAACTTCTCTAAGCACAAAGCTCTATGCCTTAAACATGTATGAGTGGACATTCAAAATGGGCAACAATTAAACGGCAAAAAGGGGCAAATGACGCCAAAAGAGGCGCTCTTTTTACCAAGCTTTCTAAGGCAGTCACCATTGCTGTATCTGCTGGCGGTGGTGTTGCAGATCCTGCGCAAAACTTTCGACTTCGGCTAGCTGTCGAAGCAGCACGCGGAGCAAATATGCCAAAAGATACTATTGAAAGAGCAATAGAAAAAGCAGCAGGGAAGTCAGGCATTGTTTTGGAAGAAGTGCTGTACGAAGGATTTGGTCCTGGCGGTGTAGGGATCATTGTTGAGGCAGCAACAGATAATAAAAATAGAACAACTTCGGAAGTGGCAAATGCTTTCAATAAAAATGGGGGGAATATGGGCGCAATGGGATCGGTAAGTTATCAATTTAAAAAAATGGGACAACTTCTTGTCGATAAAGGGTCATTGTCATTTGATCAACTTTTCTTAGAAGCAGCGGATGCAGGAGCGGAAGATGTTGAGGAGTCAGACACACTGGCATATGTCTATACACAACCAAACGACTTAGCAAAAGTCAGAGACAGTCTGTCGCAAAAGGGAATTGGAGTTAAGGAAATGGAACTAGTTTGGCAACCAACAATGACGGTAACTGTTGACGACACAACAGGTGAGAAAATTATGAATTTACTTGAAAAATTGGAAGAGTTGGATGATGTGCAAAAAACGTATTCAAACATGGCCTAAAAGATGATACGAGAAATACTTATTAAGTTGCTTCCTCCGCATTTACAACCCAAACCCCGCCGCGAAAAAGAGGGAAGAGGATTTCTCTTGAGTAAACGTCAAAAATTTGTTATTTCTGTTGCAGTGCTTTCTCTTGGTCTTTTTTTCTCAGAATATCTTTTTAGCGGATATGGTGTTTTGTTTGCGGGAATTCTTGCAGTTGTCACTGACGCATTAGTTATTATTTCTTTAGGCGATGACTTAATGGATAACTTTTCTGTATATCCTTTGATTTTGCCGTTTCTCTGGAGTCTGTCATTTGGCTTTTTCTATTTTTTAGCACCTGCAAGGCTGCTTACAAGATTAATTCTTACGACACTTTTTGCAATCGGAATGTACTCAGTACTACTGTCTGAGAATATTTTTGTTGTTGGTTCAATTCGTACTATTGCGCTTTTGAGTAGTGCGCGAATTGTAACTTTTGTGATATCACTTGTTTCATATTTTTTTGTTACCAATACTATTTTTTCATTTCGATTACCGATTCTTCCAACACTTGGATTATTTGCTCTGTTTACATTCTTGTTTTTTCTTCACAGTATCTGGACCTACACACTGGGGAAGAGTCTTCGAGATGATTTGCTGTGGAATGGAATTATGACGTTGTGTCTTACCGAATTTGCTGGCATGCTGTGGTTTTGGCCAACGCCGCCGACAGTTTTTGCTCTTTTTATTGCGGCAATGTTTTATATTCTCACTGGACTGACGCACGTTTGGCTTGATAAACGGCTTTTTAAGAGTGTCTTATGGGAATATCTCTGGGTAGCAATTGTGGCTGTTTTTGTTTTATTTTGGTTTAGTAGCTGGCAATAGGCTTTGTTCCTTTTAGGACACCAGGAAAGCCAGCACGTATGGGAGTTCGCCTCCGCTCAAGTTATTTATAAATGCCTTATGGCAACACAGTAGATCTAGATTCAATTAGCCTCACAGTAAATAAAATTTTTTTAAAGAATCAACTAGGGAGGAGGAGAGTGGTATTGTTAGGAAACAGCCTCAAATGATATAGTTTGATACACATAAACTATAAGTCCTATAATAATTTATTAAAAATTATAGGATATTTTTTGTGGATAACTTTTGGTTTTCACGGCTTTTAAGTGCCCACTTTTCACAGCCTCTATTCTTCAAGCGGAAAAGCTTGTTTTGCTTATATACAAAGACAAGCAGGATACGATTGTTATAAATTACATGCACAGAATAGGGTTCAGTAGTACGCGCACCTCCACTATCCAAGTGGAAGATAAGAAAATAAAAGAAAAAAAGTCGAACGCTTGTGTAATTCTGAAGCTAAATTGATGAGTTTAGATTGATTTTTCAATCCAAATGTAGTTGTTTTAAGAGCAACCGTGTACTTGCCTGAGGCTAAAAGTGATAATGCAGCCTTATTTGGCAAGCCAAACGTTATGGTGCTAAGGCCTTTCGGGAATAGAGGGCCTAGGGTCGCCTAGGACACATGATAGTAATTGTTGTTGAACAATTGCATGTGTAAGTTAACAGACAATCCCTTTTAGGGAGAGAGGTCACATCTCTCTTCCTTGAAACAAACCAATATAAGTCAACACTGCCATAGTTGTTGGACACTAAAATTTGTTGCAGAAAGACCTAGGGGAAGCTTGATTAATAACGTCGCACAATAATACTTTTACGACGCCACTCAGGCTGGGTTCTCGGAGAAGACCTTGATTTGGGTTTGGTTTGTTGACAGAAATTATGGAGATTTTGTCTGCTGCCTTTCATTTCTTGGGCTTAATATTCTCTATTTTCTCTGTACTTAAAAATTGTCCAATCCCCTACTACAGGACTTAATGAAATATGATTTTTTGTTCGGAAGATAAAACGAAGATTTTGTTTGAGACCGGTTAATCAGCCTGTATGGTAATTTTGACCCCATTCCGATTAGAGACTAGTACTTCGGATTCACCGTGTCTTGCGACTATGGGCGATAAGCCGAGTATATTATGACTCGCGCTTATTTGAGATCCAGTATCATGAACATAGAGACCTCTGGTATGTATTGTTTGACCAATGGGTATTGTTTCGATCGCAGTTACACCGCCGTTTGGATCATGGGCACCGTCATACACCCTTAGTGTTCCTGCTAGCGTAAGGCCAGGAATACGTCTTGGAAGTTGTTCTCTTTGTGTCATGGGCGAAGTATAGGTCGAAAGGACTTATTTGTCAAATTACTTTGTGTCAGAAAGATGTCCAATAAGCAGTCAAGTGTATTCTTTAATTATTCCGAGGGTTTTTGGGATCTGGCACAATGACGGGATATGATGCAAGATCTCCTTCAATTTTGGGCCTTGTTGTTGTAGGAGGGATTTGGGTATATCTTCTATCTATATTTCCAGGTGGATTGCCAGAAGGATGCTGTGGTTTTTTTTCGCCAGACGGTTGTTGTTCGATATGCTTAGTCATGTTATTTTCCTGCAAAAAAAGTGTTACCCAAGGGGAGAAGTAATTTCCCAAGCATGCCTGTGCCATGAGCCAAGTAAGTACCTATTGTATGCCAGTAGAGTTGCCATAGACTGCGTTTCATAATCATAGAGGGTTGTTGCGCAGTCTGGATATGCTGTGCAAAGAGATCCCATTCTGCAAAGTCTTTTGATTCTTCCTTTGTCTTTTTCTCAAAGCCCAAGACAAATTGCGCAAATGGTGACATACCCCAAATTTTTTCTTTATCTTTCGGTTTTACGGCAAAGCCGCGAATTGCATAGCGCTTTTGGATGGCAATTGGACTCAGGCTAGTAAAAGATCCGTGGGTCGTGTCGACTTCATATGTCCAAAAAGCAAGTGATTGGGATGACACATCCTGTTTGACTTTTCCCAGACGAAAGAAAAAATCTGTGTCGTGATAGGATTCAATTGATGAAACAAACTGTGTCAGAAGATTTGGCTTGGGAAAGTATGGGTGATACAAAACAGGCTCGAGTGACACCGCGGGAAAATCTGATTGGCTTTGTCGTTTTTTAATATCACGAGTAAGCTTTGTAAGCTCTTGTTTTACTTCCTTGGTGAATGGATCTTTTTCATTGGAAAAGGCAATGCAATCGATATCAACAATTGTTTTTCCATCCTCAGTTCTTATAATGCTGGGATTTTCTGCATTTTTTAAGATAATCTTTTTTTTCTTGGCATCAACTGCTGTAATTGACGTTTTCTTGCCAATAAATCTTACGAGTGCACCGCCAACAACAACTATGGTAAATCCATGCGCACGTCCAATTTCTTGGACTTCTTGAATAGCATCGATTAGCAGCATGGTGTCATTGTACACAAGTCTATAGAAACTTGACAAATAGGTATTTTATGTCGCACAATGGTTGGTAATACTGTTAATGTTTATTCATTTTACGACGTTGTCACGTCGCAAAATGAATTTGGTTTACCGATTCAATGGCTTAAGTAGATATATGTCGTCTGTCCAAAATCAATTACCTGTTCAAGGCTTGGAAAAAGAGGAAAACCACCTCCCTATTCCCACGCCAGAAAATAATATGCCCCCTTCCCTACTCCTTCATATTAATGATTTTTTGGACTACCTCTCTGTTGAAAGGAATTGCTCCAAACTTACCATTCGAGACTATCGGCATTACTTGGAAGTTTTTGGTGAATGGTTTGGGACAACGCAGGCACATAAATCCATAGAAGACTTAGACGTAGTAACAGTGAGGCGTTTTCGGGTTTTTCTGGCCTCAAAAATGGATAATCATGGCATGACAATGAAGCGTGTGACACAAAATTATTATGTTATTGCGCTGCGTTCTTTCTTAAAATTTCTTATTAAAAATGATGTGAAGACGCTTGAACCAACCAAAATTGATTTACCCAAAACAGAATCGCGCAGTCTTAAATTTTTAGAACGGGAACACATAGACAGAATGGTAACTGCTGCAGATACGAGCAAAATCGAAGGCATTCGCGACAGAGCAATTTTAGAGCTTTTATTTTCAACAGGTCTTCGTGTGTCTGAGCTGTGTAAGCTAAATCACCAACAGGTGAATATTGAAAGGCGTGAATTTGGCGTGATTGGTAAAGGTGGACGCGCACGAGTTGTTTTTATTTCTGATAGAGCTGCTGATTGGGTGCAAAAATATTTAGACAAGCGCGAGGATGTCTACAAGCCGTTATTTATCCGCTATTCTGGTAAAGAAATTCCCGAAAATGGTGGTGAGAAAATGCGACTTACACCGCGTTCTGTTGAGCGTATGGTAAAAAAATATGTACGGGTTGCCAGGATTCCTGTTGATGCAACAGTACATACGCTCAGACATAGTTTTGCAACGGATTTACTTTCCAATGGGGCAGATTTGCGATCGGTTCAAGAAATGTTGGGACACAAAAATATTGCGACAACGCAAATTTACACACATATTACCAATAAGCAGCTTCGTGATATCCATAAGCAATTCCACAGTGGTAATAATGGAAAGTAGGTTCACAAATAATAATTCAATAAACTAATTAGTAGCGAAGCAGAAAACAGATACTGCGCACTTCCTGCCTTGTCCAGAAAAGTTATTACCTGCGATCTTTGTCCCGCTTGATATGCTTACGTGGTCTGGAAAGCGGTATGCCAAAGATAATTCTTCTTCGTGGAGGTTTTTGTGGTTGAGTGAAGTCAGGAACAGTGCCGTCAATAATATTAAGAATAGTATCTTTGATAAATTGTCCTGGGCTTCTCCGCTGGTCTATAAAGTGTACCACGGAAAGAATTTTACTCTTGGTTAGTACTGAATGCAAGAAGATTTTAATCGTGAATTTATTCTTTTGTTATTTCCCAAAACTTTTCTCCCAAACTATCCCACGGAAGACGCATTTCATCAGGATTTTTTATATCAAACTGTTCGCTGACAAAATAAATGACAGTTGCAGGATTTTCAAATGGATTCATGTAGCCGTGCGCTACTCCTTGGGGAATTCGAACCCAGTGTGCTTTCCCGCCACCTAATGCTAAACGCATAGTTTGACCTTTTGTTGGGGATTTTTCGCGTAAATCCCACAACCCAACAATCAGCTTATCGCCAGGTAAAACAGTTTGAATTTCTTCTTGTTTTAAATGGAAATGCCACGCCTTAACCGATTTTGGCATAACAAGAGATCTACTTATCTGGCGAATGTGAAAGTGTGGAAATTCTTCTAATTTTCCATCTGGGCTAAGTCTTGCCAGTTCTGAAAAATCGCCATCTTCACCAGTAAATACTTTCATTTCCACAACTTCTACACCATCAATTTTTTGCTTGGGAGAATAATCCTGCGTGCTAACGAAAGGTTGATACTGCTTTGCAATGTCTGATTTGGTGAGAGTCATACAAAAAGTATATGAGAAAAAGACCTTATTAGCAATGAGTTAGTTAGGCATGCGATGTCTTTGAAACCGTCTGAAAAAATGAGGAGTTCTTGGAGATTGTGACTCAGGAAGAAAATGAGTGTGGTATGTTTGTGGGGTAAGTAGCTCTGCTTTTCCGTTGACTAAGTATGCACCTGGTTTGGAAACGCTGCGCAAATGATCATACTCTCTTCTCCCCAAAAGTTGCTGTCTTGTGAGGCTTTGTTCGGTAACTAATTCTATCCGTGTTCGCGGAACAACAGCAACTCCGGCTTGCTCGAGTTGTTTTATCTTATCTGTATTCGATGTGGTGGCTATTGCAGGTCTTTCGCCAATAGTATCTTTGATAACTTTTGCCACAATGTCATGACGACGCAGATCGTCATAATACCCCATTTCGTTGAATGCCTGCTGCATGGTTGGAATAGGAAGGTTGTGTTGCGCTGCCTCGTATTGTATGGTCGCTTGTCTGTGGACTGCTTGAGATCCGTGACCATTGCCGGCTGCTGTTTCCTCTGACACAATTGCCATAACGCCAATTCCCAATTCTGTCATTGTATCCAGCATAAGGTCTCTCTGTTGCACACAGTCATGTCCTTGCATGTGAAAGCTAGATCCTAAATTCATGCACGGACAGGCATAATCTGCACGCACTGGTGCCGGTTCATGCAGTGGTCTGCCTAAGCCAAGACTGTATACTGTCATTCTCATGTTTGTCTCAGGGTGTTGGTATTCTGTAACATCAAAAACAACAGGTTTGCCACCGTGCTCGGTATATACCTTTAGACCCCGAATGACACTGAATTGCTCGTCGTCAATAGTAATAGTTTCCCATGCGTTGGTGTGTGAAGCACCTTCTGTTTCTGTCGCACGCTGTGAGAAGTAGTCTGCTGGTTGTGGTGTTTCGGTGCTCATAAGTAATAAAAAACAGCCGTGTGGCTGTTGAGATCAAAAAAAATGCTCCAAAGGAGCATACGCTTAGTAATCTTTTTGAAAAAAATTGATCGGAAAATTGTCCAAAAAAAATCAGAGTGTTTCATCGCTCTGAGATTTAATTATGAAGGATGAGATATGAATATGTCAAGAGGAATTTGTTTTATTTACCAAAAATTCTTTCCCATGACCAACAGTAGTGTTGATGGGAATACCTTTCTTACACAGTGGACACACGCTTTGACTATATGCATCTGCTTTAAAAACAGAAAGAGCGAAAAATGGCGCTTGCATAAATCTTCTAGTCACATCTTTTGGATTGCGATTAAGTAAAACAAAAACGCCAACAACTTTTCCTTTTGCTTTTTTTACCTCGTCGACAACTTTCTTAACAGATGCTCCGGTTGTTGTTAGGTCCTCCACAACCAACACTCGTTTGTTTTTAATCAGCTCATCATAGCCCCTTTTAAATAGTTGCGGTTTGTCAAATTTTTGTACATCATCATAACTTTTTTCTGTAAATACACTTAAGACTTCCTTTTTTGTCAATTTTGATAAATGATACGCAACCCACTGAGAAAGAATAATCCCTCCAACCGATGGTCCAACAACAATTTGAATTTTTTTATTTTTCATTTCTTCTGCCATCATTTTGCACACTTTTGATGTCAAGAGCGTATGTGGATACAATTTATCTTTTCGAATATACACGCTACCATGTTTTCCCGACGTATAGACAAAATGATCATTGGTAATAATTGCTCCTGTTTGCTCTAAGATTTGTAATGTTTTTTTATTTGTATCCATTTATCTGTATCTATTAATAGTATTTTTTGTTTTTTCTGCTTCTTCTCTGGGGTTTTTTGCAAAAATAATACTTCGTGAACTACTCATTATCAAACCAGCATTTTGAGAATTAAGTCCTGTCTGCAGCGTTTGTTTAATATCTCCTCCTTGCGCGCCAATACCTGGCACTAAAAATGTCATATCGCCAGCGAGTTTTCTTATTTCTTTTACTTCTTTTGGATATGTGGCACCAACGACCATAAGGCAATTTTTATTTTTATTCCATTTTCGCACAACACGTTTTGCAACTTTTCTATATATTGTTTCTTTGCCTATACGCAAGTCCTGAAATTCTCCTGCCCCTGGATTTGAAGTTTTACACAAAACAATAATTCCCTTTTCTTTTCTATCCAAAAAAGGCTGTATTGCTTCTTGTCCTAAATACGGATGAATTGTTACAGCATCAACTTGTAAATAGTCAAATATAAATTGCACATAACCTTCGTTGGTGCTCCCGATATCACCCCTTTTTGCGTCAAGAATAATCGGAATTTCTGGATAATCTTTTTTGAGATAATCGCATGTTTTTTTTAACTCCCCTATTCCCTTTTCTCCCAGCGCTTCGTAGAAAGCAGAGTTTGGCTTATAACAGCAAACTAAATTATGAGTGGTATCAATAATAAATTTATTAAATGCAAAAAATGAAAATTTTTCTTGGAGAAATTGTTTTGGTAATTTTTCCAAAACTGGATCCAGCCCAATACACAAAAGAGAATTATTTTTTTTCACCAAGTCATCTAATTTTTTTTGAAATGTCATAGATATTTTTCCTTTATTTCTTGCGCAAAATATGGATTCCACATTGCTGCAGTTGCACTCATAACAACATCTGCTCCAGTATCTCTATATTTTTTGTAATGTTTTGGAAGCATTACTCCACCCATTCCAATAATAGTAAAGTTCATTTGCAAATCTTCTCGAATTTTTTTAAGGTTAGCAACCATATCAAGACCAGCCCATCGTACTCCGTCTCCACATGCTCCCGCGATAAGTCTTCCAGGTAAAACTTCATTCCCCTTTTTGTCTATGACTTTTGTTGGAATAGTATTGATGCATGAAATACAATCAACTATATCGCCAACAGCCTTGACTAATTTTTTTAATTGTTCGTAATTGGGAAAATATGCAACCTTCACTACAAGAGGCATATTCCCCACTTCATTTTTTATTGCCTCCAGCACTTTCTGTGTTTTTGCAATATCAAAACAAAGTAGGCTAGACGAGCCCTCATTCGGACAACTCGTATTTGCTTCTAAAATTTTACAACCTGTTTCTTTTACCAACCGAGCAGTTGTCACCCAATCTTCAATAAATTGCCTTTCACTTCCACTTCCATCTGGAGTGCCTTCTGTCGCACATATGAGCATCTGTCCTTTTCCGATATATCCAACTGATTTTTTAAGATCTGGTTGCCAGATATCTGGGACGTGGGACGGATTGCCGAAGGAGTTGGTAATTGTTAACGGTTGTGTAAATCTTTTCTTGGCATAAACACCTTTTGTGGCCTTGTTTAAGCTAAGTTGCCCCTTAATATTTAATTGAACAACATTCGGCCATTGATTAGAAGGCTTATTTCTCGATCTTACTGTTTTTTGAATAACTATATCGAAGCCTTTATCCAGTGCGCCTTTAATAAATTTGCTATTAAAGAGCGGTCCGGATGCAATACCAAACGGGAGAAAGACTTTTTGGTCTAGAAATTCGTATTCAGGCTTGCCTTTATTTTTGTAAACTTTGTTATCTGCAAATGCCCCAAAGGGCCCATCTTTCCAATTGTCTTCCCAAGATTTCCCTGGATCGTAAAAAGGAGTATGAAGCATGTTTATAATCCCACATTGGCATCAACCAAACGACCAGAATGGTTGGAAAGAGATTTTCCGTTGGACTTTTCTGAAATGAGATTTGTGTGATTTTCGCTAAGATTACTCATTACTATTTGTGCAACTTCAACATCGGTAATTAGTCCAGCGCCTGTTTTGATTGCTCCTTTGCGGATTAATTTTCCGTCAGTAAATTCTTTACTTTCTTTAAACAATTTTCTTGTTGGAATATCGATAATTACATCAAACACTTTTTTATTCAACAAATCTGCAATGTTGGGAGTTTCGCCAACTTCTGAAATTTTATGAACTAGTGCTGTCTGGACTCCTTTACTTTTTAAAAACTCATGGGTGTGTTCTGTCGCATAAAAAATTGCATTACCTGATTTGGCTAACAATTTGACAACTGGAAGTAATTGTCTTTTGTTTTCCACTCTACCAATCGAGAGAAGTATATGCTTTTTTTCAGGAATAATAATTGGCGCCTGTCCATAATGTTTTTTATTCCAATCCCCTGTCTGTAAATTAAGAAGATAGAAAAGCGATGCATTGCGAATATCTTTTTCTCCTAAAATATATTGCATGACGCGGTCATTACCTGCGCCATATCCTGCATGTGGATTTGTCCCTTTTTTCTCCATAATATCCAAGTACCATTTGAAATCTTCATATCGCCCGCCTCTTTGGATATGCAACTTAAACATTGTTGATGTAATAAGTCTTTCGTTTAACTTTTCAAAATCGTGCTCTCTCACTGATGCGCCTGTTCCCTCTCCTGCATAGGGGAAAATGCAGTCTGCAGAAAGACATACTCTGCTGTCTTTACTTGATACTTTCATGTTAAAGAATTTAATTTCTTTTGGATATTTCATAATAAATACCGGTAGCTCCGTCTTGTCTTTTTTATTTAATACTTCAACAATTTTTGCTTCGTGGTTTGCCTTTAAATCGTCACCAAAAGAAACTTCTGGGTATCCATTGACATTGAGTAATTTCACTGCGTCTTCATAGCTAATACGGTGGAAATTATGAGTTGCAGCGTATCGAATTTTTTCAATATTTCTTTTGTATATAGTCTGAAGTATTTTTTCGTTGTCTTTAAGAATACCACTAAGCATACTCTGAATTGTTTCTTGAATATTAACGAGCAATGCTTCGTACATTTTATCTTCATCGTATGTTTCGCGCGTCATACCAATGGTGGTACTGTCAAATTCTTCTTCTGTTAATCGAAATTGTCGTAAGTGTCTTTCGTCTTCTATTTCCTCATCCCGTCCCGAATGAATAACAGTAAAAACACTTGGAAGACTTTGCAGCGCTTGTTCAAGTGCTAGCTGTCCTGTTTGAGTGAAGAAAAGCGGAATGTCGTTATGATTTCCTACTTTGAAAAGTGTATCAACATTTTCGCATGCACCAGTTATGCCAACAATCTCCGGGACATCAACATATGTTCTGCCCCTCTTGCGATAACTGTCATACGCCCCTTTATTTAATGATTGATAGAAACCAACTAAATTGTTGAAATGTGTATTAAAGTCTAATTGTACTTTTTTATTTTCTACAGTTAGTTCAATTGCTTTTTTCATGTTTTTTATTTTGTCAATTTTGGTCAAAAAAAAGAGCCGAAACGGCTCTTATATGTTTTGCGCTTTTGCGAAAATCTTTATTTTTTTATTTTTACAAGTTGTCATTTTTTTATCTCCTTGAATAACATTAAAGAGTTTTGAAAACCTTGTCAATAGATCAAAAGAGTACTTAAAGGGGTCAATTTTCTATAGAATGCTCTGCAGCACTGACAACATTTTCAAGAAGACAGGCAACGTTGACCGGTCCCACACCGCCCGGTGTCGGTGTATACCAACCAGCAATATCTTTTATTTTTTCTTCATTGTAGTCTCCATAAAATTTTCCATCATCCCCTCTTGTCATGCCAACATTTAAAAGAATAACATCTTTTTTAATCATGTCTTTTGTCAAAACACCTGGCTTCCCAACAGCAGTAATAATGATATCTGCTTTTTTAGCGATGTCTTCTGGATTTTTTGTTTGAGAGTCAATCACTGTTGGCTCTACTCCCCTATTTTGAAATTCTTTAATAATTGGTGTCCCACCTGTTGTACCTTTGCCCATAACAACAATATGTTTGCTGAGTAACCATTCATTGAATGACTCACCTGTTGTGATTGTTTCTTTTATCATTGGCACTTCTAAAAGTTTCATAATTGCTGCAGCAATAGGGACAGTAAATGGTGAATTAGGAGTGAACCCATCAACGTCTTTTTTAGGGTCTATAGAGTTAATAAGTTTTTGTTCATTCAAATTTTTTGGAATTGGGAGCTGAAGAATAATGCCGTGAATATCGCCATTTTTCTGCAGAAAATCAATTGTCTCCTTGAGCTTTTCCTGTGATATATTTTCCGGATGTTTATAGACACTTACTAAAGTGCCAATTTCTTTTGCTCTTTTTTCTTTCTGTAAAACATAAGAGACTGTTTCTGGATTTTCACCGACCATAACAACAGCTAAATGCGGCATAATCCCCTTTTCGGCAAGCGCGTCAACACGGATAATCAGCTCTGCTAGCAAATGATTAGCAACCGTACGGCCATCTAAAATCATGTGGATATTATAGCAGAATTATTATTGCAGGTGCTCTAGAGCTGTAATTCTCTTGTCGTGATTTTTAATTTCATCTTCAATTTCCTTATCTTTTTCATGCCATGATTTGTTCTTGCCTGATTGTCTTAAGCTGTTCAACGACACCATCTAGTCGTTCAAAAATATCATTTTTCAAGTTCCCTATTGCTTTGTCAAATTTCTCTTCAGAAACAGGATTTTGTTTCATAAATTCACTATAAAAGAATGCTAACAAAGCGTCAACTATTCTACGCAGGTTATTGAAGCAACATGATCATTGGCTTTAGAAAATCTCATGAGAATAACCCCTTGTGTTGCGCGAGATAATTTTGGAATAGATGCTAGCTCGAGTTGCACAACTTGTCCCTTTTTGGATGTAATAATAACGCTGTTACTTGTTGGTGGAATAACCTGTGATACAGCAACTTTTCCTGTTTTCTCTGTGACATTGGCGACTTTTACTCCCATGCCGCCTCTTGTCTGTCCTCTAAATTCACTGGCTAGTGTTTTTTTACCAAGACCATTTTCCATAATTGTCAAAAGGAGCGCATCTTTGTCATCGTGATGGACAATATCCATGCTAATCACTTCGTCAGTTGAGCTAATTTTTATTCCTCTCACGCCTTGTGTTGCACGGCCCATCGACCTAACCTGTTTTTCGTTAAATCGAATTGCTTTCCCTTCTTTGGTAACAAGCAAAACTTCATCATCGTCTGATGTTAAATTACTCCAGACCAATTCGTCTCCTTTATCTAATTTTATTGCAACAATTCCTGATTTTCTAATATTTTCAAATTCACTGACTTTCGATTTTTTCACTGTTCCATTTCTTGTTGTCAGGAAGACATACGTATCTTTTAATTTTCCTTGGTAATTAATAAATGATTCAATCTTTTCTCCTGCTTCAATATTAAGCAAATTAACAATTGCACTGCCCTTGGATGTTCGACTGCTTTCTGCAATTTCGTATGCTTTCAGCTGATATACTTTTCCTTTGTTGGTAAAGAAAAGAAGATTGTCATGTGTTTGGGCATAACGAATGCTTAAAATGTCGTCTTCTTCTTTTGTTGTCATTCCTTTTACTCCCTTGCCTCCCCTATTTTGCGTATGGAAAGAATTTGTTGATTGTCTCTTTATATACCCAGTATTGGTAATAGTGATAACAGTTGGCTCGTTAGGAATTAAATCTTCTTCGGAGAATTCATCGACTTTTCCTTTGTACACTTTTGTTCGTCTTTCATCACCATATTTTTCTTTAAGATGGGTCAACTCTTCAGCAACAACTTTTAAGATTTTTTCAGGATGCGAGAGTAAATCTTCCAAATAAGCAATGGTTTCTTTTACCATTAAAAGCTCTTCTTCAATTTTCTGTCTTTCAAGTGCAGCAAGACGCCTTAATTGCATGTCTAAAATTGCAGTTGCTTGAAGTTCGGACAATTTAAATTTCTCCATTAAATTCTTCTTTGCTTCTTCCTGATCTTTTGATTCACGAATTGTTTTAATAACAGCATCAATATGATCAACGGCAATTTTTAGTCCTTCTAAAATATGCAGCCGTGCTTTTGCTTGTCTTAATTCAAACTCACTTCTTCTGGTAATAACAATAAATCGATGTTTAAGATATTCTTCAAGAATGACTTTGAGTGTTAAGGTTTGGGGTGTGCCATCAACGAGTGCAACAATGTTTCCTGGGAAAGATGTTTGCAAACTGGTGTGTTTGAATAAATTGTTTAACACCTTTTTAGGTGCTGCATCTCTTTTTAACTCAACAACAATTCTAAGTCCATGTCTGTCTGATTCATCACGCAAATCGGTAATACCTTCAATTTTTTTCTCCTTTGCCAAATCAGCAATTCTTGCAACTAAAAGTGCTTTATTTACCTGATATGGTAATTCGGTAATTATAATGGCGCTTTTTCCTTGTCCAATTTCTTCGATTTCTGCTTTACCCCGGATAATAATTTTTCCTTTTCCTGTTGTGTACAAATTTCTAATTTCTGTTTGGTCATACAAAGCGCCCCTAGTTGGGAAATCAGGGCCTTTAATATGTTCTAAAAGCTCTTCTATAGTAATTTCTGTTGTTAGCTTAACACCGTGTTTTTCCGATGTATCTTTGGTGATTTTTGTTTTGGCAATTACTGCATGAATTGCATCAATCACTTCGGACAAATTATGTGGAGGAATTTTGGTTGCCATACCAACAGCAATTCCCTCTGCTCCCATAAGAAGCAAATTAGGAAGTTTGGCTGGAAGATAGACTGGCTCTTGTCTGCTGGAGTCAAAATTTGGCCTGGTATCAACGGTTTCTTTGTCCAAATCCCAAAGCATTTCAGACGTGATTGCTGCCATTCTTGCCTCGGTATAACGCATAGCAGCCGGTGGATCACCATCTAAAGAACCAAAGTTTCCCTGTCCATCAACCAAAGGATATCGCATGGAAAAATCCTGTGCCAAACGAACCATTGCATCGTAGACTGGGACATCTCCATGTGGATGATATTTTCCCAACACTTCTCCAACAACCGTTGCGGACTTTTTATATTTGGATGAGTGATCCAGACCCATCTCATTCATAGCAAAAAGAATGCGTCTATGAACTGGTTTTAGTCCGTCTCTCACGTCAGGAAGTGCGCGGTCGACAATGACAGACATAGCGTAATCCAAATACGCCCGTTTCATTTCTATTGTCAGTTCTGCTTTTTGCAGTGTGCCGATATCTACCATACAAAGTTATTTGGAGAAGCCTTCTTTTTCGAAGCGTTCAATACACTCGCAGACTATTTTTTTCGCTTCCTCGACATCTCCCCACCCAAGCACTTTTGTTGTGCCGGGTTTTTTTAAATCCTTATAGTGCGCAAAGTGAAATTCAATTTTTTGCTTCCAACGGCTACCCAAATCATCGAGTGTTTTGATACTGTCTCCTGTATTTCTGTCATCATCTGGGACACAAACAATCTTGTAGTCCATTTCCCCATCGTCTTCAAAATTAAAAATACCAAGAATTTTTCCGTGAACAAGTGTTCCTGTTGGGATTGGTTCGTGACACACCATTAAGACATCTAATTCATCTCCATCGGTGTCTTTTGTTGCGGGAATAAATCCGTAATTAACGGGCTTAGGGAAAACATCTGGCTCGACTCGATCGAGCATAAACATACCGTTGGTCCGATCATATTCAATCTTTAAAGAAGACCCTTGCGGAATATCAATAACTGCATTAACAAATCCTTCGTCTACTTTTCCTGGGGTGAGTGTTTTATTAAAATCCATCATAAGATTTAGTTATAGTATACTGTTCTTGTTCGAGCTTGTCGAGAACTATTTTAAAACTTCTCGACTCGTTTCACTCACTCGAAGAAGAAGCTACATTTTATATTCCTGTCTTGGGTTATCTGGAAAATTTTTTTCGTCAAACAAAACAAATAAAGTTGGTTTTATGTGATACACCATGTGTCCATCTGTCCCATCTTGAATTTTTTTCTTTCTTTCTTCTCCCATTTTCATTCTTGTTGCATAGGTTTTTAGTCCATGTTCTCCATCTTGTTTTTCTAATTTTTTTGCAATTCCTTGAAATTGTATGCCCCTTACTTCGTCTCCTGGTGTATGGGGTAAAACAATTGTACCGGCAACTTTCTCATTTATTGCAATTTCTTGGGAATGTCTTCTTTCTGGCTTGGATAACCAATATAAATTAAGCTTATCATCATAAGCAAAATAAACAGTGCAGACCCAAGGTTGATTGTCTTTTGCAGTTGCAACCTGCATAAGGCGTGCACTTTCTAAATACTCAGTAATCAGCTGCTTAATATCCATAGCTTTATATATCAAGATTTGCACTGGTCGTCCACAGGACTAGATGTCCAAATTGGCCATCGTCGCATTGGATTGAATAAAATATTTTCGTGGTGGGACCTCATCTCCCATAAGCATTGTAAATGTTTCATCTGCTTGCTCTGCATCGTCAATTGCAACTTGCTTAAGAACTCTATTTTTTGGATTCATGGTTGTTTCCCAGAGCTGCTCAGGATTCATTTCTCCCAAACCCTTATAGCGCTGAATGGTGACAGTACGTGTATTTTTTGCCTGCATATCTTTGAGTGCTGTTTCTCGCTGTTCATCTGTGTATGCGTAGACAACATCCTTGCCGCTTGAAAGCTTAAAAAGTGGTGGCTGGGCAATATACAAGTATCCTTGTTTAATAATTTCTGGCAAATGTCTGTAGAAGAATGTCAAAATAAGTGTCTCAATATGTTCGCCGTCAACATCGGCGTCAGTCATAATGATAATTCGGTGATACCTGAGTTTTTCAAATCGAATTTGGTCTCCAATGCCTGCGCCCAATGCAATAATGAGATTTTTTACTTCTTCATGCTCAATCATTTTATCCAAACGTGCACGTTCGGTATTTAAAATTTTACCCTTGAGTGGCAAAATTGCTTGGAATTTTCTATCTCTTCCCTGTTTGGCACTTCCTCCTGCTGAATCTCCCTCAACCAAATATAATTCAGAAATACTTGGATCCTTTTCCTGGCAGTCAGCTAATTTGCCGGGAAGTGTTGAGCCTTCAAGCGCACCTTTTCGAAGTATTGCCTCTTTTGCTGCCCGAGCTGCCAAGCGCGCCTTTGCTGCCAAGTAGACTTTTTCTAAAATTTTTCTTGCTGTCTGGGGATTTTCTTCAAAATAGGTCGTCAGCTCATTTTTGACAACTGTTTGAACAAGTGGCTGAATTTCTGAATTTCCCAATTTTCCTTTTGTTTGGCCTTCAAATTGGATTCTGTCCTGAGGCATTTTAATGGAAACAACTGCAGTGAGTCCTTCCCGTGTGTCGTCTCCCGTGATTGAATCTTCGTCGGATTTAAAGCTACCGATTTTTTTGCCATAGTCATTGACTGCACGGGTTAGGGCCATTTTAAATCCAGTCAAGTGAGTTCCACCATTAACAGTATTAATAACATTCACGTATGATTCAACATTTTCACTGTAGCCGTTGTTGTACTGAAGTGCGACCTCGACATCGACATCGCCTTCTGCTTTGTGGATGGTAATTGCTTCGTGAAGTGGCTCTTTGTTGTCGTTAATTTTTTCGACCAAAGCGGTAATGCCGCCCTCGAAGTAGTAATTCATCTCCTTTTCCATGCCTTCTCTCTGGTCGAATAAATGAAAGTACAATTTTGGAACAATATATGCGCGCTCTCGAATCATTTTTTTAACAACTTCAAAATCAAAAACGCCTGTCTGAAAAATGGTCGTATCAGGGAAGAAGGTCACTGTTGTGCCAGAATCAGACACCTTAAGAGGGAAAATTTCTGGTTGAAGTGGTGTCTTTGTCGCCTCAACAGTACTTGTTGGAATACCTTTTTCGTACGTTTGTTTGACGACTTTTCCGTCTCTTTTTACTTCAACCCACAAATGAGTTGACAGCGCATTAACAACAGCTGCGCCAACGCCATGAAGCCCACCGGATACTTTGTATGCTGCGCCACCAAATTTACCGCCTGCATGCAGCTTGGTCATAACAATTTCCAAAGCTGATTTTTTGTATTGAGGCATCATGTCGGTTGGAATACCTCGACCGTCGTCAGACACAGTTGCCGAGCCGTCTTTATTTAAAGAAATCCAGACATGACGAGCAAAGCCTGCTAACGCTTCGTCGACTGCATTATCAATAATTTCTCTGAGTGCTTCGTGCAAACCAATGGAATCTGTAGAGCCAATGTACATGCCAGGTCGCTTGCGGACTGGTTCTAATCCCTCGAGGACTTGAATTTGTTGTGCAGAATACTCTTGAGCCTTTGCCATCATTCTATACTAACATAGACGTTTTACTTGAGCAATGTACTATAGTAAAAATCAAAAAGATCCTGTAGTTTACACATTTTCAAGACTACGCCAAAGGTACCAACATGCGTTACTTCGGTATGGTTGCCACATTTTGGATAATTCCAGCATCTTTTGTTGATCTGTTATTCCATAGAGCTTGGTTATTGCATTGCGAAGTCCTAAATCGCCAACAGAAAAAACATCTGGCCTGTTGAGTGTAAAGATAAGAATCATTTCTGCGGTCCACTTCCCTACTCCGCGAATTTGGGTAAGAGCGACAATAACCTCGTCATCAGTCATCTTTTGTATCTTTTTTACATCTATGAGGCCACTCACAAATGCATCCGCAACACTTTTTATGTATGAAATTTTCTGAAAAGAAATACCTGCTAATCGAATGGTTTCATCAGGCATACGAAGAATTTGCTGCGGGGTGGGAAAGGTGGTGTCATTTTGTTGCCTCCCTTGTTTTTTAAACAATTCAACAAATCTTTTATAAATAGTGTCAGATGCTTTTACTGAAAGCTGTTGGGAAATAATTGACTCAATAAGATTTTCATATAATTTCTCTGTCCTATCTGCAAAATGGGGCTTAGGATATTTTGCAACCAATTGTTGCATGATAGGATCTGTAAATTTCATTGCAAGAGAAAATGTTCCAGAATCATTCGCGGTGAAACATTGGTTGTTTGGAATATTTTGTATGCTTGCAAGAGGCGTTCTATTGCTTTCACTATTTGCGTGTCATTTGGATTTTCTAGCATCTGTTGACGAGCAAGCATGATACTTTCTTCAAACCACAGGGCAAGTTTGTCTTTGTCTGCGGCCAAATCTTCGGCCAAGGCAAGACGATCGGCAATCGACCCTTTCTCTATTTCGCTCAGTTGATTTAGTATTTTGTTTTTCCTATCGTCATCGAGTCCTTGCGCTGCGTGTTCTATCTTGTATGCGCGACATCTACTGACAATTGTTGGAAGCATTGTCGCATCGGTTGTTGCAGAAAGAATAAGAGTGGTATGTGCTGGTGGCTCTTCGAGTATTTTCAGGAGTGCATTTTGTGCTTCTGGGGTAAGAAGCTGTGCGTTGTTAAGAATAATACATTTTTCCAAGCCATGAGAGGGTGCAAGATATGCTGTTTTTTGCATAGTTCGTATATCTTCGATGCCAAAAGATGCTGTCTGCGGCTCCAAAAGCTGTTTATCAAAAGGAGAAATCTTCTGCTTTGTGCAGAATGATGCAATATACTCATTGCGCCTTTCCTGCGATTTGCCAATAAGAAGTATGCTTTGCATAATAGTAGCTAAGTGATTATAGAAATTTTGCATCTTTTTTGCTAGGCTTGCTTTATGACAGATTCTGACGGTCCTCTTGGTCGTGAGTTTCGAGAATTTGACGGCCAAATAAGGAGAGAAATAATGAAGTTAGAGAGGGAAATGGGATTAATTGGCGGAGAGCATGACGGTGAAAGTTCGGGTGGCCGGATGAAAAGAAAAATTAGAGAAGGACTAAGGGATGTAGGGAGAAGATTGGGTTTTGGTAGGAATAGATAGTAAAGCTTTCTTCATTGACACAACTTCAAAGGTTAACTACTATAAAAGTAATGCCCGATCAGCAACCAGTTCCGCAGGGAAATCCTGTTGGAGCAAATCCCTCAGTTGTCACTCCTTTAGTGAGTGTGTCTCCTGCTGTGCAGCAGCCTATCAATGCAGCAACACCAGTAACTCCAACTGTTCAGCAAGCAACGCCGGAACTTAGGCCACCAGCAATAAGCCAGCAACCCTTTGTATCAAGTAGTCAACCGGAGACAAATGTTGTCGACGCACTTTTCCGACAAGGGCTACTCACTAAACAACAATATGACGAGATTAAGTTAAAAAGCGCGACAACCAATAAGTCAGCAGACGAAATTTTGCAGGAAATGCACATTGTTGATCCTGAAAAAATTGCAGAAGTAAAGGCAACGCTTTTAGGCGTCCCTTACATTAATTTATCTACTGCTTCTTTTTCTCCAGAAGCTTTAAGTTTTATTCCACGTGCTGTTGTTGAGCGTTTTCAACTTATCCCCTTTTTATACGACGACAAAGCAAAAGTTTTATCTGTTGCAATGAGTGATCCTTCGGATTTGGACGCAATCAGCTTTATTCAGCAAAAAACAGGTCTTACCATAAAAACATTTGCCGCATCTGCAGATGATGTAAAAAGTGCCATATCTGCACAGTATCGCCAAGAATTGGTAGGAGAAGTCGGAAAAGCAGTTAAGGAGACAGAAGAATTGCACGAAACCAATGAAGCCAAAACAGTAGACAGCTCCCAAATAGGTCAGATTATTAAAGAAGCACCAATTGCAAAAATTGTCGCAACCATTTTGGAATATGCAGTCAATTCTCGCGCATCCGATGTGCATATCGAGCCAATGGAAGACAGAGTACGAGTGAGGTATCGCATTGACGGCATTTTGTACGATAGACTAAGTCTTCCAAAATCAGTGCAGGATGCCGTGATCTCGCGTATCAAAGTGCTTTCTGAAATGAAAATTGATGAACACCGAACGCCGCAGGATGGAAGATTTAATTTTAAAGTTGGTAATCAAGAGGTTGATCTTCGTATTTCTGTTTTACCTACAGTACATGGCGAGAAAATCGTTATGAGACTTCTTCGCAAATCAGGAGGCATTCCTACACTTCCTGAATTGGGACTTAATGGAACATCACTCAAAGAATTGGAAACAGCAATTCTTCGCCCGCACGGCATTATTTTAGTCTGCGGGCCTACGGGATCTGGAAAAACAACGACATTGTACGCAGTGCTGGCCAAGCTCAATACAACGCGTGTGAATATTGTTTCTTTGGAAGATCCGGTTGAGTACGAAATTCCCGGAGTCAATCAGGTGCAAATTAATCCTGCTGTGGGACTTACGTTTGCCGATGGACTCAGAAGTTTCCTGCGTCAGGATCCTAATATTATTCTTGTTGGAGAAATTCGGGATAGTGAGACAACAGATTTGGCAATTCAGGCAGCGCTCACCGGTCATTTGGTTTTTTCAACACTTCATACATCAGATGCGGCAGGTGCCCTCCCTCGTCTTATTGATTTAGGAGCAGAAACATTTCTTTTAGCATCAACGATTACCGCTGTTATGGGACAAAGAATTGTGAGAAAAATTTGCCCAAATTGCAAAGAATCCTACATACCAGCACCTCAGCTTGTTGAGGAAATCAAAAAAGAACTCGGTCCGCTCATGCCGCAAGGGGAGATAAAGCTCTACAAAGGAAAAGGATGCAGTGAATGCGGTGATTCAGGTTATATAGGCAGAGTTGGTATTTTTGAAGTCCTCACGGTTACTGAAAAAATTGCTCATCTTATTTTGCAACGGGCAGATGCAGAAGCAATAGAAAAACAGGCGGTAGTAGAGGGTATGATTACCATGAAGCAGGATGGATACTTAAAAGTGTTGGCGGGTGTAACAACGATAGAAGAAGTGTTGCGTGTTGCGCAGGAATAATCTTGCATAGGGCAATTGAGCCTGGAGAATAACTTAAGCACTAAACTCTTAGCTCTTTGCTATACTGAAAGTATTATGGATTTACAGCAATTATTAGAATTAGTTGTTAAAAGCAATGCATCGGATTTGCATTTATTGCCTGGACTTCCTCCGGCAATTCGTGTTGATGGTAATTTGTCCTATGTTGCGCAGGTTGCTGTTTTAAGCTCTGAAAGTGTGACGAGCATGCTTTTTGGGCTTTTGAGTGCCGAGCAGAAAGATTTGCTCACTGCAAATAAAGAGCTTGATTTTTCTATGCCGTATGGTGGCGGTATTTATGGAGACTTAGGACGTTTTCGTGTCAATGCATACTACCAACGGGGGCAATTATGCGGGGCGTTTCGTTTTTTGCCCAAAACAATTAAAACAATTGAAGATTTACATTTGCCACGAATTTGTCACACATTTGCAAATTTACGCCAGGGATTTGTTTTGGTAACAGGCCCAACAGGACAAGGAAAATCAACAACTCTCGCCTCAATGGTAAATGAAATTAATATGACGCGGGCAAATCATATTTTAACGATTGAGGATCCAATTGAATATGTGTACCCCAATGGAAAAAGTATTATTTCTCAGCGCGAAATGAAATCAGACACTCATTCGTGGACTATGGCACTTCGTTCCTCTTTACGTGAAGATCCAGATGTTGTCTTAATTGGTGAAATGCGTGATCCTGATACCATGCAGGCAGCAATGACCATTGCAGAGACTGGTCATTTGGTGTTGTCGACACTCCATACAAATTCTGCATCACAATCAATAGACAGAATTATTGATAGCTTCCCTGAGCATCAACAAACCCAAATTCGCACGCAGCTTTCATTTACCTTAAAAGGCATTATTTCGCAAAGACTTATTCCACAAATTTCTGGAGGAAGAATTCCAGCTGTTGAAATCTTAGTCGGTACGCCTGCGGTAGCAAGTAATGTGCGAGATGGAAAAACGCATTTGATTGATTCTATTATCCAAACATCACAAGATGTCGGCATGGTAACACTTGATAATTCTCTTTCACAACTTGTTTTGTCTGGAGCTATTAGTCTTGATACGGCAAAATCCTACAGCTTGCACCCTGAAGAACTTCTGAGAATGGTGGGATAAAAAGCAGAGTTTCACTTTTTATTCGTTTTCTATGAAAATACAATACCGCGCAACCAACAAAGAGGGAAAAGTTACCCAAGGCGTTTTGGAAGCAAAAGACGTGAACGAGGCAGTTGGGTTTTTGCGTACCAACGGCATGCTTCCTTTGTCTGTGAGAGAAATGACCTCACAAGGGTTTTCTTTTTCGGCTCTTTTTCAAAAATCCTCAACACAAGATTTAGTTTTATTTACCAGACAATTGTCATCTATTCTTTCTTCGGGACTGACGCTTATGCAGGCTTTGAATATTTTAAAAGAGCAGGTGCAGAATCCGCAGATGAAACAAATTGTTGAAAGCCTTATTGCCGATGTGCAGGAAGGAAAAACATTTGCCGATGCTATTGCAAAATACCCAAAAATTTTTAACCCAATTTATATTTCTCTTATCCGTGCTGCAGAATCATCTGGTTTTTTAGACAAAGTGCTGCTTCGTTTGGCAGACAATTTGGAAAAACAGCAAAAATTAGCAAGTACCATAAAATCAGCCTTAGCATATCCGATTATCGTTATCGTCCTTATGATCGTTGTCATGTTTGTCATGATGATTTTTGTCATCCCACAACTGACAGTTTTGTACCAAAACTTGAATATCCCCCTCCCCTTTACTACCCAGGTTATGGTTGCAGTTTCTAATTTTACGATTGGATTTTGGCCGCTGATTCTTGGCATGGTTATTCTTATTGGGGTTGCCTATAATAGGTGGCTTAAAACAGAATCAGGAAAACTAATTACTGACAGTATTAAGCTGAAATTGCCGGTTTTTGGTGTGTTGATTAGAAAAACGATCATGGCTGAGTTTTCTCGAACCTTTGGTTTGTTGGTTGGCGCAGGAACGCTTGTGGTACAATCTCTTAACGAGTCAGCAGACACAACAGGAAATGTTATTTATCGAAGTGCAATTCAGGAAATTGCGAAACGCGTTGAAAAAGGTATTTCAATTGGTGATGCCATGGCAGCGTTTGATATTTTCCCACCAATTCTTATTCAAATGGTAAAAATTGGCGAGCAAACAGGAAAATTAGATGAGTCGCTTTTAAAAGTTTCAGAATATTTTGAACGCGAAGTTGATGGGACGGTGAAGACACTGACAACCGCGATGGAACCATTTATTATGATTATTTTGGGAATTGGCGTTTCGTTTCTCATTATTTCTATCATCACGCCAATTTACAACCTGACATCAAGCATCCAATAAAGACAGTTCGGAAATCTGGCTTGATACTGTGGAATCTAATTTACTCACAGATGTGTACTTTTTCGAATTTGCAGCAAGTTGGGATCTTGACAAGGTGAAAAAAAGTGTGTTTAACTTAATTAGAGTCATGATTAACCTGTCCAAACTTTTCAAAAGTTTTCATTCGTCACCTATCTCCCTTCAATCGGGCTTTACCCTTATCGAACTTCTTGTTGTTATTGGTATTTTAGGTGTTTTGGCAGCAGCACTGGTCGCAACGATTGATCCTTTCGAGCAGCTTAAAAAAGCAAATGACGCGAATGTCAAAAATACTGCAGTTGAATTTATTGATGCAAATATTCGCTACTACACGACGCATAGTCACATGCCATGGGCACCAGGTGGATGCAATGCAGGCAACGACCCATCGAGTCTTTCGTTGTACCCAGACCTTACAACGTGTATGAGTAGTTTGGTAGCAGATGGCGAGGTCAAGACTGCCTTCACGACTGTCACTGGAGTGCTCAGTTCGATCATTATTAATGGGACAGATACAGACATTACTGCTTGCTTCTTACCACAATCAAAAGCGCAAAGGTCTGATCCAAATACGAAATTTGACAGGAATGGCGTAGAAATTGCGAATCCATCTTCCACATGCGGACCAACATCGACTGCCTGCTACTGGTGTTCACAATAAGCCCTTTTCATGCTCTCGTTTTTTAAAAAAAACATCCTGCCCGTTATATTAGGTAGTGGTTTTTTGCTGCTATACATCTCACACCTTTCAGTAAGTGTCTATGGAGGAGATGTTGGCGACCTGGTTACTGCTGCAGCTGTTGGTGGCGTTGCTCATCCACCAGGTTATCCTCTCTTTACTTTTCTTGGGTTTTTGCTAACAAAGACTGCTGTTGCATCAATCTCTCCTGCTTTTGCAGTGGGATTGATTTCTGCATTTTCGGCAGCAGCTGGTGTTGTGGGATTTTATCTGCTCATGTTGCAGTTGACCAAAAGTAAATACGCATCACTAATTGCGTCATTAACCCTTGGTTTCTCTTTCCTCTATTGGTTTTATGCAGAAATTGCCGAAGTTTTTGCCCTTAACATTTTTTTGGCAATTTTGCTTTTTCTTTTTGCAATTGTCTATAAAAATACAAAAAAGAATATTTTTCTTTATGTCTTTGTTTTTTTCTTAGGGTTATCATGCACAAATCACCAAACCATTATCTTTGTTATTCCATCGACTCTTTTTATTGTCGCCAAAACAGCATATAAAGAAGTGAAAAAACGACCGAAATCCATACTGTTTTGTTTTCTTTTGTTTTTATTTGGACTCACTCCATTTTTATATATTCCTATTGCCTCTTCTTTCCATCCTATTATCAACTGGGACAGCGTGCATGATGTGTCAACATTTTTACATTTAATTCTTCGCAAAGACTATGGCACATTTCAGGCAGGAATTTTTGACACTCCAACCCTGTCGCAGCGCTTGGTAACAGTTGCTGTGTACCTGAAATCACTGGTGATTCAAAGTACTATCCCGGTTATTGTCTTAACGCTTTTTGGCTACTATAAACTTTATAGAAAAGATAAGACTATTTTTCTCTCACTTGCTGTTGCGTGGTTTTTGTCTGGGCCATTATTTCTTTTTTATGCAGGATTTCCTTTAACAAGTGAATTTATTATTGGCGCATATGAGCGTTTTACTCTGCTCTCGTCAATTATTTTTCTCATTCCTTTTGGCGTTGGTCTTTTGGAATTTTCAACATTATTGACAAAACTGTTACCAAAAAGAAATTATGAGAAAATTTTTCTTTCTGTTTTTCTTTTAATTCCTCTTATGCTTTTTTTCTATAATTTTCCCAAAACAAACCTCCGCTCAGTCTCTATCGGCGATACATATGCAAAAGATTTTTTACAAGTATTGCCAAAGAATTCGGTGTTGCTTATTTCTGGAGACACGCAAATTTTTAATACGTGGTATATGTATTACGTATTGCATGTTCGTCCAGATATTCTCCTGTACAATATCGGCGCAACACCAGTAACACAAAATGAAATCGCACAAAAACTGCAAGGAGTATCATCAAAAAATAGAACAGATACATTAATAAAAATTGTCGAAACTATGCAAAGGACAAGACCAATTTTTTCTACAACACGATTTCAATCAAAAAAAGGGGCAGCTATTACGTGGGTACCATATGGACTAACATACCAAATGTATTTATCTGGTGATAGTATTCCTGATAAAAAAAATTATGAAAATACTTTAGATACGGTTTGGTCGCACATGCACGTACCGCCTTCCCAAGATATGGAAAATCCTGCTAATCATAGCTTAACAATAGTTGGTATTCCTACTGATTACAGTAATGCACTTATTGCTGCTGGAACTTTTGTTTACTCACAATACAAAGATATACAGAAAACCATTTTGCTCTACAAACAGGCCGTTGCTGCCTCGCCATCAAACGGAAAAGCCTACAGTGCGCTGGGTGTTGTATATACAGGAATACCGGGCATGTGCAATGAAGCAGTTGCAAATTTTTCTCAATCTTTGGCAATTGATGCGTATCAAGAGCTACCTTACTTTCTTTTATACAATGAATATATTGCTTGTTTCAAAGATAATAAAAGAGCAGATGAAGTAAGTAAGGCGTACGAAGAATTATTTAAAAAAGATTTTCAAAAAGAAATAAAAAAATCACAGGATTCACTAAGCTCTATTTCGAATAATTAATTTATGGAAAAAAGTACAAAAGAAATTCTTCTTCTTATTTTTTCTGTAAAAGTAAGTATCTTTCTTCTGATTTTTCTTGCATATTCATTATTGCCTTTTTCAACAAAATTTTATTTTCCAAATTTTATATATCCGCCTAAGGCGTCAATTTCTCTGGCAACCGCCTACAAAACGTGGGATGCACAGCACTATCTTTTTCTGAGTGAAAAATGGTATCAAAAAAATGAGGATTCTGATGCATTCCCTCCTCTTTTTCCATTTACTATCTTTGTTGCAACTCTTATTACGCGAAGTAGCTTTATTTCAGGACTTTTACTTTCCAATATATTTTCTTTTATTGCTTTTTACCTTTTTTATGTATTTGTTAAAAAACAATACTCTGAAAAAATTGCTTATAGAAGTTTGTTATTTCTTCTTGCCTTTCCCACTGCATTTTATTTTTCTCTTATCTATACAGAAAGTATTTTTCTCCTCATAGTTATAATTTTCTTTATGTATTTACAACAGAAAAAACTTTTTCTAGCTGCTGTTGCGGCATTTTTTTTACCAATGTCACGACTTATCGGAATAGCAATTAGCATTCCATTTTTATTTTCTTATATTTTGCATTACCACGGCCATTCGGTATATGACGAACTTTCTTCTATTGGAAAATCATTACTGCAAAAAAAGAGTTTGCTACTTTTCTCCCCTTTTTTTGGACTTGGGATAGTCATGTGCATGTTTTACATTACAACAGGAAGCTTTTTTACACAGTTTAGCGCACAACAGAATTATATTTCACAATACTCTCTTTTCTCGATTTTTAATCCAATTTTTTTTCTCCGAGCACTCTTTGCTTTTCCATTAGCACTACATGGTTTTACCAATTCTCTTTTGGATAGATTATTTTTTGTCTTTTTTATCTTTATTCTCTTTTTTCTTTACAAAAGAGTTTCAAAAATACTTTTTATCTACACACTTTGTTTTGGAATTCTGCCTGTCTTGAGTGGAAGTTTTATGTCGTACATGAGATATTTGGTTATTGTTTTCCCCATTTTTATTTGTCTTGCAAAACTCTCTTTAGAGGAAAAATATAGAAAATACACATTCCCTTTTTTATTTTTTTCAATTTTTTTACAAACATTATTTATCATTATGCATAGCTTAAATTATTGGGTTTCGTAATATGATATATTTTTTACTTTTTCTTTTCGGTGTCTGTTTTGGATCATTCCTTAATGTCCTCATCGATAGAATTCCTGCTGGAAAATCAGTACTCTTTGGGCGCTCACAGTGTGATTTTTGTAAAAAACAGTTGGGAATTTTTGACCTTATTCCAGTAATTTCTTATGTTTTCCTTTTAGGAAAATGCCGATATTGTAAGAAAAAACTTTCTTTGCAATACCCAATGATAGAGGTTTTAACAGGTTTTTTATTCGTTTTTCTATTTTTCTTAGAAATGCCCATAACATTTATCCAGTTTCAACTCTTTTTAATAGACATCTTTTTAGTAAGCATGGGATTTGCGCTTACTATAATGGACATAAAATATCATCTTTTGTCAGATAAGCTTCTTGTTGTTTTTGGATTTTTTGCACTTTTACGAATAAGCATTCTGAGTCCTCAGGCACTCCCCTTTTCTTTTCTTGTGGGACTGCTTGCAACGTTGCCATTATTTCTTATTTTCTTTTTTTCAAAAGGAAAAGGAATGGGTTTTGGTGATGTTAAACTTATCGGAATTTTAGGTTTTTTACTTGGATTTCCCAATATTATTTTGTGTTATTACATCGCTTTCTTGACAGGCGCTGTAGCGGGCGTCATACTCATTTTAGGAGGGAAAAAGAAATTGCATAACTCTGTTATTGCATTTGGACCGTTTCTTTTTCTTGGCGCCTTCATTACATACTTTTTTGAAAACACATTATGGCAATACGCAAAAATCTTCTTAGGCTTTTAAAAACTCTCAAGAGCAACAATGGATTTACCCTTATAGAACTGATTGTCGTCATTGCGATTTTGGGCATTCTTCTTATTAGCCTCATTACCACATTTAATCCATTGGCTCAGTACAACAAGGCAGCAGATGGAACAAGGGAACATGACTTGGGACAAATTCAACGGGCTCTGGATACGTATTTTAACGATACTGGTTGTTATCCAACAACATTAACATTTGGAAGCAAATGGTCTTCTGGTAGTCAGGTATACATGGAAAAAGTGCCACAGGATTTGAATTGTGCAAAGGATCCAAACAAATGTTATGTCTATGAAACAGATACGTCAACCAGTTGTCCACAATGGAATGTGCTCTATGCGTCACTGCAAAGTAGTGCTATCCCCTCGCAAGCATGTCCGCTCACGACCCGTTCGTTATGTGTCCCAAGTAATTTTAGTTCATCAAATTACAATTATTGCGTTACCTCCGGAGGTATCGATTGTGCTGTTATTGCAGGGTTTACTCTTCCATCAGCAACAGGAGGGAACAGCGGCGGAAGTGGTGGCAATGGCGGAGGGGGAAGCAGCGGTGGTAATAATGGCGGGGGCGGCAATGGTCCAATTACGTGTGCAAGTGGACAATACTATGGATGTACGGGAGATAACCGTTGTAACAGCATATCCCCATCTTCGCAATGTAGTCAAAATGGCGGTTCTGTTTTCTGTTATTGCGACAATCACTGTAATCAAAGTTGTCAATTCAATTAAGCATGAAATACACATATCAAAATGGGTTTACCCTTATTGAGCTTATTGTCACGATTGGTATTTTGGCTGTGTTGGCTGTGTTGGCACTTGCGACACTTAATCCGTTGCAGCAATTTAGGAAAGCACGGGATGGCGAGAGAAAATCTGACTTGGCACAATTACAGCGGGTGCTTGAGCAGTATTATCAGGATCATGGCAGTTATCCCAAAAGCAGTGTGTCTAATACTATCACTGATTTTAATGGCAACAGTGTTGTTTGGGGAGGGTCATCTGGGTGGGCTCCCTACATGAATCTTGTTCCAAAAGATCCTGACTCAAGTAGAACCTATGTCTATTATGCTGCAGGTACAACGCCACAATCATACAAGTTATTTAGCAGTCTCGAAGTTGGCCCCAATGATCCACAAACATGTAAGGCAGATGTTGCAAATTGCCAGAATAATCCAACAAGTGTGCCGTACTGTACGTGTGGCGGAGTTCCTGCTGGAGTAGACTGTGGAGCAAATGGCGTGCATTACCCCTGCAATTATGGTGTTTCCAGTCCTAATACAACACCTGATAGCTCGCAATAAGATGTGGTACGATACGTATATGCACAAATATTTAGATAATTTTCAAAGAAAATTCTCACAACAATCAGGTTTTACTCTTATCGAGCTACTTATTGTTATTGCTATTATCGGAATTCTGTCAACACTTCTCATGACTAATTTTATTGGCGTTCGCCAGCGTGCCCGTGACGCACAGCGCAAATCAGATGTGCGTCAAATGCAGTCCGCATTGGAGTTATACAGATCAGATACAGGAAGTTATCCTGTTTCTGATTCGAATAATCGACTCAATGCAACAGCATGCACAACTTCATCGGGATTTACCAGTACCGATGGAGGGACAACGTATATGCAAAAAGTTCCCTGTGACCCATTAGGGACAAGTGCGTATCATTCAGGAAATTATTACTACAATAGTAGCGGTACGACATACACGATATATGCATGTTTGGAAAATACATCTGATTCGCAAGGCACTTCCCTATCTAATACCGGCTGTAGCACTGATTTCTTATACGTTGTAACGAATCCATGACCAGCACCGCGTCTTCCAGACAGTCAGGTTTTACCCCGATTGAATCTGGGTTTACCCTTATTGAGCTAATTATTGTTTTTTCAGTCATTACCGTACTCTCTTCGCTTGGTGTTGCTTCGTTTGTTGCATACAGCAGGTCTCAGACTATTGATACTGCAATGAAAGATTTTAAAAGTGTGTTATTTACCGCCAGGTCAAGAGCTCTTTCTCAGCTTCGTGATAGCACATGTTTTTCAAGTGGGTTTGACGGACAAGGATATGAATTGGAAGGATACCAGGTGGTTGCATGCTGCTCATTTGGGCCACTGTGCTCGTCTGTTCAGTGCAACACTGTGTCAAATAGTTATGAATTGCAGGCAGTCTATGGGTATCCCGATGGATCGGGACGAGTTGCGCAAACATGTTTGAGTAAAAAATTTGCAGATCCCAATATTGGTGTCAGTAGCTCAAATAAAACAACAGCAACGTATTTTTTCTTTTCCTCAGTAACTGGTGCAGTGACGACCAATGCCTCATCTGGGCAGCTCCCACAGATTGAATTCAGTGGCTATGGTATTACGAAATTAGCAACTGTTTCTGCGACAGGAGTTGTGCAATGAGACATTTTCTTACAAGCCAATCGGGACAAACACTGATTGAAGTACTGGTCGCACTAACTGCGGGTGTTGTGATTATTGCTGCAATTGTCAGTGCGTCGCTCAACGCATTGACGAATAGTAATTTTGCGAGAGATCAGAATATCGCTGCGCAATATACGCAGTCTGGTATAGAAATTATCCGTGATATGAGAAATGAAAGTATTGCATCGCTGAGCGCATCGTATCTGTCTGACAACACGTATTGTTTGGCAAAATCATGCAGTGCATTGGATAATCAAATCCCTTCGTGTTGGATAAAAAGCGGAAATTGTGGCCAAAATGTAGATAAATTTGTTCGCGAAGTTGTTGTTGCACATGATTCATCTGATTGTAACGCAAGTCCCACGCCAAATGGTCAGCAAGGATTTTTATCATCCAATGTCAAAGTAACAGTAACAACATTTTGGTATGATTCACGTTGTACCGATTCGAGTAATGCATTTTGTCACTCAGTTACGCTGTCATCATGTTTTTCTGATTTTACTATTGCACCAACGCCATGAAACAAATCTCAAATCTCAAATCACAAAACCCAAATCATAAATCCAAAATCATCAATCAAAGTGGATTTACGCTCATTGAAATGCTCGCGGTTATCATTATCTTTATTGTTGTTGGAACAATTGCTGTCAGTATTCTTGTTACGTCATTTCGCACGTCTACCAAAACAGATGTCGTGACTGCGGTGCAAAATAATGGAAATTATGCATTGTCTCAAATGGCTAAAACAATACGCGATGCACGAGGACTCGTAACCCCTTTCCCCTGTTCTCCAACGGTTGTTGCAAATACCATTAGTATTACCACTCCTGACAATCAAGAAGTTACGTATGCATGTGGCAATTCGACAATTGCGTCAAATGGTGCAAGTTTGCTTGATACAACACAGGTTGCTGTGCAGGCATGTTCGTTTACCTGTAGTCAGGATAGTAAATCGGATTTGCCAGTTATTCTTATTGCCTTTTCGCTCTTGCAAAAATCATCGAGCAGTTTTGCCGAACAAAAGGCATCACAAAGCGCGGTATTCTTCCAAACCTCCATTGGTATTCGAAATATTAATAGATAACGATTGACACCTGCGTATGCTCCTTATATGCTAGATATATGCGTACCAATTTCTCTGGGAAATTTTCCGTTGGTCAGTCAGGACAAGCGCTTCTTATTGTTGTGTTGGTCATGGTGATTGCGCTCACCGTTGGTCTCTCTCTTGCATCAAGAAGTATTACCACGCTTCGTAATTCCACTGATGAGGCAGCGTCTCAAGCGGCATTTTCTGCTGCAGAAGCAGGTGTTGAGCAAGCAGTAAAATTAGGAGATGTCAGCGGTGCATCGATTTTATCTGGTGTCTCATTGCATGATAAGAATAATTCGCAAATTAGTAGTGTTGATATCTCGCTTATCGATGGAAGCCAATTTCTTTTGAATAATGGCAATCCAATTTTCCAGGACGATGGTACCGATATTTGGCTTTCTTCGCATACCGATGACCCCTCGCAACTTTTCCAAACAGCATGGAATGGGACATTATTTGTTCATTGGGGAACAAATACCGATACATGTGCAGATCCTGCAATGGAAATTCTGGTTATTTCAGGGACTCGGGTAAGTCCAACACTCGCACGATATACGTTTGATTCATGTGCAACAAGGCGAAGTGTGAATTCTTTTTGTGCTATTGCTGCAGGAGGCGCGTGTCCAAGTTCTGCAGCCGGAGGTTTTGTCGTTAATGGTATTAATGGCAGTCAAACATTTAATTACCGAGTACAACTCCCTATTACTAATGGACTTCTTGCACGGGTTGTTCCTTTATATAAAGCTGGAAGCATTGGTATTAAAGGCGCAGGACTTCCAATACAAGGAAAAATTATTACCTCTACCGGAACAGCTGGTGTTACCAACTCGCAAACAGTAAGAAAAGTAAGTTTTTTCCAAGGGTATGACAGTGTTCCGTCAGAATTTTTCTATTCTCTTTTTCAACCAAAATGACAAAACAAAAAGCATTCGGACTAGACATAGGAACACATAGTATAAAAGCTGTCTGGCTTGCAAAAGACCAACGTGGATTTTTTCTCCAATCTGCTCTCACTATGCCCGCTCCTCAGCGGGGTATGTTGTCTGAATCCCCTCTTGATCAGGAAGAAATGGCAAGAGCAATCAGGACTCTTCTCGATGAAGCAAAAATTTCGACAAAATATGTCAATGTCGCCTTACCTGAAAACCAAGTGTATACAAAAGTCATCGAAATCCCGACGCTCTCTGATAAAGAATTGGCTTCGGCAATTTACTGGGAGGCCGAGCAATACATTCCTGTCCCCCTGACGACCATAACGCTTGATTATAAAGTTATTTCTCGTCCACAAACAAAAGCAGCAGGAAACACTATGCGTGTGTTATTGGTTGGTGCACCAACGGTACTGATTGAAAAATATGAAAAAGTTTTGGGAACAGCAGGACTCATGCTTAATGCAGTGGAGACAGAAATCATTTCTCTCACTCGTGCGGCAGTTACTGACAATCAGTTTCCAGCAACGCTTATTGTGAATATTGGCGCCATGAGTACGTCTTTGGCAATTATCAAGAATGGTGAACTTGTCTTTACCTATTCCCTTGCAACAGGAGGCGTAGCAATTTCCCGGGCAATCGCTGCGGATTTGGGGTTTGCCCTGGCACAAGCTGAGGAATACAAAAAAACGTATGGGTTAGCAGATAGCGCGTTGGGTGGAAAGTTGGGTAAAGTAACTGAGCCGATTCTCTCTAGTATTCTTACAGAAGTAAGAAAGTCGCTATCTTTCTACAGCACAAAATACACCAATGATCCAATAAAACAAATTATTTTGTCTGGTGGATCGGCCAAACTTCCTGGTTTGGCAACCTACTTTACATCCAATACTGGTGTTGAAACAGCAATTATTAATCCTTGGAAATTACTTATTCCCCAAGAAGTACCAAAAGATATTATTGATAATGCACCAGAGTATGCAATTGCTGCAGGTCTTGCAATGAGAGACTAGTATGGCTGATATTAATCTACTTATCCAAAAACATCAGGGATTTTTCTCTGAAGACAGACTTTTGCTTTTTTCAAAAGTAGGAGCAATAAGTGGCGTCGTGCTTGTTTTGTCTCTTTCAATTCTTTTTTTTCTTTTAAGTCGTGATCCCTCTATTGCACAGGTAAAAGCAGATGAAACAAGAACAATTGCGCAGTTGACGCTTTTGCAAAGTAAGACAGCAAAATATCTTATTGTGGTAGACAGAATTCAAAAAATTAAAGCAATTGAAAAAAACAAGACAACTTTTGCTGACACTATTTCTTCATTTGTTGGTCTTATCCCTGGTGGCGCAACAATTACCAACTTTACTTTGGATAAGCACACACTTTCTCTCGCCGTGTCTGCGTCTGACTTATCGCTTTTGGGAAAAGCAGTCGATAACTTTACATCGCTTGTTTTGCAGAAAAAAATCCTTAAAAATCTGAGCATTCAGGGACTTGTTTCAGATGAAAAAGGTGGCAAATATGTCTTAACGCTCTCAGGAGATTTACTATGAATACAAATAGCAAAGTGACCATGAACCAACTGGTTTTTCGAAATCTCTATTTCAGGTATCGAGATTTTATTACACCAGTAAGCACGATATGTGTTTGCATACTGTTGTTTTGGTTTGTGGTAATTCCACAAATGCAGAGCTGGTTTGCGCTTCGTAACGACCTAACGGTCAACATTCAAGACGTGGGAATTATGCATCAAAACTTGTCATTTCTCACCAAGCTCGACGATGCAGCGCTGTCTACCATGTTGACAACAGCAACAAGCGCGTTGCCTGCAGATAAAGATTTTGCTGGTATTGTTGCATCTATTCAAAATGCCGCAGCTGTTTCTGGTGCAACATTGGGTGATTACTCTTTTCAATTGGGAGATTTGGCGGGACTGGATCAGAATGGCAAACCATCACAGTTGCCAGTGCAGTTAAATATTGTTTTAAAAGGAGATATTACGGATGCACAGCGTTTTGCAGCACAGCTAAAAAAACAATTACCCTTATCAGATGCCATTGCTATCTCGGTGAGTGCAAATCAGTCAATTACAGTAACAGTTGTTTTTTATTATGCGCAGATTCCTAAAATTGTTTTTCAGGACACAAGACCACTGCCTCTTTTAAGTAAAACCGACCAACAGCTACTTAATAGTCTTGCCAGTGGTAATAATCTGCAAAATGCAGAGCTTTCTACGCCAGGAGCAAGTGTTTCTGCAACACCAACGCCTGCAGTTAGTCTCGCACCAACACCAACAATTGTGATTTCCCCTTCGCCAACAGGAACAGCAAGTGCGCAGTAATATTACTTCTTCAGAAGATCTGGACGGTGTTTTTGGGTAATTTCTTTAGCTTTTGTTTGTCGCCATGCGGCAATCTCTTTATGATTTCCCGATAAAAGTGTCTTCGGAACAAATACACCGTTATATTCTCGCGGCGTTGTGTATTGGGGAAATTCAAGAAGATTTTCGCTAAACGATTCAATGCTAGTTGCATCTTCTTTTAAAACACCACTAACGAGTCTTGCAACACTATCGGTAATAAGCATTGCAGGAATTTCCCCACCGGTAAGAATAAAATCACCAATAGAAATCGTGGCATCAACAAGAGATCTTATTCGCTCGTCAACACCTTCGTAATGTCCACAAATAAGAATAAGGTGTTGCAGCTGTGAAAATTCCTTAGCTGTTTGCTGTTGAAACGTCTGCCCTCGTGCATCCAAAAGTACTACTTTTTGTTGTGTTTCTGTAAGATTTGTATCTTTGACGGACTGAATTGCTTTATCTAGTACGTCAACTTTCATAACCATTCCGACTCCCCCACCGTACGGTCTGTCATCAACAACTTTATGTTTGCCTTCTCCAAAATCACGGATATTTACCAATTTAATTTCCAAAAGATTTTTTTCTTGTGCATGTTTAAGAATGGATTCACGGAATGGACCAGTAAACATTTCTGGAAAAAGAGTGAGAATAGTTATCTTCATGTGCTTATTATACTAAATTTGCCTGCACCAAACAATGACTATAGGTTTTGAATAATCTGTTCTATTGTTTGTTCGTTTGAATCTTGATTTGGAACAACTATGGTATGTTCGTCTTCTGTCGGAACCTTAAAATGGTGAATAACCTCATCAAAATCTTCCTCACGGATATCCTGGCGCTTTCCTGTCTTTTTATTTTCCTGCCACCTCTCTTTTGCAATGTGCTCACTTGTTGGCACATAAACAACATACGCCTTCGCATTACAGGAAGCAGCAATTTCCCTCAGCTCATCCCGCTCTTTTCGCATATAGGCAACACCATCTGCAATGACGGATTCCCCTTTTGTTAGTGCGTTACGAATGCTTTTATAGTAGTGGGCATATGCCTTAACCCAATCATCATAGTCAATTTGTTTTTCCAGGCTAAATTCAATTCCTAACTCAATATTAATGTCATCGACAGTAATTCGCTTAAATCCTTTCTGTTCAAACAACTTTGCTAAAGTTGTTTTACCAGCAAAAGGAAGACCGCATAAAATCAGAAGAACGGGTTGAGCCATGATATCTATTGTAGACGGAGATTCTATACTTCAGCAAGTTGGACTTGGACTTTTTTGTTCTGCTTCATTGCGGGGATTTTCATAAGATTTCGGATTGCGCGAATTACTCTGCCACCTTTACCAATAAGTTTTCCCATGTCTTCTTTGCTTGGTGTAATGGTAAGTGTAACAACGCCGTCAATTTCCTCTTCGGTAACACTAATAGTTGCGGGGTCTTCAACAAGATTTTTAACGATGTATTCTAAGATGTCTTTCATATAAGAGTCTTTATGCAATCAGTTTTTTCACTGTTGCAGATGGTCGTGCACCTTGGGAAATCCAATACTGAACTCTATCCATTTTAAGATCTTTGGTAACGCCTTTTGCTGTTTTAACAACCCAACCTAAATACTCAGCTGGTCTGCCGTCTCGTCGGTATCGTCGTTCGGTAACAACAAGACGATATTTTGCTTCGCCTTTGTGTCCTGTTTTGGTAAGTCGAATTACTAACATAGATGTAATTATACTATTTTTGGCTGCTCTTCTCAAGAGCCTGCTTTGCGGCCATTTCTTCTGCAGCTTGCTTTGATTTACCCTGTCCTTTGCCTTGTAGCTCGTCTTTTACATAGACACCAACGGTAAAGATTTTTGCATGTGAAGGCCCTGCCTCTTCCAAGACTTTGTACACTGGTGAGCTATGGTGACGAGACTGGGTTTGTTCTTGAAAAAGGCTTTTTGGGTCTTTAAATTGATTACTTTTCACTATCTCATCCATTTTTGGGAAAAGATTGGTGGCAATAAATGCAGAAGTAGCAGCAATCCCCTGATCCAGGAAAAGTGCGCCAATAAAGCTTTCAAAACTATCTGCCAAAAGACTCTGGTTTTCCCTGCCCTTTGCTTCTTCCTCGCCTTTGGAAAGTCGCAAATAGTCGCCAAATCCTAAATCCTTGGCTGTTTGGGCAAGAATTTTGGTATTTACTAAAAGTGAGCGAATATTGGTAAGAATGCCTTCGTTAAATTGTGGATATTTTTTGAATAATTCCTGTGAAACAACAAAAGAAAGAATACTATCACCCAAAAATTCGAGTCGTTCGTTGGACTCAATTTTATCTTTTGCTTCATTCAAAAAAGATCTGTGAGTAAAGGCCTGTTCAAAAAGTTCTTTATTGGTAAATACTGGCAATGTCATAGTTGTGTTTACTTACTAACGGGTTTTTCAATCAGTTTGCCTAAAGCGCCATTAACAAAACTGGCACTGTGCTCTCCTCCATATTCTTTTGCCAGCTCTATTGCCTCGTCAACAACGACTTTTGGTGGTGCACTTTTCTCGATTTCCAGCTCATACACTGCAAGTCGAAGAATAGCCAAGTCTACTTTGTTAATTTTTTCAATTGGAAATTCCGGCGCAGCCTTTCTAATACGCTCATCCAGCGTCTCTATTTTGGAAAAAATCTCTTTTGCCTTTACAGATACTGGCTGTTTGTGGAAATCCTCCTTAAAAAGCTCCTCAACTAATTTTTGTCTTTTTTTGTGTCTGGGGTCAAGGGGGTTTTTCATGAGCTACTGTTTTAGCCTCGTGTTATTTTTGCTTTTTGCTCTTTCTTCACAACATTCGTACCTTTATAGAATCCGCAAAATTGGCAGACTGTGTGGGGTTTGGTAAGTTGGCCACAATTTGGACATGCTGTTAAACTTGCTGCTGCAAGCTTGATTGATGCTCGCCTTTTGCCTTTTCGTCCTGTTGAATGTCGTCGTTTTGGCTCGTGTGGCATAGTAGATGTATTTTAGCGTATTTTGAGCTGACCTGCAAGGATCTAGTCTGGGCTGACTTTTTTGGTGCTTATTTCCTCAACTTTTTGTGCCAGAAAAGGAAGCCTTCCTAGTTGTGGAAAAAGTATTGCTGCTTCCTGTTTGGCTAGTTCTAACAGTTTGGTATCACCAAACGAGGCTATTTTTAGCCATTTTCTGCCGTGTTGGGCTGTTCCGTATAATTCCCCTGCACCTCGCATTTTTAAATCCAATTCTGCCAACTCTGCGCCATTATGGATGTGTTCCATGCTTTTGAGTCGCTGTGTTGTTTGCGGATTGTTTGATTCTGTAAACAAAAGACAATAAGACTGCTTGTCTCCTCTGCCAACTCTACCCCTGAGTTGGTGTAGTTGAGAAAGTCCAAATCTGTCTGCTGCCTCGATAAGAATAATAGTTGCGTTGGGAATATCTATGCCAACCTCAACGACCGGTGTTGCGACAAGAATATCTATTTTCCCTGTTCGAAATTCTTCCAAAACCGCATCCTTTTCTTTTGCCCGCATTTTTCCGTGGAGCAGCCCTAGTTTTAATTTTGGAAAAACAGACCTCTGAAGCCGCTCAAATTCACTGGATGCTGCTTTTATTGTGGTTAGCGTTTCTGATTCTTCGATAAATGGGCAGACAATAAAAGCTTGATCGCCTTTTGCGATTTGTTCAGCAATCCATTTATAGCCACTTTCCCTTTTCTGTTGTGGCACAAGCCATGTTTTAATTTCACGTCTTCCTTTCGGCATTTCATCAAGAATAGATAAATCCAAATCGCCGTATAGAGTGAGCGCAACGGTTCGAGGAATAGGCGTTGCCGTCATGGTAAGAACATGAGGATTATTGCCTTTCGAACGAATTATTGATCGTTGCTCGACACCAAAACGGTGTTGCTCGTCAATGACCACAAGTCCTAATTTTTCGTAATTTATGTTGTCAGACAGCACCGCATGAGTACCAATAAGCATGTCAAAGGAATTGTCATTGTAAGGAGCTTGCGACGCGGCAATCTCATTTTTATTAGATTGCTTCGCTTTGCTCGCAATGACACGTTCTGTTTTTCTTGAACCAGTTGCCAAATCAACCCGCACTCCCAGTGGCTCGAGTAATTTTTTAATTGTTTGGTAATGTTGATTGGCCAAGATTTCTGTTGGCGCCATAAGTACTGACTGAAATCCGTTTAATTTTGCTAAAAATAATGCTATTGCTGCAACCACTGTTTTGCCACTTCCCACGTCCCCTTCTAAGAGCCTATTCATTACGTGGACAGATGCCAGGTCGGTCATAATTTCATGAATTGCTTTTCTTTGGGCATTGGTTGGCTCAAAAGGCAAGCTTTCCCAAAATGTGTCTATTTCTTTTTGAAATTTTTCAATAGCAAATTGCTGTCCACGTGCTTTTTGCTGCCACTCAGATTTTCTTTTTTTATTGGCCAAATATAAAAGAAGTAATTCATCAAATCCCAATCGTTCTTTCGCTTTTTCAGACAGTTCCAAACTTTCTGGAAAATGCACTTCTCGTATTGCTTTTTCAAATGGTTCAAGATGCAGTTTTTCCACTTCTTCAACTGGTAAAAACTCATTGAGTTCGTAACTTGTTGCAAGGATCTTATCTACTTGGCGCCTGAGCCATTTGGACGAAACGCCGGCTGTCTCGGGATACACAGGGACAAGTCTGCCGGTATGAATCGTATGGCCACTCGTTGGAATTACCTCAAAATCAGGAGCAGAAAGGCTGGGAATAAACCCGTCTGATTGCACTCTTCCAGACAAAGACACCACGTCGCCAAATTTGAGCGTTTTGGTAATGTATGGCTGATTAAACCAAATAACCTGCAATGTTCCGCTGTCATCCGTTATCGCAGCTTTTTGGATTTGCTTTCGAGACCTTGTATAGGTGTTGGTAATTTCGGTAATTCTCCCTTGGACAGTGCACAGCTCTCCCGGAACAATATCTTTTATTGCAACAATACGCGAGTAATCATCATAGCGACTTGGTAAGTGGTAAAGAAAGTCACCAAGCTTGGTTATGTCTAATTTTTCCAGACGCGATGCGTAATTATTGTACAATTTGCCTGCATCCGTAAGAGGGGTCGCGAGTTTCACATTGTGATTATACACCAGACATTATTGACCAATTGCAGCTAGATAAAATGGAACAAATGTTGTTGCAATAAGTGCAAGACTCCCAACAATAATGAGAATTCGCAGTACCCACTGATGTTTTCTAAAAAATTCCATAAATTTGTCATTGCGAGCAAACAAGGTTTGCGCGGCAATCTTATATCAGATTGCTTCGTCATTGCATTCCTCGCAATGACACTAGTCTAGTGTAATTCTTATGTAATTTCTTTTACCAACTTTCAATATCATATTGTCATCAAGTTTAATTAATTGTTTTGGATCTAGAATTTTTTCTCCATCTATAGATACCGCACCCTGCTGAACTAGTCGTTTTGCTTCTGATGCGCTGGGTGCTAAGTTTAGCGCTACCAAAACGTCTGTTATCCATCTACCTTCTTTAATTGCATCTGCTAATGATATCTTTTCCAGATCTTTTTCTGTAACAGTAGGAACATCTGATGGCATTTCTTTTTTCTGGACAGTTCGCTCAAAGTATTCCTGAGCAGATTTTGCTGCTTCTTCGTGATTGAGCTGTTTTACTATTTCGAATGCTAATCTTTTCTTATGCTCAACCGGATGTGCACCTGCTTTTAGTTCTTCTGCAACTTTTTCAACCTCGTCCATTGGCACATCGGTTAGGTATTCTAAGCCTTTCACAATAATATCGTCAGAAAGACTCATTATCTTGCCAAAAAGATCTTCCGGTTTGTCGTTTAATGCAATAACATTACCTTCTGTTTTACCAATTTTTCGTCCCTCACTGTCTGTTAAAAGTGGCGTTGTCATGACAAATTTTTCTCTATTCTGCATTTCCCGTACCAGTTTTCGTCCAGCCAACATGTTGAATGTTTGATCTGTTCCGCCCAATTCTGCATCTGCAGAAATTGCGACTGAGTCGTACCCCTGTAAAAGCGGATATAAAAACTCTCGAAGATTCACGTCTTCTCCTTTTTTCATTCGATCCTGAAACATATCTCTTTCTGCTAATTGCTGCAAAGAAAAGTGTCCGGCGATATCTAAAATATCTTTGAGTGTTAATTTATTCAGCCAGTCGCCGTTGTAAACAATTTCAACAGGATTCTCGCCATCAAAATTTACTAATTTTTTTGCCTGCATCACGTAATCTTTGGCATTCTGTTTTAGTTCTTCTTCGGAAAGATATTTTTCTCGTGCACGTGTTTTACCAGAAGGATCGCCAGCAAGGCCTGTTCCTGTGCCAATGAGGAAAACTACTTTATGACCTGCTTTTTGCCAATGAGCAAGCTTACGAAATCCCACCATATGACCAATATGAAGTTGAATGCCGGTTGGGTCAAATCCTTGGTAGATCTTTAATTTTTTTCCACTGCGAAGCATCTTCTCAAGATCCTCTTGAGAAGGATAAATAGTATCAACACCACGAGTAAGAAGTTCTTCTATTTTATCCATATTTTCTCAAAGTATAGCATGATTTTTTTTGAGTAGCTAGCCGCGGACTAGTCTACTCATGCTAATTGGCTTATCCCCCAATCTGCCAAGGAACAGGTTCTCCAGGGTGTTCTTTTCGCCACTTTTCGGTGGCTTTGTCGATTCGATCTATACGATCTCTTCGTTGTCTGGGTGTTTCCTGCACTTGTTGATTAGGTTTTTTACTTTCTGGAGTTTTACCTCCTCTATTTCTTTCAGCCATCTCTATCACCTCCTCTCATATTGATTCTCTGAAAGATCTCTTTCAGAGGCGAAAAGAAACGGAAGAGATGAAAAATCATGTACAGTAAGTGCGGCTCCGGCATTTTTTAATTCTTCAGCACTTTTTGTACTTGTTCTGCCAATTGTTTTTATATTAATTGATGCACCAGCTTGTATGTCTGATGGTGTATCTCCAATAAATACTGATTGTTCAACTAGTTCTTCAAAAGGAATTCCAAAGTGCTCAGCAACTTTTTGGAAATGCCCTTCACCTTTTTTAAGACTTGGATCATTTGGGTTTGTTCCAATAGCAAAATCAATACATTCTGCGAGTTCTGGATGGAGCTCTAAAAGTTGAAAAATATTTTTTGTCGGACGAGAGGAGGAAATAAAAAGGTGAATACCTTGCTGCTTAAGGCTTTTTAGGGCACTCGTTATATCAGGGAAAAGTTCCAGAGGTTGATTAAAGAATTCTATATCTATACTGTTGGCAATAAATTGCCGTAAATCCATAGAAACTAAGCGAAGAAGATGGTTAGAAGGTAAAGAAAGGCTATTGGGAAGAGTTTCAAGCTGTCTAATCGTTGGGTTGCCCATGGTAGCTTGAGCAAATTGATGCGTTGTATTTTCTGGAACATGAAAAAGGCGGGAAGTTCTTGTTGCAAACACTTCTGGAAAACTTCTTGTTGGTTCTTTCAGAATTGTTCCATCTAAATCAAAACCAACAAAACGCACGCTTTTAAAAGGTTTTGTTTCAATTCTTTGTACTGGTTGCTCAATTGTTCTCATATATCCCATAAAAAAATCTCCCTGGTGGGAGATGATTGTTTTGCTGAAAATTATTTATTTATCCATTAGCACGCACAATCTCCCCCGTCAGAGAGGTTGTAATAATAAGCACTTCGTGTCGAAAGACTCATAGTTATATTATTCTAACAATGTTGCGGGGACTTGTCAACTTTGTCTATAATAGGCTATATGGAGTTTCAGTCGAGACGCCGTCGCCGCAGTATTATTGGTCAAATCTGGCAATTTTTTTTCCCTAGTACAAATGGTGCATCTCGGATTATGTTGTACAGCAGACTGGCCCGCCTCACCTTATTTGCACTTATTATTGGTATTGTTATTTTTGTTATTCTTTTTATTTGGTACGGACGTGATTTGCCTGCACCTGGCAAACTCATTAACAGTAGTTTGGCTGAGTCGACACGAATTTATGATAGAAAAGGTGTGCTCCTCTACTCTGTCTACAAAGACCAAAATCGTGCATATGTGTCTCTTAACGACATACCTAAAAATGTGCAACACGCAACAATTGCGATAGAAGACAGAAATTTTTACACAAATTCTGGATTTTCTGTAACAGGCTATGTCCGCTCGTTTATTGATCTTATTGTGTATCGAAGAATTGTGAGTGGAGGCTCAACACTTACGCAGCAATTGGTCAAAAATGTATTATTGCAAGATACGCAGCAGACATTTATCCGCAAGCTCAAAGAGCTTATTTTGGCAATCCAGGTAGACAAAAGATATTCAAAAGATCAAATCCTGGAAATGTATTTAAATGATGTGCCGTATGGTGGTGCAAATATTGGTGTTGAGTCGGCGGCGCAAGCATATTTTGGGAAAGATGTAAAAGATTTGGATTTGGCACAATCTGCATTTTTAGCAGGATTGCCTCAGGCGCCAAGTGTGTACTCGCCATTTTCTGGGAATAAATACTACCTGGCCAGGACACAGGCAGTCTTGAATGCGATGCGAGACGAAGGCTATATTTCGCAAAAACAAGACGATAGTGCGTATAAAGAGGTTCAGCAAATGAGTTTTTCAGATACTGACAGATCGATTAAGGCGCCGCACTGGGTCATGTATATTAAACAGCTTCTTGCCCAGCAGTTTGGCGAGGCAGCTGTTGATAACGGTGGATTACAAGTAACAACAACTCTTGACTATGACATTGAGAAAAATGCAGAGGCAACAGTAAAGTCAGAAATTGGAAAATTGAAAGGATATCATGTTGCCAATGCAGCGGCAATGGTTATGGATCCAAAGACTGGACAAATTTTAGCAATGGTTGGGAATACTGACTATTTTGATACATCAATTGATGGGAATTACAACGATGCGTTGGCAAACAGACAGCCTGGGTCTTCTCTAAAACCAATTATGTACGCAACAGCATTTGAAAAAGGCTACACCCCGGCAACAGAAGTAATGGACGTCAAGACAGATTTCCCATCTGGTGATCCGATAAATCCCAATTATCAGCCAGTCAACTATGATGGCAAATATCATGGCCCGATTCAGTTGCGATTTGCATTGGGAAATTCCATGAATATTCCAGCTGTTAAAATGCTTGCACGGGTTGGGATAAAAGATGTCATGACAAATGCATTTAATATGGGCATTAAAAATTGGGAGCCAACATCGAGTAATATTGCCAATGTTGGCCTGTCACTTGTTTTGGGAGGACGCGAGACAACACTTCTTGATGAAATGACTGCATACAGTGTGTTTGCAGATAACGGAGTAAAACATGATCCTGTTGCGATTCTTAAGGTAACAGACAGTCACGGAAATACACTTTTCCAAAATCAGGACAAATCAGGCATGCAGGTTCTCCCCAAAGAGGTAACCTTTCTTATTTCCCATATTTTACTGGACAATAATGCAAGAGAAGCAGAATTTGGTCCAAATTCGTGGCTTGTTGTCTCGGGTAAAACAGTCAGTGTAAAAACAGGAACAACAGATGATAAAAAAGACAACTGGACTATGGGATACACGCCCTCGTATGTTGTAGGCGTCTGGGTTGGCAACAACGACAACAGTGCAATGAATCAAGCAATTGCGTCAGGCGTAACAGGAGCGTCTCCTATTTGGAATAAAATTATGACGTATGTTTTAAAGGGCAAGCCAGATGAGCCGCCGGTGAAACCAGACAATGTTGTTGCGGTTACGGTTGATTCTCTTTTTGGGGGACTTCCCTACAATAATCAGCCAACACGGTCTGAATACTTTATTAAAGGTACTGAGCCAACAGCAACAAATCCTGTGTATCAGTCGAAAGATGGAAAAATTTATTATGTTGTTAGAGAATCAGATCCTGTAAGTACAGACGGCGTGAATAGGTGGCAACAAGGAATCGATACCTGGATTACACAAAATCATTCTGCAGCGGATTATCAGTGGTACCCACCAGAAGATTTACTGAAGCAATTAAATATTGCACCAACCAATCCTGTCACACCAACACCAACGCCGTAATAAAAAACGCAAGTATTCACAAATTACCTGTTTCTTATTTAGTTCCACCGTGACTATTGCTCCCTGATGTTCCAGAAGCTCCCCCAACGACGCTTGGTAATTCACCAGTTGTGTCTGCCATGCCGCCTCCCCGTCCGCCATTATGATTTCCTTGACTGGTGAAGCGTATCTGAAGTACTGCTTTTTTTCCAAGCAGGTTTTCTATTGTGTATCGTGCCATATTCTCACCTCCCCTCTCGCATAACAGTAGAGAAAAGATGTATGACTCGCAATGAGGAATGGATGTGGATGGCACACTTTTTTTTAATCTCAAAACTCATGCGCATTGGTGCTGCATTGTTATTGCCACTGTTTATCTTTTATTGTAAATCTAGCAATTTTGCGAAAGGAGGTGAGAAATATGGTAAATCGAGAACTAGGTGCGCGCTTACGTTTAGTTGGTGGACAGCCATTAGAGCAAACAGATAGAGGATTGGCACACGGAAACGATGGTTCATGGGAGAAAGTTGCTGAACGTATTGACAGAACGAATGAGGCAGTAAGAGGAAGATAAATAATGCTTCATTTGTACAAACAGCAGGTATTTATTACTTGCTGTTTGCTTTTGCAGTACTATTATTTTACCTTCCCCTTAAATTTCTTCTCAACAGCTGCAATAATTTTTTTGCGGATGTCTGCAACGTCTTCGGTTGTCAGATTTCTTTCTGGATCCTGATACACAACGTGAAACGTTCGAGACATTTCATACATATCCA
>DATICB010000021.1:0-58119 GCA_035457005.1 Patescibacteria group bacterium
GGTGTCCGCAGGACGTCCTGCGATAGGAATAAAAGCAAAAATAACCCCTGTTCCGCCAAAAAAAACAACCAATGGCAACTTAAGGAAAAATAAAACAGGGAGCGACAGACAGATCCATGCCAGAACAACCCCTGCGGTAAGGTAGGCAAATTGCTTTATGGTCATGTCGCCAATAAGGCGAAATTGGAATCCTGTCACGTCCTGCGGAATAGGATGATTATCCATATAAAAAAGTGTATGATGTGAAAAATCTCATTGCAAGATTATCAAAATAGATCATGTCCGTGCCTAAATCATGTGTGAAAAATAGTCAAAAAGTGTAGTACACTTTTTATATGGCATTTCTTTTTTTCTGCATTCTTTTTTTTCTTTTATTTTTCCTGTCAAAAGCAGTGACCACGCATCTGTCGCGATTTTTCCAGCAAACGTTTCATAATCAGACAATAACTATTCATGTGCTTTCAATACTTTTCTTGCCAGGAGTTATTTTACATGAGCTGTCTCATTTGTTGGTGGCAAATCTTTTATTCGTTACAACGGGGGAAATAGAATTTTTTCCTGAAATACACGGAAACCAGGTGAAAATGGGAAGTGTTGCGATTGCCCACACAGACCCTTTAAGGCGTTTTCTTATTGGTGTTGCGCCTGCTATTGGCGGTTTGGGAATTCTTCTTCTTGCGGCGTCATTTCTTCGTGCAGATTTACTCTCATGGCAAACACCGCTTCTTTTTTATATTGTTTTCCAAATTACCAATACCATGTTTTCAAGCGATAAAGATATGGAAGGGGGATTGGGTTTTGGTATTGGCCTTGTTTTGCTGGGATTAGTGCTCCAACTTATTCGCGTCCCTGTTTGGTCAGCACTTGTTGCTTTTGTGCAAAACAGCGCTGTTTCTGATTTTTTTACCAGGCTTAGTGCGTTTCTACTCGTTGCTATAGGAATAGATATGTTTTTAGTCTTATTTTTTACAGGAATAACGCAGGCTTTTCGAAGACACTAAGTTATTTACATACGCCGGCAATAATGCACGTGACGCCTGTTGCTCCGGCAACAAGATTAATAATAAAAATAGCGAGTAAAACAATGACCAATCCAACAATGGCATAAGTGAGCATGTTTTTTGCTTGCTCAACTTGTTTGCCTCCACCCGATGTAATAAATGTAATACCAGCGGCAATAATAAGAAATAGCGAAACAACGCCAGCAAAGCTCAGAGCAATTCCCAAGATTCTGTTAAAAAGAGGACCAATACAAGGAATGGTAAGAACTCCGTTAACAGTACAGTTGTTCCACATACAATTAGCCTAACAAACACGAAGAAAAAAGACAAGAAGATTACCTGGTAAGTGTTGGAAGCGTGAGATTAAACAAACTAACTCCAGCAAAGAGATTAAGGACAAAGTTAACAATTAAGTATGACAAGAAAATAATAACCAGTCCAACAATTGCTGCAACAATGGTCTCACGCGCTTTATTAACGCCTTCTTTTTCTCCTTGGGACGTAAGCCATTTGACACCACCCAAAACCAAGAAAACCAATGCAAGCATCGCAGCAACAACAAAAAGGAAATTAATACCATTCGTAATTACTTTCCCCAAATCAGATGCACCCAGACACAATGCGCTAAAGTTGCCACCAGGACACGTATTAATTTTTATTCCTTGAGCATATGCTTGTGGAGCAAGAAGCGTTGCAGCTGTGACAAAAATGGGTGTTAGGAATTTTCTCATGGACACATCTATCGTAGGGAGATTTTTTGCCATTGTCAAGTTGTTATTTGCCCATAAGGGGTACCTGAAAAGCAAAGCCCACTAGATTGATAATAAAAAAAGATAAAAGAGTGATCACAAGTCCAACAATGGCATAGGTAAGTGTTTTTTGTGCTTCCTCAACTTGTTTTTTGTCTCCCTGAGACAGCATCCACTTAAGTCCACCAATTAAGAAGAAAATAAATGCAAGAAGTACAGCAGCGGTAAGCAGAAAAGACAAAGCAAAAGAAACAAGCTGCTGCAAAGACAAAGAATCAATATTAGTAATTTGTCCAGGCGTCTCAATTTTATACGGTCCTACAGTGAGTGCGATAAGTTTCATACAATTTATTTAAATCCTGGGATTTGCAAAATAGTAACACCAATTATTTGTAAAATAGCAACAGAAAAAATAATAAACAAAAGTCCCACAATGGCAGCGGTTAATCTTTCCCGCCCTTCTTTTACTTTTTCTGGATTGCCTTGCGATGTCATAAGCTGATAGCCTGCTGCAATGATAAGAAGAATTGCAACGCCTCCAGATAAGCCAAGAAGAATGCTTAAGACATTTTTGGTAAGTCCTGCAACATCTGTTTTAATAGGCCCGAAAGCTGTGCTTACCTCTGTGCAGTATCCTTTTGTTCCACCACCACTATACTGATTGCATGGAGGCGCTTGTGTTCCCGTTGGGGGAGGGGGTGGCACGCTGGATTTATTTGCTGGTTCGCAGCAAAATCCTGTTCCTAAAAATCCACAACGAGAAGCACAACTATTGGTTTTATTATTGCCAATATCAAAAAGGCAATCACCCGAGCTGTATACATATTTTTGGGAAATACCGTTAAGAACACACGGATCTCCTGGGTTTGGGTCTTTCGTGTTGTTAACAGGCCTTGGTTGTGTATTGCAAAAATTGGGATAGCTGCAGTCAGCAAATGTTACACGGGGAAGAGCAAGAAATACAATAAAAGAAAAAACAGCAAGAGCAATACCTATTCGAAGATGCATGCTTGTATCGTTTCACACGCAAGAGATTGTTGTCAAGAAAGCGGCTGAACAAAACGAAACCCACGTCCTTTGACTGTTTGAATAAGCATTGGATTATTGGGATCTTCTTCTACTTTTTTCCTCAGACGAAACACGAGCTGGTCAAGTGCTTGCTCACTCACGCCTTCTTGGGTTTTGCTATCAGTCCAGACTGCTTGAATAATATCTTCTCGTGACAAAATTGCGCCCTGGCTTTCAAGAAGCAATTTAAAAAGTCGAAATTCAGACCTGGTGAGCATGTCGGAAATAACAGTATCGCCACGTTGGATAGTATTTGTTATTAGATCAAGCGTAAAAACAGCTGGTTGTTTTCCTTTTTCTCTCTGTGCAAGGCAAAAATCCTTGAAAAGAGGAATAGTAATGCTGCTGCTCTTGATAAGACCAATGTTTTGTAAAAAGTCATTGGTTATTTGGGAAGTATTTTTACAAATGGCGAGGATGTCTTGCTGTTCGTCGGGAGTGAGGAAATACCAGATTTCAAGAAGCGCTCCATGAATTGTTTTAAGACCCAAAAGTGAGCTAGTATCGATTATTTTGTTGTGAGAAAAAGCAGACTCAAGCGCTAAGCGCATTAATTTTCCATGGCCACCAGTCAATGAAATAAGTTTATCAACAGTTGTTTGGGTGATTTTTTCGTGGGTTAATTTTTCTAGGTACGACACGCGAAATGCTAAGCCAACTTTGTCAAAAAGAGACAAGTATACATGATTGTCTGCAACATATTCATAAAAATCTGCTAAAAGCTCGGGCTCCAAAACATCCTCCAAAGGTCTGGTGGTTGAGAAGACAACAGAAAATTTATATTTTGCTCTATTTCTAATACTTCGCAAGTTATTAAAAAATGCCTCTGTTGCCTGGGGAGTGTATGTTTCAAAACGCTCAAGTAAAAAAGTGACGGTCAAATTTCTCTCAAGCGTTAGGTAGTCAATTGCATTTTTCAGTTCCTGAAACAATACCAACTCGTCCTGATAAGAAAGCGCGTCCTTAAAAAGCTTATCAACGATAGCAAATTCTTCGTCTCGTTTTCTCTCATGCAGACTCGACGAGAGCTCGAGAAATAAGAATTTCATAACATCAAAAAGCGGCCTGTTTTTCATTTCTGAAAAATTACACAACACAAAATGAAAAGACATTTGTTCTTTTTCTCCCAAATGGTGAATGCGAATCTGCCTATTGTAGGCTAAAAATCCAAGCAAATTTGCTCTGCCAACGCCAGGGAGTGCAATAAGCTGGGAGGATTTTCCACTTTTAATATACGAGAGAATTTTGCCAATTTCTTCTTCTCGTGTTTTTTCTGGGTACAATGACTCTAAATGCGTATGTTCCATGTATTCATGGTAGGATTTTGTGAGGTAAATATCAAGAATACAACGTGTCGGCGACATACAATGCGTGCATATGGCAGAATACGAATTGACACCAACAGGGGAGACTCGTTACGATGGATACATGGATCCATCAGGCGAACAATCACACAACGAGCAAAGCGAAACATCTTCAGAAATGTCTCCAGGTCCAGTGAGTGAGGCAACGCGATCTCTTTTGGAAAGAGCAAATAGCGATACCCGCGAAACAGTAGAGCCGGACTCAGCAAAAACAAATCCTGAGCCGCAACTCGCCAAAGTAGCAGAAGAGGAGAAAAAGACAGGAAGAACTAGGGATAAATTAACAAAAATTGCCCAGACTGTGCAAAATAAGGCCAACGGGGCAGAGGTGTGGGCAGATGCTAGCCTTGTTGTTGCGGCCGTGGATGCGTTGCAAGAAGGGCTCAAGCCAAGAGAAGGAAAAGAAGACACGGGCAAAAAGGTTAGGGAGGAGCTGGAGAAGGCTCATGTTTTTGAAGAAGCGGAGAAGCTAAGTGACGAAATAAAATCCGCAGGTGCTAAGGGAGCGTTGGGTTATGCAGGTCGTGTCGCATCTTTGGCATCACGGGTTGCTGGATATTTTGAAGCAGCCAAGCTTACCCTTGAAAGAGACGACCCCTTTAAGCAAATCACATCCTTCGAAGAACTTATGGGAAAATTTAACAAAACACAGCTTGATCCAAAGTTCCGTCCAGGTGGAGAATTTTCTTTGATAGATGTAGAAGATTATGAAGATGAGTTTGGGCGGACACTCTTGAAAGAGACTGCGCATCCTGAAAATTTTCTTCGATGGGTTCGTGAGCGTGCATGGTTTTATCATGATTTTGACCCAATGCAACCAATTGACTTATTTAAAGGTATGTATGTTGTTGCTGGGTCTCGTACTGTCAGCATGTATGAAATTTTGGTTGATTTCGACACATATTTTGCACATCGACAAGAGACGTTTGCAAATCTTCGTGTCTCGGAGATAGAGTTAGGAGTTGCTGAAAAGAATAAAACATTTGTTCCGAACGATCAGATAAAAGATCTGCGTCCTGGTGAATCAGCGGGTTATTATGTTCTAACAGATCAAGCGACAGGAAAACAGGTAAAGTACAAGGCAGTATATGCTGGAAGGGGTGAATATGGTGCGGGTATGTTTGATGTTTTTGATGAGCAAGGCAATCCCGTGCAGGCTGTTTTGGAAGAAAAGGAGGAGTGGAACAAAGCAGACTCCCAGCAAAAAATAAGTAAGGAATTTGAAGAAGCAAAGACTCAAATAATGTATGAAATTTGGCTTCTTACTAAGAATCATAACATGGATGTTGCCTACCGTCAGAAGGGTATGGTAAGCGAAAAACCATTATCGGAGACGTTGGCGGAGTTGTACAGCGAAAATATTTGGACGCGCACAAGAAGTAGGATCTTAAAAATGTTTAATATGCCAACAACAACGCACACCGATGATTTAGATTCAGATAATGAAACAGTAAAAATGATGGAAGGAGAATTGGGACAGGGATCTACGGGTAAAGCATTTCAACGATCGCTTGCAGCATATTACCACATTGCAGAGGCAAATGCCGCTTACAATAAATATGCAATAGAGGGAGACAACCCCTTTTATAAACTCATGGAAAAAAGAGACTCGGAAGGCAAGCTTTTGGTAGATGGTGCAGATGTTTTTTATAGAGCGCTTATTAGAAGAACATTGGAGGATAAGAAGTTTAACGAAGGTGGTCTTAGTAATAAATATGACGAAAAAGCCCCTGAAAAAAGCACCATTGCTGCAGAATTTATACACGAATTAAATACAACACGAATTCCCAGACGCGGAAAAATGGAGGGCACATCGCGAAAACGTTACGAATGGGAGAAAGCAGATTTAGCAGATTTTCTCATGTTGAGCAAAAATGATTTTCTTGCAAAAATGCAAAAAGGAAGAAATAGATTTATAACACAAGCAGATCTTGATACAGCAGCTACTGCAATAAAAGCAAAATATCCTACGGTTAATAAAGATGGCAGTCAAAACGACTCTAATCAGGAAAGACTTCGTCAATTGGATATGTTGCTTGCAGCGTTTGCGGGAAATGATTCAAGAACACGAACAGAAAATTTTCTTAACTCACTTCGAGGAAAGTCAGGCATTGGAGACAAGGCATATGGAAAAGATGGTTTTATTTATAAATTTCAAAATGGTGAATTTGGAAAAAGAGAATTGGATAACTTGTCTGGTCTTGCGATTGGTCTTTTTGCCCAAGCATTCCCCAAAGAATATACGGACGACATTAATCCATTTAAACAGATTCGCTACTCGCTTGAGGCAAGAGATCGCATGCGGGATGCAATGCGTGATGCGCTCATGCTTACAGAGCGACTCGATGATTTTGAGGCAAAGTATGCAGAAGAGTGGGCGTATACATTTACTTTCCATTCAGGCATTTCTGCGCGCAACGATATGTTAGGTATTGGTCATGATGCATGGTCAAAAGTGCAAAACACCGAATGGTATAGGTTGAGACAGTCAGGTGGAGGCAATTATCCAGGAAATTTAGACAATTTGTATGGCATCCATCGTCTGGGAACCGACATGTGGCAAGGATTAAAAGTGCAACTTGATGGTGAGACAGGGTATGACAGAACCCTATATCAAATGCTCACTGGACTTGAGCGTCATGGTGACGAATACTCCTTTAATATTAACAAAGACATTGAGAGTTTTGAGTTTGCAGGAAATGCAATGCGCCAGTTTTATGCAGATCATGTAAGTCATGCAATCGAACTGTTTATAGACTTAACAAGCAAGCAAGAGCTAAGTCTAGATAAGCTGATTGAAAAACGGGATAATTTTGGCAGGCTTATTTGGAACAATGAGGCAATGCAGAAGATGATTGATAGTACCTGGAAACATTTACGATACGGTTTTGATAACAATGGCTTTTTGTATGACACCATGCAGTATGGTTGGCTGTATGATGAAACAATTTCAAATGATGTTTCAAAAAGAGGACAGGTAAAAAGAACCCCAAAGTTTGGTTTTATGACGCTTCGCGAGAGTATGTTTAGCGAGAAAGTACGAGAAATGAATATGTATACGCGCGAAGACAATTCTTCGTGGTCTGGGGAAGATGTGTATCACACAAAAATGGCAAGAAACGTCTTTGCTTACCTTATTGCAGCACAACTTCGTGAGCACACGCGATTTTCTGGCGGCTATCGAATTTATTCAGCAGAAGAAGTAGAAGTTATTACCGAGGCATTTCTTAAATATGCATCACGCGTGATGCAGGGAAAAGATGGGGAGACAATTGTCTTGAGTGGATTTTTTAACGCAGAAGAAATTATGCGTATTTTGGTTGCTGCGCATGCGGTTTTGTGGCAGTTGTATCTTAAAGAATTTGGTATTTCAATGGGTGGTGGATTTCTCTTTGGATTCTTCGATGCATTCGGCCTTATTATGAAACAGCTTGGCGCTGGAATTAAGCTCTAATTATTTAATGCTTTTGTGGCTCAGATTCTCCTGCTAAGCGTCTCAGGTTGAAGTTTTTACCAAAACCAATATTCATAACAGCAGTTCGCAGCCTGCCTTCGCTGAGTCCTGCCATTCTGTCCTCACGTCTGGTAATCCTTTTCCATGGTTGCCCAACAAGCGATGAGTATGCTTGGCTGCCACCTGCTAATAATTGGCCAATACCAGGAAGGTATTTAATATCCGGCGCAGACAGTGCATCCTGAAGCATGGTGAGCGATTGTGGGAGTAAGAGCAAAACAGCAAAGCCAATTAATGGGCCGATTGGCGAGACAGTATTTTGCGTAACGCCAATAAATGGTGGTACGTAAGCAGCTTTTGCATTGCTATATAAATCAGCAATCGTTTTGCCCAAAAGAATCGTGCCAATAGCAAAAGGAAAAACAAGACTATAGGCAAGCAAATGGCGAAACCAATTTTCAAAATTTAGTTTTGTCCCAGGCAAGACGCCGAGCATAATAAAGAAAGGTCCTAGAATTGCATAGATAAGAAAAAGCGCATAGGATTTGAGAAGCGTAAACCACATGCGAAACAGTGCAAATCCCAAAGCAAAGGCAAAAATAAGAAATGCAACAACACCCGCTAAGCCCGCTGCTAAATTGGTGACGCCTTGGGTAACGCACTGGTTGATGGCGGTGCCAGATGTGCCATTGACAAGATTGCCCCCCGCAGAGAGAATCGTTTGAATTGGGTTACTTACAGCACTTCCGAGTTGCTGCAACAGACAGGGGACAATACCCAAAATAACCAGTGGCCCAAACCCATCAATAACCTGTTTGACAATGGGAACCATAATGTCATAAATAGAACCCGATGTTTGGAGCAAAAGTCCTAAGACACCACCGGTAAAAGCTTGCTGAAGGAAAAAAAGTGGGTTTTGTGAAATATTTTGCGTCATATTAGCAGCCTGGAGAGAAGGGTCAAGCGAGCTAAAAAGGTTAATCGTTACATAGGTTGTGAGCCACATAATATCTATGACAAGGCCAGCGATTGCGTACGAAAAACTCACCAGAATGAGCGCAACAATGATTTTAGGAATCTGATTTTCTATGGTCATCACAGTGCGCGGGTCTATTTTTGCCCGAAGCATAATGGCAAATCCAACAATAACAAAGACAATAACAAACAAAAGATAGGCAATATTGCGAAAGGCAATCCACAAATTCATAATTGGGGTGAGCTGATCGAATCCGCTTGGACCAGCAGGGGAAGCAGCATACGAAGATTTTACCAAGCCAAAATTATTCTTAAGATAGCTCATGTACGTTGCGACGTGAAATTTTGGTGGACTGTACAAAACAGCAATTGCAGATGACTCTATTCCCAAAAGGCCACCAGAAGAATTAACATAGCCTAATTTTCCTGTTGTACCATTGTAGCCAAGACATTTTTGCGAAGGTGCAGCAACATCAATACCACTTATCAGACATGATGCAAACGATACCATTCCCCATAAAACACCCTGAGAAAGCGTGCCAACTGTTTGGGGCACGTCTGCGCCAAAAGGAGCTGCGAGAGTTGCTGGAGTGGTTTGCTGGGCAAAAGCAGGAACAAAAATATTAAGAAAAACAAGAAATGCCACACAAATACCAAAAACACGGGCAGGAATATGCATAATATCAGTGTGGAAGATTTGGCAAAGAAAGTCAAGGTTAGTCAGTGAAATTTCAAAGTAAAGAAGTGGAAGCCGTAACCGAGAAACGGGTTGGTTTAGAGATGTTATTGCTATATAATAGCAAGGCTGGAGAGGTCGCATAGTTGGTCTAGTGCGCTCGCTTGGAAAGCGGGTATCGTCGTAAGATGATCACGAGTTCGAATCTCGTCCTCTCCGCACATTACTTAATTTTCTGTAGTAATTTCTTTTTTGCTTCTTCCCACACTTTTTTATCTGATTTGTAGGTAAGTTTTTTTTCTACTTCTGAGATGAGCAACCATACAACATTTTCCATTTCCCATCCATGGTCTTCTGTGTTTCCTGACTCGTAAGCCATAAGAAAATACTGGACTGTTTTGTGTCGTTTTTCACCACGAAAAACGTACCAGTAATCAACAAGAGAAAGTGGCTCAAGAATAGTGCCGGTAATCCCTGTTTCCTCTTGCACCTCACGGACTGCAGCTTCCTGTTCTGTTTCGTTTGGTATGGTATCTGCAACATGGCCTTTGGGGAAAACCCATCCATGATGGCCAGAATGCTGGGAGACAAGAATAAATACGTCATTCTGATTTTCTCCCGAATCCAGTCCTTTTCTAAAAACAATCCCACCTGCTGAAAACTCTTCTGTCATAGTAATGTAAAGCAAATATCAAGTGCATACACAAGCTATGCGATACACTGCTATTATAACGCATTGGAAAAATAAGAGACGTGAGATGTCTTGCGAGGAGGATAGCTATGAATTATAGTACGTATATGGACATAAATCAGGAAGTAAAAGCAATAGAAAAAGAATTAGTTGAGTTGATTATTGCGCATCTTAAAGCAAATCAAATTAATGTTGAGACAGCGCGCCAGCAAGCAAAAGATTTTTTGGCAGCATTGCCGGTAACAGATCAGAAAGATTTACTCAATAAGTTAAAAAATCTTGGAGACAAATACATAGAAGCAAAAGAAGTATATGCAGAAGAATTGGGAAAAGTAAATGAAGGCGAAAGACAGCGGGTCTTGGAGCAAATGCGCGCATTTATTCAACAGGGAAATATTGACGCAGCAATTGCAGCGGCCAAAACAATGCATCCTGCAAAAGAGGAAGGAGGAGCGCTATGACAGGAAGTGATGTGCCATCTGGTGGACAAAATCCAGAAAATACACCACCACAAGAATTGCTTGAAAAACCAGCAGGTGCAGAAGAGCTTGCTGCCCAGGATCGAGAAAAAGGAGCAACACAAAAGGCAGAAAATGAGAGAGCAGCAGACGCTCTCCTTAATCCACCACTTCCGGAGGGAAAACCAGGAGATACCATGGGAGCAGCAGAGCAACGACTTAATGGCCTTCAGGGAGCCAGTGTGTCGGTGCCAGAGGTGCCTGCAGGTGTAGGAGCTCCGGTAGTGCCACTTGTTTCAGATGCACCTACTCAAGAAGATGTTCATGAAGAAAGTTTGGTAACACCAGAAGAGTTAGGGTCTGAAAAAACGCCTGCTGAGAGCGCTAATCCAGAGGAGGCAGCGACTGAGTCGGGTGATGAAGTCACTCAGGAGCAACCAGCAACAGAAACAACTGTTTCAAGTGAACCAACTGGCCCTCAACCCTTGAGTGTGACACCTGAGGAAATACCCGGTGCTCAGGATGAAGAAGGAGAAAACAAACCAGAGACACCTGCCGCGCAAGAACAACCAGAAGTATCTATGGAAGTTCACGTTGCTGATCAGGGGTCAGCTTCAGATGCTGTGCCAGGACAGGTAAGTGGAGAGGTGCAGCCAGTCCATACAGAAAATGTACAAGGTGAACAGCTACCAAATGCAGAACAGCAAGCTAATTCTGGTGAGTCTGGTCCAACTCAGAAAGCACCTACAAGTGAAGTTGCATCCGCTAGTTCTAGGGAGCCTGAAGCATCGCCCGAACAAAATGGGGCTGGCTTAGCCCCTCCCGCAGAAGAATCACCTGCTCAGGCTACTGTCAATGAAGAAGAGAGTGCGCGACAGGCTGCAGCGGCAGTGCTTGCTCAGGATAAGGAGTACCAACAAGCTCAACAAGAATTAAATGGCGACAATATGGCGCGATTTCGAGAGATCGAAGGCAAATCACAGGAGGAGAAGGATAGAGACGTTAATGAAATGTCAGGAAAAGAAAGAAAAGCATACAATCAGTATGTTGAGCTGCGAGAAAGAGTTAGGGCAACAGAGCAAGACGCAGCCTTTGCAGAAAGAGAAAGAAGAATTAACGCCAGAGAAGCAGAGATCGCGAATTTACCTGAAAATAAGCAGCAAGAAGCAAGAGACAAGGTGGCAAAAGAAAGACGAGCCTTGGAGGCAGAAAGACGTCAAGAAGCCAAAAGATCACTTCTTGAGCGAGATAGCGAATATCAAGGATTACAGCGAAAATATCGGGGTCTTGAGAAGAGATTACGAGAGCATTATGGTGGAAATGATGCTGCAGATGGAAAAATTCGAGCACTCGCGGGTAGGAAGTGGAGACAATTGACACCCGAAGAACAAAGCGTGTTTGGTGACGAAGAGCAATTTAATAAATACAGTCTTGAAAGAGGTGTCATGAATGGGAAAGAAATCAAAGCAGAAGACAGTGTTTTTCTTGATCGCCTTGAAAAAAATTATGATACTGACGGTACTGTTATTCCGGAAGAAAAACGGCAAGCGCGAAGGCAGCAGCTTTTGCAAGAATCCCAACAGAAAAAACACGATTGGTCACCAGGCGCGGTGAGAAGAGGGTTTCGAAAGCTTAATCTCTGGATAGGAAGACGGTTTGGGAAAACAGAAATGAACGAGCACGGTGAGCAAGCGTTAGGATATGCAAGACGGCTTGTTGAAAAATATGGTATTCGTGGGCTCTTTTTTGGAGGAACAGAAGAAGCAAAAAATCTCCGAAAACTTATGAGACACGAGTCTTGGGAGTATCTAAAAATAGCTGGCCCAAGAAAACTTGGTCAAGCGCTTCTTCTAATGGGATTTATGTGGCTTGTGTACCCAATTATGCTTGGGAAGACAATTGAACTAACGAAGCCATTTGGTGGCAATGGATAGAATTTTATGTGCGTCCCCGGGCAGATTTGAACTGCCGACCTTCAGGTTCGGAACCTGATGCTCTATCCAGCTAAGCTACGAGGACAAGGTGAGGGCGGAGGGAGTGAGATTCGAACTCACGATAAAGAAAATTCTCTATAGCGGTTTTCGAAACCGCCGCACTCGACCACTATGCGATCCCTCCTTTCGTCACTTCGTTCCTCAAGGTAAACCTCAAGATTCTATAAGCTTTTGCTTTTTTGTTCTATTCCACCCCTTAATTTCTCTTTCCCTTCTTGCAGCAGAAGCATTGTTTTTTGCTCTTTCGTGATAAACCAATTTTACAGGAAGTTTGCCTCTTACTGATTTTGCTCCAGTTTTGTTATTGTGTTCAAAAATTCTTCTCTCTATATCTGTTGTAATTCCTGTATAAAAAGAGCCATCATTACATTCCACAATGTAAACATACCACATATATAAACCCTGCGTTTACGCTGAACGTAGTGAAGCGTGCCCGAGAGGAATTGAACCTCCGACCGTTGGATCCGCAATCCAATGCTCTATCCGCTGAGCTACGGGCACAAATGTAGGTGTATTATACCTGATTCAGTGTATCGGGGCAAAAAATCACTCTTTTTCCAGAGGAAAATTTTTCGAAAGCCAGTCTGCAGATTTCTCCATCATGGTTGGCTTGACATATTCACGGTAAGGAAGGTAAGGAAGCAGCGCTTGTTTGACATGTTGTTCAGTAAGATCGCCCAAGGTGAGTGTCAACTCGCCGGGGATCATGGCATAGGTTCGAATATGCAAAACATCAATACCATTTCTTTTTTTAAAATAGAAATCATACAATTCTTCCCACAAGAAAAAATGGTCTTCTACCATAATGCCTTCTGTTGAGATACGGTATTGAAAATTGCTTGGCGGGGTAAAGGCAAGTGCTAAGGATAAGAAAACCAAAGAACCAACAACAGCCATGAGTGCATATTGGGAAAAAAGAAACAGAATAACTTCAATTAAAACTGTTAAAAGGAGCATGCTGGTAAAATAACCCCGTGTTCGTTTTTTGTATGGTCTGCCTGGTGCTTTCCAAGAAAGAAGTGTTTTAACAGCATAAGGATTTGGTGAGGTTTTTTTCTCGTCCATATCTTAACTGTACTCAACTGAGGTAATTGAGTCAAGAAAGGGTTTTGCTGCGAGCCTGTTTGGGGTATAATAGAAGAGTGCATGGAGAGGTCGCATAGTGGACTAGTGCAACTGTCTTGAAAACAGTCAAGGACGCAAGTCCTTCGCGAGTTCGAATCTCGCCCTCTCCGCAACATAAGACTTTCTTGGTAGAAGTACATCATTTGGGCTGTTATATCAATCTTTTCTTTAAGTTTGAACGAAGCCACTATTCTATCCGTCTCAGTCTTCGCTTCTTGGAGGGCAATAAATGGTTTTGGCACGCTAAGACTGGGTATCTTGCCCTTTAAGACGAAGTTTGAACCAATGGTTGCCCTGTCTTTACAGCTTATAAATGGCTCTAAGATTGTTTTGAAGGGTGCCGACAATCCCACTTCGCTTGAAGGCACAACTCTTGGGGCGCTCATAATTGATGAGATCTCAGCAATTGACTACTTCACCTCTTTATGGAAAAGGATACTTCGTCCAATGCTTTCTGATTACCAAAGCCCTGCAATTTTCATTTCTAAGCCTCGTGGATACAATCATTTTCACAATCTCGCCAAACAAGGAGGCCATGACAACATTATTGAAGGAGAGGTAGAGGGCGTTATCCTTGACCCTGACTTTATTACCTACCGTTTTGAAACAGAACAGGATTGCCAGGAGCATAATTGTGGATACATCAAGCATGAAGAAATAGAGGCAGCAAGAAGACAACTCACTGAGGAATCTTTTAGTCAGGAGTATCTTACTAGATTTACCAAATACACAGGATTAGTTCACAAACTTTTTGCAAGAGACATCCATGTCATACCTTGCTTTGACGTACCAAAAGATTGGAAACGCATAAGGGGGGGGTGGGATTTGGCAGCACGCATCCGACAGCTTCTGAGTGAATTGCTGTTGATGCAGGGGACTTACAGAAAAATTACTCCTGAAACCTGGACAAGGAAAAGGTTTCCCTCAAATCGTAGAAGTGGGTGGATTTACAAAAGTTATGCCTGATGCACTTCCTGTTTCTCCTGTTGCTCGACCAAGAACTCCACGACAATAGGTTTCAGTATTTAACAATTTTTTGGCGCTTGACAAATTAAAAACTTATAGTATAATAATTATTATGAAAGCTAGATCAGCAGAGCAAACTGCAGAACAATTAGGTTTAAAACCAGGAGATTTTGCAATTGCTGGAGGGATGCGTGGTTCTGAGCCAGCGAATAGAAAATTAGTAAAAATTGGAGAAACATACAGTCCAGGTTCCAGTGAAACAGAAGAAAGAATTATGGCAGAAGTAGTAGGTGATGGTTCTAGTGAAAACTACGACCGAAGGTGCAGAATCTTTACTTCAGTTAGCCTAAAATTTGTTGAAAGATATCAAAGGCGAGTGGCTAATCAGCGATCTTCAGAATAGTTACCTCACTACATAAAATACTTCGAAAAATGTTTCCTAAAAACTTGGTATATAATATTGTTGGATAGCTTGAAGTTGTGCGTAAAAAGTTTGAATATCGTTCGCAGTCTTCCGCAACATGGTATAGTGACTAATATATGGCGGAAAGTTCTACTTTTTGTATTTGCTCTTCTTCTCATTCCAGGTGGTATATTTTTTGCATCCCGCGTACAGAAAACATCAGATAAAACAGTAGTGGCACCGAGTTCTTCTCCAAGCCCTGTTGTCAATGCGCCTACATCAGGTTCAGACCTTTCGTACATAGCAATAATCGCGGATAAGACTGCAACAATCGCTGTAGCGAATCAGGCGGATCAATCTGTTGGATCATTTTCTGTACAGAGAGGAATCCGTCCGCCTTCACTACCGACAACCACAGAGAGTCCCATGAAAGATATTGCCAGCTATATCATTGAGCAACCAGGAGCAGGAACATATACGAGTACAATTACGGCACAAGAAGCAGGAGAAGCGACATTTTATCTCTATGACCGAGATGCGAATGTTTCGGTTAAAAAGTTTGCTATTACTGTTGGGACAAACACGTTTCAAATTCAGATTGGGGAAAACAAGGAATCAGCAGTAAAAGCTGTTTCTTCTAGTGTTCAATAAGTTTGGCAAAAAGATAGCCGATAAATGCTGCTGAAAGTCCAATAGCGATCATGCGAATTCCTGATTTCCACCATGACCCAACAAGTGATAACGCTTGATAGGCACCAACTCCAAAGAGTGCGATTGCGCAGACAATAATTGCCAAAATTACATTGGTATTAAAGGGAAGATGCGCAGTAAAGAAAAAAGGTAAAAGCGGAACAATGCTGCCTATAGCAGTGGTAACGCCAACAACGGCAGCGCTTCGAAAAATGTTTCGCGTCTCGACTTTTTCAATTCCCAATTCCTCTCGCATCATGGTGTCCAGCCAAATGTGTTTGTCTGCGATAATGGTTGTCACAATTTCTTCCAAAACTTTTCCAGTAAATCCTTTTGCTTCAAAAATTCGCCTGACCTCTTCTGTTTCCATTTGTGGATACTTTTCTATTTCACGTCGCTCTTTACGCAGCTCTGCTTCGTAATAATCTCGCTGAGAAACAGCAGATGTATAAGCAACAGCTCCCATAGAAATTGCTTCCGCAGCCGATGCTGCTAAGACAGTGAGGACCAATATGTGCGCATTACCGCCTGCCGCAGCAATGCCCAAAACAATTCCCAACGCATTTACCATGCCATCTTGGCCGCCTAAAATAACATCACGAAGTGGATTACCAAATCTGTGATTTTCTTCATTTTTTTTGTGGTGATCAAATGCTTCTTGGGTTGGTCTTAAAACACTGACTGGAGTTGGCATGTGCTAATTATAGCACTGTTATATTTTTTGGAAAAAAGCAATAAATTCACTGTTGCCACCTTTACTGCCAATAAGTGGGGATTTCACCAATCCTTTTGCAACAACAGGAAAAAGAGTGGGGAGGATCTCATACACTTGTTTTGCAACCAGCTCCGCCGTTGTCTCCTCTAATTTTCCTTTACGAAGTAATTTTTTATCTGCTTCGTAGTGGGGTTTAATTAAGGTGACAATACTGCCATTTGGTGTAAGATTGGTCAAAATATTTGGAAAAATTTTTTCCTGCTTGGTCCATGACGTGTCATTGGTAATAAGATCCATTGTGTCTGGCAAAACAACATGCATGGCATTTGTTTTTTCTAGTACTGCAACACGTGGGTCATTTCTCAGTTTCCATGCCAACTCGCCATATCCTGTTTCCACAGCATACACTTTTTTTGCACCACGCCTTAGCAAACAGTCAACAAACCCACCTACCGATGCGCCAAAATCTGCACAGGTAAGTCCTGTGACATTAATGCCAAATTCTTTTAAAGCAAAATCTAATTTTTCTCCAGCACGGGAAGCAAAGGGTGTTGTATTCATGACTGCGGAGAGGGCGAGATTCGAACTCGCGAATCCTTGCGGATCGGCGGTTTAGTAAACCGCTGCACTCGACCACTATGCGACCTCTCCTCAGAGCGTAGTCCCGATGACGGGGCGACCTCTCCAATATACTGATTTTACCATTTTCGAAGCTGACTAGAAAGGAGAAAAGTGGCGGAGGAGACAGGATTTGGTCACAAGTTCTCGCCTTGGGCGAGCCTCCTCCTTCGTTCTGCATTACAGAACTCAGTCCGGTATTCAAATCCTTGCGGAGGAGACAGGATTTGAACCTGCGCGAGTCTCACGACTCAAGGGTTTAGCGAACCCCCGCAATGGACCAGCTATGCGACTCCTCCGTGAGCTTGATTATACCTTACGCGAAAGATTCTGGACAAGCTGGAAAGACAACCTTACACTACAATAGTGAGTCTTCTGGATATTCTCTTTCCTAAAAAGTGTGTTGGGTGCAAAAAATTTGGCGAGTATCTGTGTCCGAATTGCTTTGCAACTCTTTCTTTTGCTGTTAGTACAACATGCCTTGTTTGTCATAAACCTTCATTTAATGGCATGACTCATCCAAAATGCAAAGGGAAATATGTAATTGATGGCTATTTTGCAGCACTCAACTATAAAGGAGTTTTGAAAAAACTTATCTATCAATTTAAATACTCACCATACCTAACTGATTTACAAACAGTCCTAGGGGATTTGTTGTATGAGCAACTAATTGAGGATGAGGAGTTTATGAAAATTGTGCAAAAAGATATAGTACTTATTCCAATCCCCTTATCTAAAGAAAAACTTCGCAAAAGAGGCTACAATCACGCGGAAATTTTGGCAAAAAATCTTGGTAAGAGATTTGGATTATCTGTTCAGAATATGCTCAAGCGAACAAAAGAAACCAAGCCGCAGTATGGACTGAAAAGGGAAGAGAGGTTGGAAAATATAAAAGGAGCATTTGCAGTCATTGCGAGCAAAACAAGCGCCGCTTCCAAGAAGCAAGCACTGAGTCGAGTGCAATTTAATAAAAACATGAACAAGATTGCCGCGTCACAAGCTCCTCGCAATGACAAAATAGCACTTTTCGTTGATGATATTGTGACAACCGGTTCAACACTTGTTGAAGCAGCGAATGTGCTCAAAAGAAATGGATTTGAAAAAGTGTATGGAGTTATCCTGGCGCAGGATTAAAGAAGTTTTTGCTGAAAAGATGGTAAAAATGAGAGAGTGTATGAAAAGCAGAATAGGCGAAAGAGTGAGCGGATTTAAAGAAAGGGTTGGTGACGTTTTGATGGGTGGGGGTCAGTCAGCGCCAATTGTCCCTCATTATCCTAAAGATAGACAAAGACATGATGCAAAACAGAGTCAGTATCCCATGGATGGCGGTTGGCACATGCCTGGTATTACTGATGGGTCGGAAGCAAGACAGCAGGAAAAAGAAGAATAGTGCTAAAAACTCCCGGAGTTAGGGAGTTTTTATTTGTGGAGATGTCGAGTAGTGAACTCGAGTCCAAGGATATTATGTAAAAATTTCTACAAGCGTAGTCTTTGTATTTTTTGGTCAGAGCACATTTTCTCAAAGACAAGAAGTTGTACTCTCAAGGTATAAATTCGAATAATATAATTACCAGATTTATTATTAGTTCTCTCAGCTAATTTAGCCTAAAGGACTCACCGAGAAAAGTATCCTATAGACACAACCGCTTAACTTAGTGTTAAGTAAGCTGGTTGAAATTCAGTTGGCTGAAAATCAGCCATTTTCTGAATATTTGTAAATACAGCTTGTGCATTTACTTTTTGATATTGTTTTACGGCAACCTATCAATGCCGGCTTGCAATTTTTAAAGAACATGTCTTGTCGAATCAGTTCATCCCCCTTCGCTAAAGCTTCGGGGGACATGTCCCTCAAAGGTTTAGTAATGGCGAATACTGATGTTAAAGATCTTGTCTTTCAAGCTCTCTTTTTAAGTCTTTTTGCTTCTTGGATTCTTTTTTCTGATACTCTTTTTTCCCTTTTCCAAGAGCAATTTCTAGCTTAATAAGACTACCGGTAGTATACAATGAAATAGGCACGATTGTCAAGTTGGCGCCGCTCATTTTGTGCCTAAACATGAGTATTTGTGACCTGTGAAGAAGCAGTTTTCTGGTACGCCGCTCGTCGTATTGTTCGGGCCGTGCGTACTCATAAGGAAAAATGGACGCACCTACTAAATATGCCTCGGATCCTATGATTCGCACGTGCGATCCTGTAAGGTCAACGCGACCCTCCCTGACAGCCTTTACTTCTGCGCCAAGTAAATTAATCCCTGCTTCGTAATGTTCGTGGAGATCATAATCAAATGACGCCCGCTTGTTGTGTATTCTCATGAGGTAATAATACGGCAAAAAACTTCAACAGACAAGCATTGCAGGATTGATTTTTGGCTCAAAAAGGACTATAGTATTTTGCACTCATGAAGCCAGACAGACTTAGACCCTCAACCCAATTTGCCAAAAAAGAATATGAAGAAAGCGAGGCGCACAGTGTTTTGTTGGGAATTCAAAAAAGGACAAAAGGTAAGCTTAGTCCCATTCCTGACGATGAGCATGGAGTCTATGGAGAAAAAGTAGTTTGGTCCACAAGACGGGGGAAACACAAGAAAAAAGAGCACGAAATATCGATTAGTGCATCTGGGTTTGACGAAAGGCAACAGCTTACGATAAGTGGAAGACGTGAGAAAAAAGTTGGAAGATTTGCAACAGAAGAAATAGAAAGATTAGCCGAGCGTGCATATAAGCATCCAAAAACAGTCAATGCAATGCCAGGATCGTTTCATGAAATCATGGAGGCAAAAGAAGAGAGAGAAAAAAGAACCCTGCTCTTTCAGGAAGTCCCACTCATGGGACTTTTAGCATTATCACTGATTGGTATAGGAGAAGGCGTGTTGCATGGAGGATTAACACTTCATGAAGCATGGGAAGCAGGGTCGTCAATAGATACAGCAGAGCTGCTTGGGTCTTTTGGCATTTTGCTTGGATCTTCTACTGTGGCAGTTCTCTCACATTTGGGTATTGAGCATGCACAAGAAGATCTTAAAGAATTTGAAGAGGAAATGAATAGACGACTTATCACCACCAAAGAGAGTCGATAAGAAAATTACTGCAAATCAAGCTGATAGATCGCCCCTCCTGAGAGAAGATATATTTTTTTATTTTTCTCTGAAACATCAATACGATCAGTTGTTCGCACGGTGTCTGATGCGTACTGATTAATAAAGCTCCCATCCTTTTTCAGTACAACAATTCGCTCATTGCCCTTATCTAGAATATATACATTATCCAAATCAGCATTTGTGACAATTTGTGTCGGACTACTCAGTGGTTTCTCAAGTCCAGTGATTGAAAGACTGTCCTGTGCGCCTTTTGTGTATTTGCTCAGCGTGCCATCAGACGAGAGAATCCAAATAGAGCTGTCAATAGCAATAGACACTGCTTTGGAAAGATCTGGTTTGGTGCTCGTGAAGTACGAGGCCTTAGTATAGCCTCCGCCACCAGACACATATTTGATAATGCCATCTGTTGTGTCCAAAAGGTAAAAGTTACCGAGATACGTATCAAATCCGCCGAGTGTTTTCCAATCGCTATTGTTGGTAACAAGTTTTTTGCTCGCATTTGTTTTTTTATTATATTGAGTAATACTGCTGCCATCTGCTGTATAAAAATTAGTACTATCCTGGGCGATATAAGCATTTCCTTGTTTTGCTGCAAATTCCAAGAAAGGAGATGCACCGCTTTCCGACTTAGAGGCAGTAATAAGTGGGACTTTTTGTGCATCGGTTAAAGTCGTTGTTACCTGGGAAAGAAGGGTTGCAATTTGTTTTTGCTGGTCAGATCCATTGGAGAATTTTCCTTGCCCAGCTTGTAATGCTTGCTGTGCAGATTGCAAATCTTGAATAGCTAAAGCTCGATTTAAATCCAAAAGACCTTTTGCCTCGTCATATTTTGTTTTGGCTGGTTGATAGATGGAGGCAAAGAGCGCCTGATCTTTAGCTGCTTGTTGGCGGTTTTGGAAAACAAAAATGCTACCAATCAAGACAACAGCAAGAACAACAGTGATGGTAAGAAACAGTTTTTGTCGATGGGAAAAAGAGCGTTTTGGCTTTTCCTCAGAGGGTGGTGTTTCAAAGCCAGGAAGTGATTTTTCTTCCTCTTTTTTTTCTTGTTCATGTTTTTCGTCGTGACGAGGGGGCTCTGCGGGCGTTGTCTCATCTTCATGGTAGGTAAAGGCAAGCGCTGACGCTGCGCCATCTTCTGCGTTATGTACTTTTGGCGCCAATATTTCTGCCAGCTCTTCTGCAGATTTGTGATCAAATGCCTGAACTAATTCTTCGTGGGGAAATATTTTGCCGAAAGAGGGAGTAGCGAGGAGAACGGTATCGCCTGTTTCTAAAAATCCCGACGCAGATGCTATTTTTCCCGTGTCTTCTTCTTTTACGGTAAGCAAAAGTCCTAATTTGTCGCCGCGTTTCAGAAGAATTCTTCCTTCATTGGCAATCACTGCGTACAAAACATTTTTAATAACAGCGGCAACAATAAGACTTACTTTTGCATGTTTTGGCGTCTTTGCAATAGTTGTAGTGACTGCCTGATTGATGGTGTCTAAGTCTTTTGTTGTAAGTGTGAAGTATTCAGACACCAGTGTATCCAGCATATCTTTTCCAATGCTTGCCAGTGTTTTTTCTTCTGGATCTTTCTCGCCCGTCACGCAAATAACTGCAGTAAAACCACCTGCATGATATGCTTGCGACCAGCCGACATCGGTTGCGGATGATACGATTTTTCCGACAGTTATTTTCCCGCTCATTCTCTTTATAGTATCACAGTATGACAATGGTTAGGATAATGAGTGCTATGGTGCACAATCCTAAAAACAAAACAAACGAATGAAGATATGGAAACATATCTGGCTGGGTAACAATCCTATTCATTGCGCGAATTTGCTTTAAGACGACGAATAAGAAGATGCCAACAAGAAAGAGCACTGCGACAAGACCGATTTTTAAGACAAGCGATGCGCCTTGTGTCTGTAGGGAAAAAAGCTGCTCAGGGCTCATACATCCTCCTTCCGCCAATTAAATCTTCGACAACTTCTTCAACACGATCAGGATGAGGAAGATTGTGAAATTCAAAATTATCAAGTGTTCCTGCTGTTTGGATAAGAACAAATCCGTAGCCTAAGATGTTAGGCAAGACGCCAACCTGGTTATAGCTGACATCCTGGACAAGAGCCAATTTTGTTTCGGCAACATCTTTAAAAACAATTTGATGAAAATCAATATCAACAACGCGCTTGTTGGTGATAATTGCTGCATTGTAGTACCACGTAATAAAATTAACAAAAGCATAGATTGCAACAAGAAGGTAATAAAAAGGAATAAGAACAAGAATGACCCGAAGCGGTGGAATAAGTGCAATAAAATTATCGCGGAGCAAATACAAAACAATTGGAACAAAAAGTAAGAGGAGTGTTGCTACAATCCAGGGAAAATTAATCCACTGGCTTTTTCTCAGGAAAACCAAAACTTGCTCGTCAGGCTCCTGGGTTTGAAACGTGACATTGCTCGGTTTTTCGCAGAATGCGGCAAACAAATGAAGCCTCCCTAGCTTATTATGCATGCGTGTCAGTATTTTTTCTTTGGGAAGAGGTTGTCGTGTTGAATCCTTCTCGTCAGCGGGGGATTGCTGCTCTGTTTCTTGGGCAAATCGAACATCCCGGTCTGTCATGTATCTATGATATCACATTCAATGAATTTCTAGGTTGTAGAGGTAGCCAACAATCTGAATTTTGGCAGGTGCGCGAAGATTAAAATATTTTCTAAATGTTACGGCATCGACATCAAAACTTCCCTGGTCGCCAGATAAATGCACTGTTGTTGATTTACCGCTCCCAAAGTCTGCATCAACAGAGCCACCAGAAATAGAGGAGAATGGCGTTCGATATTTGCTTAATTCTGATTTTACCTGGTCTGGTGTCCACATTTGTGGATCGGCAACATCGGGTTGTAAGATGTGAGCATCTGCAGACGGCTCATTTTGTACTAATAAAATTGAATTAACAATATCTGCTATTTCAGATGAAGTCATCCACGCAGTATTATTGTATTGAGACCTTCCGCCCCAGTCGCAATAAAACCATGGGGAATCTTTATCATACGCATTACTATTAAGCGACGACCATGAGGTAATTGCGCTTGAGCTATCTTGTCCTCTTTTGGTAAACGATGTTGCTGCCCAGCCAATGTCTGATGTGGTAAACATATAGCCACCATGTGTTGAAGAAAAGTATGCTGTAATTGGGCTGCCTCCCTGAACCATGACTTGTCCTGCTGTTGCGCTGACAGCTTGGTCCCAATTGCCTCCTTTTGGATCAGTTTTGAAAACTTGGCAATTTTGAGTTGCGCAAATAGATTTTGCTCCATTATTCGTTTCAGCCATCACATAACTTCTTGCCGCAATCGCCTGGGCTTTGAGAGCTGCATTGCCATTGTCTGTCCATGAGTCAGGGACTTCATAAATTCGCCTGACATAGTCATCAAGACTTCCTGACCAGATAACATTGCCACTGTCATACCCATTGCTGTCATTAACTCTGATGGTTGCACTCATGTTTTGATAGCCATCAAAGTTGTAATATGCATGCAGGATAGCGTCTTGGTCTTGTCGTGCTTTTGCTCGTCCCCATGCACCATACTGATTGAGTCCAACCCGATTAGGAACACCGTATGAAAAAAGACCAAATTCTGGACCACCAAATCCTGGAGATTTGTATGGACTGACATCTGATGAACACCCTCCTCCTGCGATAGCAAAAAGAGGAATATTCAAGCTCCCTAATTTTGCTGCAAGAAGACTTTGTTGTTTGGCGGAAAGCTGGGAAATCTGACTTGAAAGTGATGCTTGGTATGCATGGGCGCCACTGACAATAGTATCGAGTTTTGCAGATTGCTCATCAAGTGTTGCTTTAAGTGCAGTAAGACGTGTTTTTTCATCCTCTAAAGTTTTTTGTTGGTCCTGAAGATTTTGAATGGTCAGGGCAATATTGGTAATAATTTGCTTGTCAGAATCTGCTGCAACTTTTTGATACTGAAGAATCTGAGTGATTTCCGATGCAGTTTGTCCTGAGAAAAAAATGAGAACAGGGGAATTGTACGACTGCTTAATGTAGTAATTGCGGATTGCTTTGTTGAGCAAATCTTTTTTGGCGTTAAGGTCTTTGTATCCATCATCAATTTGTTGCTGCTTGGTGGTAACGTCTTCTTCTATTTGAACAACGCGATTTTTAATGCCAGTAATTTGTGCTTGCATGGCACTGAGTTGGGATTCAAGAGGACGAGTTGCGTTGACAGATTGATTAAGAGCGGAAGTAAGATCATTAATCTGTTTTGTTAAATCGTCCAGCTCGTCAGCTTTGTTTGGGACAACAAGAAAAAAAAGAGAAGCAAAAATAAATGTTAACGTAAAAAGAATAGGAAGGAATTTTCTCATGGCAGGGAATAGCTTTACTCTACCATGTTTTTGAATCAAAAACAAACTAATTTCCCGATGGTGCTTTGGGAGCGTTATGCGTTCTTTCCCATTGGTTGCTTGCTGCAATTGCTCGTTTTTTTCGTTGCTCAGCTGTTATCTGCACAGGACCTTCAACTACAGGTGTTGCCCATCCCCACGGTCCTTCTAAGAAATTCATAGGCACTGATTGTACTCTTAGGTTTTGAGTATGGCAAGTACATCCTTGTTTCAATGATGTTTTTGCTATAGCATAAAATTATGCAGATGTTTGACATTATTTGTGTTGGAGAGGCAATTGTCGATGTCTTGGTAACGCTTTCTGAAAAAGGAAGTCATTACCGTGTAGAAAAAGAAAAAAAAGAACTAACGCTTCTTCTTGGAGAAAAAATACCTGTTACCTCTAGTGCATTTTCTTTAGGCGGCAATGCAGCACATGTTGCTGTTGGATTTGCTCGACTTGGCTTTCGTGCAGCCTTAGCTGTGGAGTTGGGAGTGGATGAATTTGGAGAAAAGATTTTAAAAGAATTGGAAAAAGAAAAAGTAAATAAAAGTCTTCTCAGACAGCTGCCAGATACGCAAACAACTTTTAATGTCAGCGTGAGCGCAGGAGGAGACAGGACAATTCTTGTTCACCACATAGAACACGAACAAAATTTTTCTTTTGCAAATATGCAGTCGCAATGGATTTTTCTTACCTCAATGGGAAATACGTGGGAAGATGCGTACACAAAAACACTTGATTTTGTCAAAGAAAGTGGTGCGAAGCTGGCATTTAATCCAGGCGGTACACAGCTTCGAGCAGGAATAGATAGTTTTAGCGATGTTGTTAAAATGTGCGATATCCTTTTTGTGAATAAAGAGGAAGCAGAAGAAATCTTGTACAAAGAAGTTTTGCCAACTGAGAAAAAAGAAAATGCAGAAGCTCTTTTGTTTCGTTTGCAACGAATGGGGCCAAAAACTGTTGTTCTGACTGATGGACAAAATGGCGCCTATGCCATTGATGAATCGTCTCGTGTTTTCTCGCAAAAAGCATTTCCGGTTGTCGTAACAGAAAAAACAGGAGCAGGAGACGGATTTAGCGCTGGATTTATTGCTGCGATTGCACAAGGACTTCCTGTACATACGGCACTTCTTTGGGGGACTGCAGAAGCAGCAGGTGTTGTGACAAAAGTCGGCGGACAAGAAGGACTTTTGACAAAACAGGAAATAGAAAATATGATACAAAAATATTCATGAAAATATATTTAGCAACCGATCACGCAGGATTTAGCCTAAAGGAAATAGTAAAAGACTATTTGACTGGACAGGGACACAATGTTGAAGATTGTGGAGCACATGCACTTGACCACAACGATGATTTCCCCGATTTTATTAGCAAAGCTGCAGAAAAAATAAGCGCCAATCCGTATGATAAAGCGATTATTTTTGGCGGATCAGGGCAGGCAGAAATGATGCTTGCAAATAAGTATCCAGGCGTGAGAGCGGCTTTATTTTACTCTCCAAAAGAAGCAGTTGGTGCAGTTGATGTAACAGGCAAAACAAGTACAGACCCCTATGAAATTATTGTTTTGGCGCGCGAGCATAACGACGCAAATATACTGTCTTTAGGTGCGCGATTTCTCACAGACGAAGAAGCTTTGGAGGCGGTAAGGATTTTTTTAACAACGCCATTTTCCAAAGCAGAGCGTCATGAAAGACGTTTGGCAAAAATTGGACGAATAGAAAAGGAGTTACATGAGTAAGATAAGAAGTCCACTCCATCATGAAATTATTCCAGGGCCAGGGACGCTGATTCGTTGGGAAGATATAGAAAAAAGACTTGAAGACTGTCTGTCTTTTGCAAAAAGTATTCATATTGATATTGTTGATGGGATTTTTGCACCACACAGCACATGGATGGATCCATCGCCTTTTGCAAAATATGCCAAAAAAGTGCAACTTGAGGCGCATTTTATGACAGATAATCCAATACAATACATCAAACCGTTTGCGAATGCTGGATTTGTTCGGTTTATCGGTCAAATAGAAAAAATGCCTGATCCCACTGCTTTTGTTGCAGAAGGACAATTGTGGGGAGAAGTGGGTCTTGCGCTTGATGGTCCAACGCCTTTGGAGGATTTAAAAGTTGACGCGGATGATTTGGATGTAGTTTTGTTGTATGTTGGGCAACATGCAGGTTCATCAGGGGGAGTTTTTGTTCCAGAGCGTTTGGAAAAAATTGGAAAACTTCGGGAAAAAGATACGCTTTTGCCAATAGAGGTGGATGGCGGTGTGAATGATGAAAATATCTCTGCATTAAAAGATGCAGGGGTAACGCGATTTGTGAGTACAGGATTTTTATTTAACGGCAATCCAGAAGAGCAATTCCACAAACTCCAGAAAAGTATTCTTTAGGGCGTTGGTGTTGGTGTCCATGTTGGCAGGTTGATTGTGCAATTAATACTGTTTTCTGTCCCTTTCATAAAATATTCAGCGTGACCAAAGCACTGTTTGCTCACAACATCATCAGGAATCGCAATGTGTTCTTTTGTGTTTTTCACTAGATTAGTCATAATAGCATGCCATATTGGTGCTGCGCCAGTAATCCCTGAAACCAAACCCTGATTCATGGGAGAATTATCGTTATTGCCAACCCAGGTTGTTACTGTATACGAAGGTGTGTAGCCAATCGTCCAATTATCTCTAATGTCATTGGTTGTCCCTGTTTTGACAGAGACAATATGATCATCTATTTTTAACGGTGAATTTGGTCCAAATTCCCAACTCCTGGCAGCATTATCCGCTAAAATATCACTGATAATATAGGCAACACCAGGATCCAACACTTTTTGACCGATAGGATTTCTTTTCTGTTCCAAAACATTCCCGGAAGAATCAGTAACCAAAAGCAGAGGATTCAAATCAACCCGCGTTCCTTTATTTGCTAAGGTGTCATACGCTGTTGCCATATCCAGCATGGTGACGTCTGCGCTCCCAAGAGTTACGGAGAGACCATAGTTGTTCTCACTTTTTAAGTGTGAGATGCCCATATTTTTTCCAGTTTCGACAAATGCATCAACACCAATCTGATTAAGTGTTTTGACTGCAGGAATATTGAATGAGTTGGCAAGTGCTTGGCGAAGCGTTATGCGACCATGGAACTTGCCATCATAATTGACGGGTGTGTAGGTATGGATCCCATCAGGGAAGCTGATTGGGCTGTCATCAATAAGCGTTGCTGCAGTCATGCCTTTGGAGAGTGCAGCTGCGTAGGTGACAACTTTAATAGACGATCCAGGCTGTCTAAGGGATGTTGCAATATTAACATTGCCCCAATCAGGATTATCGTAATCAGTAGACCCAACCATTGCCAAAATATCGCCGTTGGTGGGATTGGTAATGAGCGCTGCGCCATTGGTCAGATGAAGATAGGTGTCACGTGCGACTTCGGTACTCACTGCTTGCTGTGCCATATCTTGCAGAGACAGATCAAGCGATGTCACAACAGTGAGTCCTCCTTTTTCAACAAGAGGCAATCCGTATTTTTGAATGAGCAAATTTTTTATAAACATGGCAAAATGTGGTGCGTGTAAAGGAGTTTGCTGGTGGGCGAATACTAGATGCTCCTCTTGTGCTTTGTTTTTCATATCTTTGGAAATATATCCAAGTTCCTGCATGCGATCTAATACTTCTTGCTGTCTTTTTTTCCATAAAGACGGAGATTGTCCAAAAGGACTGTAGCTACTTGGCGCCTGAGGAAGTCCTGCCAAAAATGCAGACTCTGCCAGGTTCAACTCTTTCACATCTTTGCCAAAATATAAATTTGCCGCTGCCTCAACGCCCCAAGCAGTTCCACCATATGGTACTTCGTTTAAATACAATTGCAAGATTTCATCTTTCGGATACAGATGCTCTGTCCAGAAAGAAAGAAAAATCTCCTCCAATTTCCGTTTAATAGATTGTTCAGGAGTCAAAAGCGTTGACTTGACCAACTGCTGGGTAATTGTTGAACCCCCTTGAAAATTTTTGTGTGAAATATCCGAAACAAAAGCGCGAATAATTGCCACGATATCAAATCCCGGATTTTTGTAAAAATTTTTATCCTCTATGGCAATAGTTGCCTCTCGTAAAAAAAGCGGAATGTCAGAAAGCGGGACAACTGTTCTGTCTTGATTTGCGTACAGTGCGTATAAAAGCTTGTGATTTCTGTCAAAGATTTTTGTTGTCTGTGGTAAATTATTAAGCTGTAAATTTTTAGGATTTGGAAGTAAGGAAAATAGCGTTATGAGAATGAGTGGGATACCTACAAAGAGAAAACAAAAGACAACCCCGATTGAAAAGTAGCGGATTTTTGCTCGGACAGGAATAGTAATGGTATGTGAATAAACACGCGATCTTCTACTTGGTCGCGGCAATCCTTTTAGAAGAAATCCAGCCAAAAAAAGCGCGATGTAAACAATACCATGCCATACAAAAAGAAAAATACTCTCAACAAGGCTAATAAAAAAAAAGACAGCGTCCCCGACAGCAATTAACAAAAGAGCAAGCAGTAAAAAAGCGCGATGTACAATTCTCATGTTCCGTATAGGACAGGAACGATTGTTTGTATTATAAATTTGCTTTTCGTCTTTGGAAAGATTGCATTCTATATCAAATACATTATGCTAAGGTGTTGGTGTCGGAGTTGTTGGAGGAGGACACGACAGGCAGTATTTGTCTCCCGTTAAGTCAGTTAACACAGACTCACTTCGTGACTCAACATTTGTATCTTGCTGGTTGGGAAGCGGAGGACGGTTGGTGGATTTATCGATCAGCATATTTTCTGTGTCAATTTTGGCGGACGACTTATTTTGTGTTCCGTTAAGAAAGTATTCATTGCGCGTTGGGCACGCTTCCTGCCCAGGAGTACTTGGGAAAAGTCCTGTTGTAGTACAAACTTTTACCTGTATCACATTTGCTGGTCGTTGTGGTTGCTGTGCCGGTTTATTTTGCAAAAGATGGCTCATAATCGTATGAAAGATTGGTGCTGCACCAGTAATCCCTGATGCCAAACCATTCATTGGCGTATTGTCGTTGTTACCAACCCATACAGTAACAACGTAATTAGGTGTATAGCCAATTGTCCAGTTGTCTCGAAAATCATTGGTTGTTCCTGTTTTGACAGGGACATAATTATTTCTGAAAAAGAGTGCAGAATTTGGTCCAAATTCCTGAAGACGTGCGCCATTGTCAGCTAAAATGTCGGAAACAATAAAAGCAACGCCATCTGGCAATACTTTTTTCCCAAAAATAGGACTTTGTGGGGGGGTGTATGATTGCAAAACAGTACCTTTACTGTCTTTAATTTCAAGAATTGGATGTAAATCAATACGGTAGCCGCCATTTGCAAAAACACCAAACGCAGTTGTCATGTCAAGCATGGTTACCTCGCCGCCACCGAGTGTTAGTGACAATCCATAATCGCTTGCGCTTTTATCTAAAGAAGAAATTCCCATTTCGTGTGCTAAGTTGAGCATGCTTTCAACACCATTTGCCTTAAGCATCTTCACTGCAGGAATATTGAATGAATTGCCAAGGGATTGGCGCATATCAACAACACCATGGAACTTGCCATCGTAATTGACAGGGCAATATGCTGGGCCAGATGGGTTAGGAAAGCAAATTGGTTGGTCTGCAAAAGGAGTCGCTGCTGAGTAGCCATTCATAAGGCCATCAGCATAATTGATAGGTTTGATCGACGAGCCGGGCTGACGATGCTGCAGAGCAATATTCACATTACCATCGGTATGTGTCGTATCAAAATAATCTCTCGATCCAACCATTGCCAAGATTTCTCCGGTTGCAGGGTCGGTAACCACTGCAGCGCCGTTGGTGACATGGTAAGGTCCAAGCTGATCAATTTCTGCTGCAACCGATGCCTGTATATAATCCTGCAAAGACAGATCAAGACTTGTTTTTACTTTAAGTCCGCCAGTTTGCACCACATCTGCGCCGTACTGTTTTTCCAACAAATCCTTAATATACAAAACAAAATGTGGTGCTTTAATATTGTCTAAAACATTGGCATATTTCAACGGTTCACTGACCGCTTTTGTGTACTGATCATTGGTAATGTAGCCCTGATCTTTCATTGCTTTAAGCACTTCCTGTTGGCGCTGTTTTCCTAATTCAGGACTTGCACCAAAAGGCGAGTACACAGTTGGTGCCTCAGGAAGTCCTGCAAGAAGAGCAGATTGTGCTAAATCCAAGTCTTTTGCATGGATGCCAAAATAAGTTTGGGCTGCTGCCTCTATACCATAGGACGTCCCACCGTAGGGAATTTGATTTAAATATAATTCAAGAATTCTGTTTTTTGGGTACAAAAGCTCGGTTGCAAAAGACAAAACAACTTCCCGAATTTTTCGAAGAACAGTTTGCTCAGGGGAAAGAAGTGAGTTTTTGACCAACTGCTGAGTAATGGTGGAACCTCCCTGAACTTGCTTATGGAAAAGAGTTACGTAGAGTGCCCTGGCAATGCCCCGTAAATCAATTGGCCCGTGACGGTAAAAATCCTTATCTTCAATGGCAATGGTTGCTTCCTGGACTGTTTTGGGAATGGTTGTTAATGGAATAAAGCTCTGATTTTTCTTCTCATAAATACTGTAGAGGAGGACGCCATTTCTGTCATAAATTTGTGACGACTGGGGAATTGCAGTACTGGTAAGTTTGGTTGGGGAGGGGAGATCACGCAAAATAAAGTAGTAAAAAATACCAAGCAAAAGAACAAGTGGTATTGCAAATCGTCCGTAGAAAAGAAGCATTTTTCTGCTTGGTTTTTTAAGCTTCACGCGCTTGAGAATGTGGTTGAATTTTTTTGCCAGACCCATTAGCTCCATGATATCATTGAGACAGTTTGCCTGCAATCATATGTTGAATTGGATTGATTACGTTATTCTTGGTGTTCTAACGCTCTACGCAATTGAAGGTTACGCGCTTGGCGCAATTCCTGCGCTTTTTGATTTACTCCAATTTAGTGCATCATTTTTGTTGGGTCTTCAGTTATATGGCAATCTGACACCTTTTCTTACACAGGTTTTCCCTATTCCAGAGGGCATTGCAAATGCGATAAGTTTTTTTGCGATTGCATTTATTGCTGAATTTTTTCTTCATCTTTTTTTCTTGCTTCTGGCAAAAAAGGTAATAAAAAATACCTTTTTACAGAAAGATGAATTTAAGAATCTGAACAAATTTTTAGGTATATTGCCAGGAAGTGTTTCGGGACTTGTTTTACTGATGTTTGTCATTACTGTTGTTGCGTCAATTCCAACAACACCGTTTCTTAAAAACGCACTCAACAATTCTGTTATTGGGAGCGTCCTCTTAGCGCGCTCGCAGCTCTTTGAAAAACAAATTGGTGCGCTTTTTGGTAAAGCCGCAAATGACACGCTTAATTTCTTAACAGTAGAACCAGAAAGCAATTCGACTGTAGCACTTCATTTTACATACACAAAAGGAGTTGTTGATTCACAGGCAGAGCTGCAAATGCTTGCGATGGTCAATAATGAAAGGGAGAAAAATGGATTGCCGGACGTTATGTCCAATGGGTCTTTGCAAGAACTGGCGCGAGCACATGCGCAAGATATGCTCTCAAGGGGATATTTTTCTCACTATACGCCGGAAGGACTCAGTCCCTTTGACAGAATGGACAGGGCAGGTATCTCATACCAGGCAGCAGGAGAGAATTTGGCATTTTCTCCCAACGTGACTCTTGCTATGCAGGGACTGATGCAGTCTCCTGGACACCGGGCAAATATTTTGTCAAAAGATTTTGGAAAAGTAGGAATTGGCGTTATTGATGCGGGAATCTATGGGGAAATGTTTGTTCAGGAATTTACGAATTAAAAAAGTAACGACAACCTTATCTGTGACCGTTAGGTCTTCTAATCCATGTGCCTCTTCCTTTAGGACCATCATAATCCCCATCTGCAATTGCACGCCCTTGTTCTGCTGAAGGTAAACGGTGGGTAGTTGACCATACTTCACCTGGCTGTGGTTGTGTAGGAAGTGGAACTCCGCTTATCTCACTTCCTGGTTCTCCCCATGGTTTAAGTGGATTGCCATTTTCTGTATTTTGTCTTGCCATAAACATAAAAATTTTAAAAAATAACAATTAATTTGTCAAGAGTTTTTGGAGTATCCTATTCTTTTTCATCTTGCGTCAGAAAATTTTCCATACTATACTGTCTCTATGATTTCTGTAGCAATTAATGGGTATGGACGAATAGGACGGATTGCGCATAGAATCATTTTGCGAAGTCACCCAGAGCTCCAAGTAGTTGCCATCAATGCAGGTTCCTCAACTGACTTACAAGGCTGGATGTATCTTCTGAAGTATGATTCCAATTATGGTGTTTTGGATGGAATTGAATTGGGCGTAAAACCAAATACCGATACTACAAAGTCAGATTTCTTAGGCCACTTAGTGGTGAATGGAAAAGATATTCCGGTGTATTCTCAAAAAGATCCAACACTCCTTCCATGGAGAGAAGTGGGTGTTGATGTGGTGTTGGAATGTACTGGACATTTCTTAACACAAGACAAAGCGCAGACGCACATTACAGCAGGTGCAAAAAAGGTTGTTATGTCAGCTCCTAGTAAAGACGATAGCGCAACATACGTTGTGTCTGTGAATAACACAACATACAAAGGAGAAGATATTGTGAGCAATGCGTCCTGCACAACCAATTCAATTACTCCAGTTGCCAAAATTATGGAAGATGCATTTGGGATAGAAAAGGCAATGATGACAACGATTCATTCCTACACATCAGATCAGGAGCTTTTAGATGGGGGACACAAAGATTATAGGCGTGCGCGATCTGCTGCAAAAAATATTGTACCAACAACAACCGGTGCAACTCGCGCTGCGGCACTTGCCTTGCCAGCCTTAAAGGGAATTTTTGAAGGATTGGCAATTCGTGTACCAACATCTGTTGGATCACTTTCCGATTTTACATTTCTTCTCAAAAAAGATGTGACTGTTGAGGAAGTTGGTGATGCATTCACCAAAGCAGAGCAGGGTACTTATAAAGGAATCATTCAGACAACAACCGAGCCGTTGGTTTCTTCGGACATTGTTGGGAATACCCATTCCTCAATTGTTGATCTGTCTTTGACCCAGGTAGTTGGCGGTAATATGGTAAAAGTCATTGCATGGTATGACAATGAGTGGGGATATTCAAGCAGATTGGTTGAGCTGGCATCGGAGGTAGGAGGAAAATAATGGATACAGAGCCAGTTAATTTGCCGTATCGTCTCATCTCTGTTTCTGGAAGAATTGCCTCAGGATCCACAACTTTAGCCAAAAAATTAGCACACGCACTCAGGTGGAAACGAGTCGAGGGAGGAGATATTTTTTGGGAGGCAGTAAGAAGTAAATTAGGACTGGCAGCAAAAGACACTGGACTTCGACCAGATGAAGAAGATTTGGCTTTTGAGGCAATGCAGAAGGAAATTCTGGAAAAACGTGACCACATGGTAGTTGAAAGTAAGCTTGCAGGATTTGTGGCAAAAGATTTATCAGATGTTTTTAAAGTATTAGTGGTGTGTGTTGATCCAGACGGAGTGGATCAGACGAATATCCGCATTGACCGATTGGTCAACAGGGAGCAAATGACAATTGCAGATGCAAAAGAAGAAGTATTGGTGCGGGAAAAATCAGATGTTGATAAATGGCGCCGTCTCTATGCGCATGACGATACAGAATGGACATTTTGGGACGAAAAATATTATGATGTAGTTGTTAATACGTACGCGCACGATCCAGACGAGGCATTGCAGCTTGTTTTGGAAGCAGTAGAGAAGAAGAAATAAAATTCTGCTTGCGAAAAAAAGAGAATTGCATTATATATAGAAATTATGAAGAAATTATTCATCCCACTTCTCCTTCTTTTCTTTGTTGTTTTCCCTAAATCAGTTGCATTTGCACAGGAAAGCTCGCCCAGTGCAGCAGCATCGCCAACCGCGGCCATGGTGACAAATTACACATTACCATACCCAGGCATTCTTCCTGATAACCCTTTGTACTTTTTGAAAGCACTCAGAGATAAGATTGTTGTCTTCTTAATTTCTGATCCCTTGAGAAAAAGTAGCTTTTATTTGCTCCAGTCAGATAAGAGACTTGAATCGTCTTGGTACCTTCTTAAAAAAGATGTCAAACATGACGATTTAGCCCTTTCAACGCTTTCAAAATCAACAAATTATTTTTCACTTGCAATAGATCAGGCCGGTAAGGCAAAAAAGAGTGGGGGAAGTGTGGCATCGCAAGCAGGTAACTTACAAGAAGCACTCACCAAACATATTGCAGTTATTGACCAAATGTTGCAGTTGCCAGGACTTTCTCATAAAGAAGAATTTGTAAATGAGCAAACAAGATTGAAAAATCTCGAAAATGTTGTATCAAAACTTAGCTTGTAATCATAGGACGTGTCATAAGAATTGATAAGAATTTGTTACCAGTGAATCCGACATATTTTCTTCAAAAAAAGAATTGAGGCTAAAAAAAGGAGTGCTCCATTTTGATACACTTATTGCTAGTTGACGCCACAGATTTAGGGTCTTAATATCGATAAGGACACTACATATGGGCAGTGTCACGAACATTAAAAATTTATGAAATGTCCTTACTGCGGTCATAGTTCAACAGAAGTTGTTGAAACACGAGATAACGAAGAGCTGGAAACAATTCGAAGACGACGGAGTTGCAGCAATTGTGGTAAACGGTTTACCACCTATGAGCGTATAGAAAATGTTGATTTATATGTACGCAAAAAAGACGGAAGACGAGAATTGTTTAACCGAGATAAACTGAGAAAAGGAGTTCTGACATCAACAGAGAAAACAAAAATTTCTGTTGAGACAGCAGAAAAAATAGTTGCAGACATAGAACGAGACATTCGCGCAAAAGGAATTTTGGAAGTCAAAAGTAAAGAAATAGGGGACATGGTTGCAAAACGCTTGAAAAAATTAGACAAAGTAGCATATATTCGCTTTGCCAGTGTTTTTAAACGCTTTGTCGATGTAGAAGATTTCGAAAAAGAAGTAAGAAAGTTGGTTATTAAATAATATTTATAGTGAAGTAATGAATCTATGACAGATATTGTAAAAACAAACGTACCAAATTTCACAGGCACTCTCAGAGAAACTGTTTTCTGGGATAGATATGCCCTGAAAGACAAAGAGGGAAATCGTATTGAAACAACGCCGGAGGAAACCTGGAAACGCGTTGCATGGGGTATTGCGCAAAACGAAAAACCCAAAGATAGAAAGAAATGGGAAAAAGCGTTTTATGATGTCATGTATGATTTTAAATTTGTTCCAGGAGGAAGAATTTTATCTGGGGCCGGGACAAATTTTCAGGTAACGTATTTTAACTGTTTTGTGATTCCATCTCCTCGAGACTCCAGAGGGCAAATTTTAGAAACATTAAAACAAATGGTAGAGATTATGGCACGAGGTGGAGGAGTCGGGTTTAATCTGTCGTCACTTAGACCACGAGGCGCTCGGGTGAAAAAGGTAAACGGCACATCTTCAGGACCAACCAATTGGGCAGAGCTTTTCTCTGTTGCGACAAAAGACATTGTGCAGCAAGCGGGGACAAGACGCGGTGCGCTTATGCTTATGCTCTGGGATTGGCATCCAGATGTGGAAGAATTTATTACCGTTAAGCAGGATTTGTCAAAAATTAACGGCGCAAATTTGTCAGTCTGTCTGTCCGATGCATTTATGGATGCAGTCAAAGTAGATGGCGATTGGGACCTTAGGTATCCAGATTTGGATGATCCGAAATACGATAAAATGTGGGATGGCAATTTAGAGCAATGGATTGAAAAAGGCGGAAAAGTAAAAGTCTACAAAACCATTAAAGCAAAATACTTGTGGGATCTTATCTGTACAGCAGCATGGCGGTCTGCAGAGCCTGGTCTTCATTTCTTAGACCGTTCTAACAAAAGAAGTAACACGTGGTATTTTGAAAATCTTGTTGCAACCAATCCTTGCGGCGAGCAGCCACTAGGACCTTGGGCAGTGTGTAATTTGGGCGCAATGAATCTATCTGCATATGTGAGGGATGCAGATTTAAGCAAAGATATTGCAGGGTGGTTTGATTACGACTCATTTGCCAAAGATGTCAAAGTTGCGATGCGATTTATGGACAATGTTATTGATAAAACATACTACTTCTTTAAAGATAACGAAGACTGCGCCAAAGATATCCGCAGAACCGGCCTTGGGATTATGGGTTTGGGAGATGCGTTAATTAAAATGCACTTGCCGTACGGATCTGAAAAATCATTACCTGTTATTGAGAAGATCTTCCAAGTTTTAAGAGACAATGCATACGCAGCATCTGTTGATGTGGCAAGAGAAAAAGGATCATTCCCACACTACCAGAAAGAACAATTCTTAAAAGGATATCATATTAAAGCATTGCCAGAGAAAATCAGACAGGGAATTGCAAAATATGGTATTCGAAACGGCGTTTTGCTTACCATTGCGCCAACAGGGACAACATCCTTAGTCTCTGGTGTCTCCTCGGGTGTTGAGCCAGTCTATGAATTCGCATTCAAAAGACGAGACAGACTGGGCGAGCACATGATTTATCATCCACTTCTTGAACAATGGCTAGCATCCCATCCAGGAGAAGAGCGACCTAATTATTTTGTTTCAGCAAATGACTTAACGCCAATGGAGCATGTGAAAGTGCAGGCAATTGCACAGGCATACATTGATTCAAGTATTTCCAAGACAGTCAATGGACCAAAGACAGACTCAATTGATGATGTGAAACAGCTCTACATGGCAGCATATGATTATGGTTTGAAAGGCGTTACGTATATGCGGGACGGCTCTCGACAGGGAGTTTTGGAACGAGTTGATGATAAAAAAGAAGAAACAGCAGTTGTAGCACCTATCCAACCAGCATTACCAATGATTCCTGTGATCAATAGGCCACAAAAAATTGACGGGTCAACCTATAAAACCGAAACACCAGTTGGCGAAACCTTTATTACCATTAATCACACAGAAGATGGCCAGCCATTTGAGGTTTTCATTACTGTTGGAAAGAGTGGGTCTGATGTTGCCGCTATGGCAGATGCTCTGGGACGAATGATCTCTTTGAATCTGCGCCTGAATGGCATGCTCGCGCCACGAGACCGCATGAAACAAGTTGTTGCGATGCTTACTGGTATTGGCGGAAGTAGATCTGTTGGATTTGGCATTAATAGAGTCAGATCGTTGCCTGATGCAGTAGCAAAAGTCTTGGCACAGCATTATGATTTTGCAGTCAATGGGAAAGTAGAAGACAGACAAGTTATTAGCAAAGTCATGACAGAGGGTGTTATTCCAGCAAGTCCTGAGACTCATGTTCCTGCAGAAGAGCACGCAACAGCAAGCGAACATCAAGCAGGGCAATTAACGCTTGATGCAACCATGAGTGCAACGCCAAGCACGAGCACATCGCTGTATGATATTTGCCCTGAATGTGGTGTGAGTGCATTTGCATATGAAGACGGCTGTAAAAAATGTTATAGCTGTGGTCATTCAGAGTGTTAGTTTAACAATTTAATTTATACATTGGGCAAACACCGTGCAATTCGGTGGAAGTGCCGCTACTGTACATCCAGAAAACCATGTATAAATCATTCTCGAGCAAGAACATTTTTAGTAGTGTCCTTCTCGAGAGAGAGGGATTTTTTTATGCGAGCAATCATATTTTTTTTACAATCTAAAGGGAAACTAATTGGTATTATTGCTTTTCTTATCGTTGCTTTTGTTGCTGGAAATGTTACGAGCTTTTCAAAAAATAGTCGTCCGCAAGTTTTAGGAGCAAGCGTTCATATTTCACCTACTCCAACTCCGATTCAATCGGAGCCAACACTTACTCCCACACCAACAAGTGTTCCAATAACAGTGATTAACAATATTATTGTTCCAACAACAGCTCCAATAAGCACTTCACCAACGCCAACGTCATCACCAATTGTTATTGTCGTAACTCCCACTCCTGCGCCAACAGCTGTACCAACAGAGACAGCTACGCCTACACCGACCCCCACACCACTTCCTCAAAATATAACTATAGATATTGATTACGCAGGAGAGCATGCAGCAAGTACCTATACAACGCCGATTGCTACAGGGGAAAGTGCATGGCAGGTAGTACAAGACGCAGTGGGGCTGGGCAATCTTCGCTACACAGATTACGGTGGGAGTTTGGGCATATTCATTACAGGTTTTAATGGAGTCGATGCAAGCACAAATCAGTACTATGACTTTCAGGTGAATGGAGCGTCTTCCAATATTGGCGTTTCCTCATACACTGTGCAACCAAATGATCAGCTACAATTTGTCCTGACCAATTTTTAACATGAAAAACACTCTAGCTATATTTTTTATTATTCTCTCAGCAGTATTCTTGCGGCTTCTTCCTCATGTGCCTAATTTTACCCCAATTGGTGCAATGGCACTTTTTGGAGGAGCTCATCTTAGAAAAAGATATGCATTTTTTCTGCCAATCATAGTAATGGTGTTGTCTGATTTCTTTTTAGGATTTAGTGCAAGCGCACCCTCTGTATATGTGAGTTTTCTTATCACTGTTGCTATTGGCTTGTGGCTTAAAAATCACTCAAGTGTACAAAATATTATTCTATCCTCACTCATCTCCTCAACCATTTTTTATATACTTACCAATTTTAATTTTTGGTATCCACAAGCTATGTATCCGAGAACATTCTTCGGGATGATGGAATCATATATTATGGCTTTGCCATTTTTCCGTCCAACAGTATTTGGTGATCTTTTCTATAACGGCCTTTTCTTTGGCGGATATGCACTGGTTCAAAAATTAATAACGAAACCGGTAAAATTATATGAGCACTAAAATTTATACTAAAACAGGAGATAAAGGAAAAACAAGCCTTTTTGATGGCACAAGGGTAGGAAAAGACAATATTCGTCTTGAAACATATGGGACCTTTGACGAGCTAAGTAGTCTTTTGGGGGTTGTTCAATCTTTTTCAAAAGATAAAAAGCTCAATGGGGAGTTGCAGGCAATTCAGAAAGATTTGCTTGATATTGGAGCACAGTTGGCAAACCCTCACCAGAATCCAGCTAAAAAGTTTTTATCCTATCTTGATATACGGGTTGTATCATTTGAAAAAACAATTGACACGCTCACAAGTAAGCTCAAACCATTAACAAACTTTATTCTTTTTACTGGCAATAAAGAGTCTTCTTTTTTGCAATTGTCTCGCTCTGTTGCCAGACGGTGCGAGAGACGATTAACTGCGCTTAGCAAAGAGACACCTGTCCCCGTGGAATTTATCCGTTATTTTAATAGATTGTCAGATCTTTTGTACACCATGGGGCGTTTTGCCAATTCCGCCAAAGGCGGATCCAGAAAAAATACAAAAGAAGTTATTTGGAAACCATTTACATAAGTATGGAAGGCTCACCACAGCATTTACAAAAAGTACAAGAGATTAACAGCGCCATTTTGACAACGCGCAATAATTTTATTGGCCACTACAGACGGGGAAACATGGGAAGCAGGCTTTTGACGTATGAACCAGGACTAGACCGTGGTGTCTATCAAACACTCAAGACTTTTGAGCATATTCCTGAAGAATCTGCATATATTCGTGCGCGGAATGAATTGAATGCCCAGACAGCATTTTCTGTTGAAACATTTATAGGAGAAAGGCTCAATGTTGGATTATCTCAATTTCGCTATGACCTTCGAGATGGGAAGCTCTATGGCCAGGGAATGACAGAACCCCTTGTTGACATGATTTCTCGGGGAAGAGATTGCCGAGACAGCGTTGCCGCAGACATTGATAAGCCAAGACAAGATGCAGAAGTAGAACAGTTTGAGAAAATAGAGAAGATTTTTGGCAATCCAGATACAAAACCAGGAACAACAATCATCTCACTGTCTCCTCCAGGGCAGGAAGGATCTGCATATTCACATAACTTTTATGATGTCTTTGTCTTGTCTGAAGATGCTGATACAGATACGCGATTTGTTGAAGCACGTCGATATGCCTCGAGTCTTTGCCTTGAGGAGTATAAAGAGAGAGCAGAGCAACTTGATTCAGCATATTTTGATGAGTATAAAAATGGTCCGATGGATAGTTACTATTTGTCCCACCCTTTACTAGTGGACACAAAATCACCTCTATCTGGCAATCCGGATGCACTTCATGCGTCACTCCAACAAGGTCATGAATTTTTATCTACAGAAGATTTTGTGCAGGTACGACGAAGTATTGCAGGGCTTGTCACGAGCTACATTAATACGTTGTGTGATACACCAGATGATGAGCAATTTCTCAATATCACACTCAATGCCATCATGAATCAGGCAGATCATACTGCAGACGCGCTCCGAAGATCTGTTCGCGTATTTGTTGGGCAACAGAAAATAGATGTCCCTCTTGGGCCCGTATCCCGTTTGGATATTACCAAGTTGGGCAAGCAACCAGTGAGGCAAGTAGCAACAGGATGCGGATCATCGAGCGGATTTGACACAGGAAAGTCAGAAGCAAGCAATGTATCGTCATTTGGTCTTCGTGATTTTGGTACAGACAAATTAGGTAATCGCACCTTTGATTGTCCGGAATGCGGAGAAATGAATATACGACCAGTCAATGAAACTATTCCTGAGTGTCAGCATTGTGGAAGTAAGAAAGTTGCGTGCTAATATGCAAGAATGTGTGGATTGTTTTAAAATTAAATGCCGCGGGTGCGGATGGGAGCCAAATGAAAAAGAAGTACATGAAGTTCAATCCGGAATATTAACAACGTGTCCTCTGTGTGGATGGAAACCAGGTAGGTAGCTGGTTTATTTGTTAAAATTTTGTGGCAGGTTTTAAACTTTTGTTAGGATTTTGGAAGGCTAATTTATTGTTCTTTCTTTCTGCATTCTGCTATGATTGAGTCATGGATGATAGCACAAATCCCAAATCTGAAGTCCAAAATCTCAATCCTAGCAATCGGGGAGTTCAGCCGGCAGCCCAACCACAACCTGTTGTTCCAGTAAGTGGTGGGGTAAAAGAAGCGCCTCTCATTCCCACACAACCACGAGAATGGGTGAGCCCGTCGACACCAGAGGTTATCTTGCCAAAAGAAGTACAGGCTGCAGGAGTCGAGGTCTTACCAGTTACGCAATCTATTCCACCATCTGCACAACAAGCAGGCGTTGTGCATGCAAAAGAAGCAACACCAGTTACGCCAGTTGCTGCTCAATTGGGACTACAAACACCACGGTCTGTTTTGGATAATCTTAAGAATGTGCATAAAAATGTGAAGGATTCCTTTTCCTGGCTTATTCGATTAGTTATCAAAGAGCAGGAAAAAGAAAAAAATCATCCAACAGATTCGCGATATAATTAGTGTATGCAGTACTTAGCGCAGTTAAATTTTTATGATGTGCTTTCATCTTTGATAAGTGCGATTCTTATTTTGGGAGTACTTGGGGTTATCGGCTATTTTGGTGGGTATGCACTGTTTCTTTGGTACAAATGGAGAGAAAGAGAAAAAGCATCGCTTGATAGTATTCTGCTCCAGGTGTCACTTCCTCGAGAAAATGAAATAAAAATTGATGCAGCAGAGCAATTGTTTGCCGGATTTGCGTCTCTTCGAAAGAGTGGGCGATTTGTTAATTTTCATCCGCAACCACATATCACCTTCGAATTAGTTGGCAAACCAGGCGACATTCGTTACTACATTCATGTTCCGAAAAAGCTTCGTGATTTGGTAGAGAAACAAATCAACGGGTCATACCCTGACGCAGATATTTCGGTTGTTGATGAGCACGATGTCAAGCAAAAAGGTGTGATTGGCAATGAATACAACATCTTCTCAGAAGACGGTAAAGTGGCTTTTGCTAGCTGGCGTCCAAAAGGCCCTGCGTATCAGCCAATGAAAATTTATAAAGATATGGCAGTTGATGGGATGAGTCTTCTCACCTCAACGTTGGCAAAAATGCAAGAAGGCGAGGGTATTGCTATTCAAGTCATGATTTCTCCAGCTGATAGTAAGTGGAAAAAAGCGGGACGAGCCCACATCGGAAAAGTAAAAAAAGCAGAAAGTAATCCTGAGAAAGCAAGCTACTCTGCAGACCCTAAAGAATTAGAAGGCATAGAAAATAAAATTGGAAAGCCAGGATTTGAAGTTGTGATTCGAGCGGTTGTCTGCTCAAGTACCATGGAAGCAGCAAAAGGACACTTGGATAATATTGGCTCTGCGTTTGCTCTTTTTGGCGGAACAAATTCTCTGAAAAAAAATAAACACCGTTTTAAAGGACTTTTTATGCAGGATTTTATTTATAGATACTGGCCAATGCGAGACTGCACAGGCATTATGACATCTGAAGAATTGGCAACCCTGTATCATTTCCCCAACAAGCAGGTGACCACGCCTGGCATCTTCTGGATGACAAGCAAGCGCGCGCCTGCGCCAACACAAATTCCAGAAAGTGGGTTGTATATTGGCAAGAGTACATTCAGGGGGCTTTCTAGACCTGTATACATGCTTCAGGAAGATAGAGCAAGACATATGTATATTATCGGGAAAACAGGTACAGGAAAATCACAGTTTCTTAAGCAAATGATTGTACAAGATATTGAAAACGGTGAGGGACTGTGCGTTATCGATCCTCATGGCGATTTAATTGAAGAAATTTTACTTCGTGTGCCACCAAGTCGAGCAGAGGATGTTATCGTGTTTGATCCCTCTGACACCCAGCGGCCAATGGGTATTAACATTATGGAGGCATACACCGAAGAGCAAAAACACTACATGGTGTCCAGTATTATTGGGCTTTTCTACAAGTTGTATGATCCAAATAAAACAGGTATTGTCGGGCCGCGCTTAGAGCACGGTATTCGAAATGCCATGCTTACTGTTATGGCCGAGCCAGGCAATACCTTTATCGAGGTCCAGCGTGCACTGACAGATAATAATTTTGTTCAGGAGTTGTTACCAAAAGTGACCGACCCGATTATTAAAAGGTACTGGACAGACCAGATTGCCCAGACATCTGATTTCCACAAGTCAGAAGTCCTGGATTACATTGTGAGTAAGTTTGGCCGTTTTGTTACCAATAAGTTGATGCGAAATATTATTGGACAATCTAAATCATCCTTTGATTTTCGAAAAATTATGGATGAGAAAAAGATTTTATTGGTGAATTTGTCCAAAGGAAAAGTAGGCGAGGAAAATTCACAGTTTTTAGGTCTTATTCTGGTACCAAAACTTCTCACAGCTGCAATGAGCAGGCAAGACATTCCGTACGAGCAAAGGCAAGATTTCTACTTATACGTTGACGAGTTCCAAAATTTCGCAACGCCAGACTTTGCCGCAATTTTGTCCGAGGCGAGAAAATATAAATTAAATTTAATTGTTGCGAATCAGTTTACCGGTCAGATGGAAGATGATGTGAAGAATGCTATTTTTGGAAATGTTGGAACCATTGCCTCTTTCCGTGTTGGTGTCCAAGATGCCAATTTCTTGCAGCATGAATTCCAGCCAACATTTGGCGAGGCAGATTTAATTAATGTCGATAGATTCAATGCCTACATCCGAACAGTTGTGCATGGCGAGCCAGTTTCGTCATTTTCTATAGACGTAACAAAAGATATGGCAAAAGAAAAGGCGCTCGATAATCCGCGAGTAGGGGAGTTGATAAAAGAATTGTCACGCTTAAAATATGCAAAAGATGTCCATCAGGTAGAAGCAGAAATTGCCGCCAGGGCACGACTTTAAAATTGTCATCCTGAACTTGATCCAGGATCCATCTTCATTCATCAGAATGACATACAGCCTCAAATCTGATACAATTCTTTCACTTGGGTCGGTAGCTCAGTTGGTTAGAGCACTTGTCTTATACACAGGCTGTCGGAGGTTCGAGTCCTCCCCGACCCACACTTCGGCAAGCTCAGTGCAAGCTGAGTTTGACAAAGTGTTAGGAAAGACGAGAAGTTTATCCTGAGAGCTGTCGAAGGAAGTCCTCCCCGACCCACTGAAAAGATTTTTGTCCTTGGACAAGAATCTTTTTTATTAATTGTGAACTTAAAACAAAAATGTTTTGAAGTCGTAATGCCCCGATCTCATCGGGGCACATGTGACGTTTAGAGTGTGCCAGAGCCAGGTCCTGGTTCAATCCTTCCATTTCTCCTGCTTGGTGGAAGCCACGATGGTCTATTGACAGCATTTCCGGGTACTGGTTCTCTTTGTCTCCAGTTATCTCTTCTTAAGGTTTCTGCAACCTCCTGTCCATGAGGCGGTAGTTTTCCCAAGGCCTCTCTTTCTCTCTGATTTAATGGATCTTGTGCTGTTTTCTTTCTACCCATATTTTTTTACCTCCTTTCATAGTTAGTTTTTTTAAACTGCATTTAGATGTTTTCTATAAAAATCCCCTTACTTTCGTGAGGGGAGTGCGCTTTGCGTAATTGCAAAAATCCCCCCTAGGTAATAAGGGTAATGTGACTATTCTTGCGGGAATACAATCGTTTCATACATTCATGCTGCTCGGCGTTGTATTCTCTGCTTGCCAAGACGGGCTATTTCTCCAATTACTTCTAATGTTAATTTTCCAACACGTTCAACAGACGGTCCCTCTGTCTCCTCCATTTCTTCATGTGCATGATTAACATTTGCACCAATTGATACAATCGTTCCAGAGAAGTGTGGATAGAGTTGGACAATGTGACTTGTTTCTAAGCCTCCATGTGTTATGGTTTGCCTCATTGATTTTCCATATAGCCGCTCATTCACTGAATTTACCAGCAGGGCAAGCTCACTATCGGGAATTGGCTCCCATGCGGGCGAGGCCTCTGTATGGGTAATTGTTGCACCGTGTGATTTTGCGATTCCCTCGATTGTTTGCCTGCGAAGGTGCTCGATTGCTTGATTGTCAGAACTCCTGCTCATGAGGTGAATAGCAGCCATGCCATCTTCGCCTAGGTGAACCCGCGCAAGATTGGTAGATGTCTTTACTTGTGTTGGATCTGATTCCTGCCATGCAACGACTCCGTGGGGTAAGTTATGCAAAAGCATTAAAAGATTTTCTGTCGTTTCCGCATCAAGCATTTGTGCGTGAGGCTGATTGACAGTGGCAACTGTAATTGTAGCTCCTTCTTTTTCTGTTGTTGCAAAATTTTCTTGAAGTTCTTTGGTGACTTTTTCGATTACTGTCCTTCCGTCCTGAGACACTGCAAACGTGAAGGTCGCTTTGTTGGGGATCGCATTCATTGGATCCATTGCCTCCGCAGCAACCATACCAAGACTAACGCCTTCACTCTGCGTGTTTCTTGCAACCTGCGTAAGCAATTTTATTGCGTTTTGTCTTGTGTTGTCGCCAATTTCTACGCCAGAATGTCCTCCTTTTAAGCCAGAAGCAGTAACTTGTACAAGCTCACTTCCTGGATTGACAGGAATCCTCTCCACGGGAAGATTTATTGATGAGTATCCTGTTGCTGCAGAGCCAATTGTTATTTCCTGGTCCCATTCACTATCAAGATTCAGGTATGTTCCATACCTGTTGAGATTAAATTGTAATGCTTTTGCTCCATTAAGTCCGTCTTCTTCATCAATGGTAAAAAGCAATCCTATTTCTCCGTGCGGGATCCCTTTCTTTTTAAGCATGTCAGGTAATTCCATTGCAAAAGATAACATAATGCCATCATCCGCGCCCAAAGTTGTTGCATTGTCTTTGGATCGAATAAACCACGATCCATCTCTTTCAAATACTTCAGGTACTACACCGTGCTCTGCCGGACTCGGGTTGCCTTTGCAGACCATGTCTTGATGTGTTTGTGCTACAAACGAAGCTTCAACAGTTGCATATTCAGGGCTACTTGCGGGCACACGCCACAAAACATTCCCCACACTATCTCGTTCCACTGTATATCCTTTTTCAACACCGCCAACTTCAAGGAAATCTCCCACAAGATGTTCTTTTGTTGATTGTCTTGGAATGCCGGTTAATGCAAAGAAATTTCGATATACATTATCGAATTCTCGGTCACGATTCTCTGGGAGCTGTGGCATGAATGTTTCGGCACGCTTATATGCCTCCTGATATCTGACTCTTGTTTCCTGACTTGGTCTTGGTTTTTCCATATATTTTTTTGTTAATTTAGCCATAAAAAATCTCCTAGTTTTGGTAGGAGATTACGGGTTGCTTACACAAAACGAATCTCCTTACGACATAAGGAAAGTTCGGTTATGAATGTAAGACCAACAAGTTGCCATGTTTGAAAGAGTATACAACACGCCATTGTAAAATGCAAATCGCAAATATGTTTGGAATTTATTACTTGGAATTTGGGATTTATCTGGTTACAGCTCTGTGAGGTGGGAGTTTTCTTTTGCTCTATCTGGAACAAATTCCAAATATCTTTCTGTTGTTGAAAGTCTTTTGTGCCCAACTATTTTAGACAGAAGTACTAAAGAAACACCATGTTTTAAGTGGTGGGCAATAAAGGTGTGGCGCAAATCATTAACTTTTGCTCCTTTAATTTCTGCCAAGCGGAAGTATCTTTCAACAGCTGTGCGGATATTTCTAATTAAGAAAGGTCTGCCTGATTTAGTAACAAAAATTCGCTCTTCTGCAACCTCTGGTCGAGATTTAAGGTATCTGTCGAGTGCTTCTTTTGCAGATTTATTCATAGGGACGGTTCGCTCTTCATGTTTTTCAAATGGGCGAATAACCAACCCGTCTTCTTTAACATCGCTTAAGCGAAGCTCGGCTAATTCTCCAATGCGGATACCTGTTTGGAGTAAAAGTTCGATGACTGCAAACATTCTGACATCGTTTCGACTGGCATCTCGAAGTGCTCTGTACTCTGTTGGTGTTAAGATTCGTGGTGCTGCCAATTGATATTGTGGGTGAGCAACCTGGAGTGATGGATCTTCACTTACCAAGCCTTTTGCTTTTAAAAATCGGTAAAAGGTGCGGATAGAGTTGATTTTTCGAGATAATGACTTTGGTGTGTAGCCTGAGCCTGATAATTTGCTCAGAAAACCTTCGATATCATCTTTTTTGATATCATCAACCTCTTTTTTGCCATTTTCAGAGAGAAAAGAAGTCAGCTGATCAATGTCTTTTTTGTATGCTACAATGGTTGCGTTGGATCTGGCTTTTTCCTTGAGAAAGTCAACAAACTGAGTCTGCGCGAGCTGTAGTGTGATGCTTGGCATAGTACGTAGAGCCTATAATATCACTAAAATCACGATAAGTCAATGAAAAGAATCATTATTTTTGCAATTATCATCTTTCTGTTTGCAGTAACAATTAATTTGGCGCTTTCAATTGCCAGCTTGTGGTCAAAAAAAGACATTCTTACTCAGACACGCTTAGAACTTGCCAAAAAACAGGAGGAGCATGCGCGTCTTGAAAAAGATTGGCAGCACGTCAATTCTCCTTCTTTTGTCGAGGAGCAGGCGAGAGATAAGCTTTTTCTTGCGGAGCCTGGAGAAAGTGTTGTTCTTATGCCTAAAGCTAGTGCTTCTGCAGCACAATTAGTGCAAACAACGCTTAATGAACCTGTGTGGGAGCAATGGGTGCATCTTTTTTTCTAGGTTTGTGGATTTCTTTCTAGATTAAGTCTCATATCGTCTCCAGATACCTCCAAGCCAATAGCATGCCACCCAACTTGCTGGAGTTTTTCATTTATTTTTTGCAAGTCTTCAGGTGTTACTTGTCTACTCAAGTGTCTTTCTGTGATCATTTGGGGGAATGGACTTCTTTCGTTTGGAATTTCCTTAGTTACTTTTTCAACATCAAGTCCAGATAAACCAAATATGCTGGTAAGACTGAGCGGGTTGAGGCTAAAATGTGCATGCTCAACGTCTATCGGAGCAGTTGATTCTTGTTGGGAAGCAGCGTTAAAATGACTTAAAATATCTGTGATGCGTTGAAGTTGCTGGTCAACGGGGACGTCTGCAAGTTTGGGAGAAAGCCATGTTGGCGAATCAATATTATATAAAGGATGGTAGGGAAGTCCACTAGTTGCCTCGTAATCTCGTAATAATTGTTGGACATCCTCGGTGGATTTGTGTGCTAAAGCTGCTTCTATGCGACCAGCGTACTCTTTGGCTTTCTGTCCTATATTTTCTGCAAATCCTCCAGCAATACCTCCAATTACCGTTGCGATTGTTGGTTCTGCTGGTTGTTGCTGTGCTAAGGACTGGGGTTCAGTTTGTTCTACGGGCACATTCTGTTGTGCAGATTCTCTGGTGCCCTGGAAGAAGGCAATAATCGATTGCTCGCTCTGCTGTAGAGGAGATGTGGGGATGGTTTGTTTTGCTTTCACAAGATCGTCTGTCTGCTTGGTGGCTAAAAGCGCATCATAGGCAGCAGAAGAGCCGAGAAGATCTGCGATAAATGGTTTGAGTGATATTATTTCTGACTCAGATAATGTCTCAATAAGCTTCTCACTTGTGTTACCTGTGCAAAAATTTGTGTAAAAAGTGCCTGGGTGGCCAGTGGTATTTGATGTTGTTTGGTAAAAATATTCATGAAATGTTGATGGGTCCACATCGTCATCAACAGGAAGGCCTAAAAGCTTAAGAGCATCTAATTGAGTCTTTAGCAAATCAGGATCGTTTTTTCTTGCATCGTCAAGCAAAATGCTCAAATGGCGCGTTGTCCTTTTTGACCACTCCACAAAATGGATATGTTTTAGTAGGTCAGGTGGTGGCTCGCCAAGAGAATTAGAATCCTTAGCAAAGTTTTGCTTAAAGAGTTCATAAAACTGTTCTTGTTGGGTTTTTCTTACCTCATTATGGCGGGTTTTGAGAATATCAAAGGTTTTTTGTGCAATATGGTCTGGTGTTTTATTGAGCCCAGGTGTTTTAGATATGTCAAATTCGCCGTTTGCGATAGCAAGCATGAGTGTTCCTGATGTTTTTGGTACTTCAGGGGATGGTGTGTGTTCGGCAGATGCTTCTGGCATAGTATAAGTGTAGCACAGGAGCGAGGAAAGAAAAGTAAGAACTATGGTTAAAAATTACAAAGGCAAAGAGTGGGTTTGGTTATCTTCTTGCCCTAATATTTCTTGCAGTTTCCGCGGGGCCACCTGTACCGTTAGCTTGATTAGTCCAGAAATTAGGTATATCTCCCGGTATTGGTGTTGCGTCAAATGCACGCATTCTTGCTGCACGACTCTCTTCGGCACGCGCTGCGGTTTCTCTTTCCCATTGTCTAGTTGTTCTTGTTGGATGACCACCTTGTTGACGCACACGACCAAGTGCTACATATACTTGTGGATTTCCCTCATCAGCATAGCTCTCTGCAAGTTCCCTTGGATCTCTTCCTGCATATACTTGAGCGTTACTCTCCATTGCGCGAGGTGTTGCATAATGTTCGATTCTACTGTTAAGGACAGTATCTCTGGGTTGGAACAATCGAATTCTCACAGTAGGGAATGTACATCCATTCTGTCTTATTGTCAATATGTGGATTGAAGATAGTTTACTGCGTTGTGTTGCGGGGCTAGGAGTTGCGCCTAGCCTGTGAGATTATGAGCCTCACGTGCACTGTACACTACCCCGCGTATACCATCAAAAAGCTTTTGCTTCATGAATGTATAGTCATTATAACATTGACCTAGCCTCGGGTCAATTGATACAATAGAGCATGCGTCCGCCTACGGCGAGACAGGCCAGGGTAGCTCAGCTGGTTAGAGCACCACATTCATAACGTGGCGGTCGGCAGTTCAAATCTGCCCCCTGGTACTCCAAATTTAGATTATGGACAGAAGACCTATTGGCGTTTTGGATAGTGGCGTTGGGGGATTAACTGTTTGGAAAGAAATTCGATCACTTTTGCCCAACGAATCAACCATCTACATTGGCGACAGTAAAAATGCACCGTATGGTGATAGAACCCCCGAAGAAATCTTCCAACTAGCCCGTAAGCTTATTACATTTCTTTTGAAAAAAGATGTCAAGCTTATTGTTATTGCGTGCAATGTCATTACGACAACGTCACTTGAGAGATTGAGAAATGAATTTAAAGGCGTTCCGCTTGTTGGTACCGCACCTGTTGTGAAAAAAGCAGCCAGATGGACAAAAAATGGAAAAATTGGCATTCTCTCGACCAATGGGACAGCAAAAAGCCTGTACCAAAAACATTTGATTGAACAATTCACCACAGGTTTGGAGGTGGTTAATCTTGGGACAAACGCACTGGTGCCACTTGTTGAACAAGGGATTTTGGAGGGGCGAGTTGTTGAAAAAACATTGGAGCAAGTGGTAAAACCATTTGCAAAAATAGGCGTTGATGTTGTTGCCTTGGGCTGTACGCATTTTCCCTTTTTGAAAAAAGAAATACAGCGCGCATTAGGGAAGAAAACAACGCTTTTGGATTCAGGAAGTGCAGTTGCGCGCCAGGTAGAAAGAATTTTAGAGAAAAATAAAATCACGGCAAGAAAAGCACAAGCAACACATACTGTTTTTACGACAGGCAACACTGACATGTGGGCAAACATAATGAAACTAGCAAAGTTGCCACAAGCAACACTTGCACAAATAATACTCAGGTAGCGTACAATACAACTATGATACTTGCTGCACTCAAAGATAAAAAAGTTGCAGTCCTAGGGCTTGGAATTGAAGGACTTGCAACAGCGAATTATTTTTTAACACACAATATTCCTTTTGCGGTGTTGGATGAAAAATCTGAAGAGGAATTGGTGCAAGTAGGGAAGGAATGGTCGGACACTATTGCAAAATTAAAAAAACAACAGACCCCATTATTTCTGGGTGAAAATATTACCCAAAAAATGGTTGAGGAATTTGATGTAATTGTGAGAAGTCCAGGAATTTCTTTAAAAGCAGACTTTCTTCATAATTTTAAGAGCGTCATAACGTCTCATACCAAACTCTTTTTTGATAATTGTCCTTCAAAAATCATTGGTGTTACTGGGACAAAAGGTAAAGGAACAACATCGTCACTTATTTATGAAATGCTAAAAAAGGCAGGTAAAGATGCATATTTAGGTGGCAATATAGGACTTGCTCCATTATCATTTTTGGATACACTTTCTACTCAGTCAATTGTGGTCTTGGAGATGTCGTCATTTCAATTGCAGGACATGGAAAAAAGCCCGCACATCTCGGTAATGCTCATGGTAACGCAAGAACACTTAGATGCCTACGGTCATCAGAATTATCATGCGTCTATTAAAGAATATGTTGATGCAAAAAGAAATATTGTCAGATTTCAGACAGCAGACGACATGGCAATTCTTAATACTGACTATCCCCACACAACCGAATCGGCAGATATTACGTCTGCGCAAATTGCGTGGGTCAGCAGATTTCGACAAGTTGCCAATGGGTGTTTTGTCCGAGATAACAAAGTGATTTTACGAAGCGGTGGATCTGAAATAGACGTAATTGATGCTGCAGAAATCTTACTTCCGGGAAATCATAATTTAGAAAATGTCTGTGCTGCAGCGATGGCAGCATACAGCGCTGGGGTAGATGTTGCTGATATGGCATTTGTTTTGCGTACCTTTAAAGGCCTAGAGCATCGATTGGAGTTGGTGCGGGAAGTGGAGGGAGTAAGGTATTATGACGATTCATTCTCAACTGTTCCAGAAACAGCAATTGCAGCAATTCAAGCATTCACAGCCCCCGAAATTCTTATTTTAGGCGGATCGAAAAAAGGCTCAAGCTTCCATGAATTGGGAAAAGTCATTGGGGAAGCAGTGAATATAAAAGCGATTATTGGTATTGGTGTTGAGTGGGAAAACATTAAGCAAAATATTCCAAAAACAACAGCTACTATTATTGAAGGTTTGCAGACAATGGAGGCAATTGTTCGAGCTGCAGCAGAAATGAGTAAGCCTGGGGATGTTGTGCTTTTGTCTCCTGCGTGTGCTTCATTTGGTATGTTTGCAAGCTATAAAGATAGGGGAAAGCAGTTTAAAGAGCAGATAAATCTGTTATAATTATATTGTCATTCTGAGTGAAACGAAGAATATAATAAGTTATATCCTTCACTTTGTTCAGGATGACATTTTTGTATGAGTAAAATAACTTTTACCATTGAAAAAAAGGATAAACACACAAAAGCACGTGCTGGAGTTCTAAAAACTCCTCATGGTACTGTCCACACGCCTGTATTTATTCCTGTTGGGACACAAGCAACTATTAAAACACTCACGCCGCATGAAATTCATGACATGGGTGCAGAAATTGTGCTGGCAAATACGTACCATTTACATTTGCGTCCAGGAGAGAATGTGATTGAAAAAATGGGAGGATTGTCGGAATTTATGTCGTGGCATGGGCCAACTATGACAGACAGCGGGGGATTCCAGGTATTCTCTCTTGGGGCAAGTCTTAAAAAAGTAACGGTCAGAGGCCAAAGTGGAGAGAAATTGAGCAAGTTTAATAAATCAGTTTTTCTTGAGCCAGAGAATGTTGGTTTGCAACTTCCAGCAATTACCAAAACGCGTCAAGATAAGCAGTTGAGTAAATTGAAAAGTGCGAAAGTTACCCAGGAAGGCGTGAAATTTTATTCACATATTGATGGCCACATGGAGTGGTTTGACAGCGAAAAATCAATCGCCATTCAGGAAAAATTAGGAGCAGATTTAATTGTTGCTTTCGATGACCATGAATCACCTTTGTGGGATTATGAGATGACAAAAATTTCTGTGGAGCGGACAAATCAGTGGGGACTAAGGAGTCTTGCAGCACAAAAAAGAGACGATCAGCTCATGTATGGCATTGTGCATGGTGGGCATTTTCCGGATCTTCGTGTCGCATCGGCAAAATTTACCAATAAGTATTTTGACGCGTTAGCAATTGGCGGTTCGTATTCTGCAAAACCTATTATGTACAGCATGATAGAGGCATGTGTTGCTGAGTTTGACGATGAGAAACCTCGTCACTTACTTGGTATTGGGGAAGTGCAGGATATTTTTGAGGCAGTAAGTCGTGGTATGGATTTTTTTGATTGTGTTGCGCCAACTCGCAGGGGACGTCATGGGAGTTTGTATATTTCGCCAAGCGAGGGAGGTTGTGTTAAAAATAATTTTATTATGCCAATTAAAAATGCAAAATATATTTTGGATAAAAATCCAATAGACAAAACATGTACATGTTATACGTGTCAGCACTACACCAGGGCATATCTCTCTCATTTATTTCGAGCAGACGAATTATTGGGACAACGGTTAGGAGCGTTGCACAATGTTCATTTTATTGTCAATGTTACAAAGAAAATTCGTGAAGCAATTTTGACGGAGCGATTTGAAGAGCTGAAAGAAAAGTGGGTAGGCTAACTTCTTTGTGAAAAACAGAAGAATTTTTTACCACAATAGTCTTTGACGAATATGATACATTAGTTTATATGAGCGAGCAAGAATTAGTAGCAGCGCATAAAAATTCCCTAAACCTGCGATCATTACCTATGAAACCGTTGCAGAAAATCGGGGAAACTGTTTCTACCATTGTAGAAAAACACCAAAGGAAACAATTAGGCAAAAAAGCAATGGAACATCTAGAAAGAAACGGAGAGACATATCGGCAAGAAGTTGTTCAAGCGTTTGGAAATGTAGAATTTTTCTTGGGGGTGACTGCTGTTCATGGGGTAGAGCCGCAGCAAATTGCAGTAAATACCGCATTAGCAATCAATGCGGAACTTGCCAAAAATGGCCTGGATGCAAGACCTGTTATTATTCCCTATGTTCCGGGTCACCCATCTTACGGCAACATCACTAAGGAAGTTCTTCTTTCTGCATACACTCCCGAACAGCAAAAGCTCATTTATTTGTCAGAGGATCTAGGAAAGATTCTGATTCAAACGCAGTATGAGGCAAAAAAAGGGTATCAGGAGCATTTGCGAAGCGTGAAAAAAAATCAACCGTTCGTTCAACAGCAGCTCCTTCAGCTCATTGATGGACCTATCTCTACGGTGAGACTTTTAGATAATCAACCAGTGGTTGTGAACGGGGAAGGAAGAGAGAATAAAAGAATCATTGAAGTTAATGCAGGGGCAAATGTGTCTGCCGCAACAAAAGATGGAAAAGTAGCAACCTATACTGTTTTTCCAAATACCTTTGAAGGAATTCTCAAATTTATTCGATGGGAAAATAGAAGGGCAAAACTAAGATATAGCAGAAAACTTTTACGAGAGGTTGGGAAGTCAGCAAGGGCATTGGATCGAAAAACTACCCTTTCATTTTTGTCTGACCCCAACCCCTTGCAGGGAACAGCCAAATGGAGAAAAGTGCAACGCTGGATGGAAATGCGAGATAAAACTCTTACGCCTCCACTGAAGGAGATGCTGATTCCTCCAAAGGTAACAGTGGCAAAAAATCACATCAAAATTGAAAAGTCAGATGGAACCATTCTCGAATCAGATGCCTACCACCCAGACAAGGGACTGATTCACGTAAATATCTCGGGCAATACTGCAGGATCTCAAGCAGCTCGGGAATTAGCGCTTAAGGCACAGAAAGAAGGGTATATCGTTACTCTTCCGCCATGGATTAAAGAGCTTTGGCTTACTCAGGTTCCAGCGCAAGAGAAGCAAGATGTTGAGAGAATACTGCCTCTTGATCCAAATATTCTTTTTGCAAAAGATGGAAAGGGGCAGCCGTTGTGCAAATTTTTTCTCATGAGACCAGGATTGGGATCTATTTGGTACTCGCTGAAGGCTGGTGTTCCAATTTTGTCTATTCCAAGGGAGGAGCAGGATAATCCCGAAATGGAAGGGAATAACAAAGCCATAGAACGATTTGGAATCGGTACCATCTATGATGCGAGTCGGACAGATAACTTTGATCGGGTACGAGCGTTACAGCCTAATATTGAAAACTTCGCAATGCGGCAGAACAAAAAACATAAAATCCCAGAAGGAATGAGCGGACTTGGATTTGTAGCACAAATGATTATTAATGCAGAAATACTGCGGAAGGAAGAGCGAAGTTCAACAAAATAATTAAACATGCTAGAATACAAACAATATGACAATAACAATTGATGATTTTGCAAAAGTTGAGATACGGGTGGGGACTGTTATGTCTGCAGAAAAAGCAGAAGGAGCAGACAAGCTGATTAAATTCATTTTCGATTTTGGTTCTGCAGAGCAGAATTCAGAGAATGAAGAAAAATTTGTTCCCTTGCCAGACGTAGCAGAAAAATATCCTGGCAGAGATGTTAGGCAAGTTATGTCTGCTATTGCAGAGTTTTTCCCAGATCCAGAAGTTTTGGTTGGCAAGCAGATTTGTGTCTGCACTAATTTAGAGCCGAGAAAATTTAGGGGGCATGAGTCACAGGGAATGATTTTGGCTGTCGATAATCCAGAAGGAGGCATTACTTTTATTGGGCCAGAAGGAAAGGTGCCAGCAGGAGTGAGATTACATTAATATGAAAAAACGAGTTTATTCAGGAATTAGAGCAACGGGAAGACTGCATTTAGGAAATTATTTAGGTGCAATTAAAGGGATGTTGCAGTTGCAAGATGAGTATGATTGCACATTTTCGGTGGTGGATTTACACGCGATGACTACGCCATACGATAAAATGCTACTGAAAGATTCAGTGCGAAATGTTATCTTAGATTATTTAGCAGCAGGACTGGATCCAAAAAAATGCAGATTAGAAATCCAATCACAAATTCCACAGCATACAGAATTGTCGTTTCTTCTGGCAACAGTCTATCCCTTGGCACCACTTGAAGATTTGCCAACATTTAAAGAGAAGAAATCACAGTATCCAAAAAATATCACCACAGCATTACTGTATTATCCAATTCTTATGGCAGCAGATGTTCTTTTATATAAAGGCGAATTAGTACCAGTGGGAATTGATCAAGAGCCACATTTAGAAGTTATGCGAGAATGTGCGCGAAAGTTCAACAACACATATGGACAGACATTTCCTGAGCCAAAAAGATTTAAAACAATGGGCGAGTATGTGCCATCTCTGACGGGATCGGGCAAGATGAGTAAGACAGTTGAGGGAAGCTACATTAATTTGTCCGATGATTTAGAAACGATCAAGAAAAAGTTGGCAAAAGTCACAACAGATTCCGGAACAACAGGTGGACAGCTGCCAAAAGAGGGAGGAGTTAATACGCTTTTTACGCTTTTAGCACTTTTTAACAAAAATGAGATGCATGCCAAATTTAAGGAAGACTACCAAAAAGGGCAAATTCGCTATGGCGAACTAAAACAGTACTTGGCAGAGGCAATGTATGAGGAATTAAAGCCGGTTCAGGAAAAAAGAAAATATTATGAGGAACACCCAGAAATTGTTGATGAAATTTTGGCAGAAAGTAAAGCAAATTGTTTGGCAATTGCTCGCGAAACTATGCTTGAAGTCAAGGAAAAAATGGGCCTTCCTCTATAAATCAGTATTTAGTATCTGGTATTAAGAATTAAGCACTTCTCGCTTCGTTCGAAGAGTAAAATATGTTATTCTCTTGCTGTGAAACTTTCTTCACAACAAATTAAAAGCTTTCAAAAAGAAATCCTTGGTTGGTTTGAGAAAAATAAGCGCGATTTGCCGTGGCGACACTCACGAGACCCATATAACATTCTTATTTCAGAGGTAATGCTCCAGCAGACACAAGTAAGTCGGGTAATCCCAAAATTTAAAGCTTGGATGGACAAATTTCCAACACTTGAAAGTCTTGCGGGTGCATCAACACGAGACGTTTTATTATATTGGTCTGGGCTTGGGTACAATAGACGGGCACTGTATCTAAAAAGACTTGCTAGGGAGTTGGTGGAAAATTCGGTGTCATTGCGAGGAGAGAAGCGACGAAGCAATCTTATACAAGATCGCCACGCTTTGCTCGCGATGACAAAAAAAATTGCCTGGCCTATGACAGAAAAAGAGCTGAGAAAGCTCCCAGGAATAGGTGAATATACAGCACGAGCGCTTTTGTGCTTTGGGTTTAATCACCAAATTGCAGTTGTTGATACCAACGTGAGAAAAGTAATCCTTGTTCGGTTTAAAGATGTCATCCTGAGCAGAGCGAAGGATATAGACTCTTCGCCATCAGGTTCCTCCGATCAAATCGGAGTTCAGAATGACAAAATAATTCAGCAAGTTGCAGACCAGCTTTTGCCAAAAGGGAAGGCGTATGAATGGAATCAGGCCTTAATGGATTACGCATCTGCGGTGCTTAAACACGAAAAAATTTCTATTCCCAAACAATCATCATTTAAAACATCCAAAAGATTTTACCGAGGACAGGTGATTCGATTGCTTCTGCAAAAAGATATACAGACTGCAGATGCATTGTTTGCACAACTGGACAATAACGGGATAACAAAAGACACATTTACAGAAATTCTTACAACAATGGTGAAAGATGGCCTGATTGATGAGAACAGAAATGTTTTTTCTCTTAAGCAGTAATATCTTACCTACGTTGGTTTGAAGGGGACGATGGTTCTCGTCGTGGAGGTTGAGAAGTATTGTGCTCGGCAGGTCGAGGAGTTTGACTCGTTGGTTGATTTGGATAATTATCAAAGACCTTGTGCTCTCCAATAATTCTCCCGTGTTGATCAAACACAAAACGCCAATAACCAGATGAAATTTCAGTCATGTGAAAGTAAATATATATGGTATTTAGGTTGTCAGGCAAATGAAAATTGAGTTGTTTTGGGGTAAGGAAATTGTCAGAAA
>DATICB010000022.1:0-34306 GCA_035457005.1 Patescibacteria group bacterium
TTTTCTGTATCTGCAAAACGATTATCCGATTTCATAACAACAAGAATAAATGTGTGTCCATGAATTGTTGCAGATGTTGCCAGCACTTCTCCTGCTTCTCCTGTGTACCCTGTCTTTACTCCCGTAACACCGTACAGTCCCAATAGTTTATTCGTATTTTTTAAATCATACGTTGTCCCAGTAGAGTCAGTAATTAATTTTTCTTTTGTCGCAACAATTTGCGAGAGTACTGGATGAGCCTTGGTATATGCAGCAAGCAGTGCCATATCTCGTACCGTTGAGTAATCTTCGTCATCAACAAGTCCCACTGGATCGCCAAAATGCGTATTATCCAGATGCAAAAGTTTTGCTTTTCGATTCATTTGATCAACAAATGCACTTTCTCCTCCGGGATAATTATCTGCAAGTGCTAATGCACAGTCATTTCCTGATGGCAGCAGCATTGCATACAACATATCGCTAAATTTCACTTTTGCTCCTTTTGGAAACCCTACAACAACCGGCTCAACACCAGACCGTTTTATGGTAATGATGTCATTTGGTTTGTAGTAGTCCAGCGCCGTGAGTGCTGTCATCATTTTTGTTGTTGATGCAGGAGAAAATCGTACTGTATCATTTTTTGCAAACAAAACAACCTTTGATGAATCATCCAAAATATATGCTGCCTGTGCAGAAATAATTGGTTGAAAGGTTCTTTGTAAAAAAGGGTAATCTGCTGCCCTGACAATTGGGAAAGGGTCGGGCAACACAGACAGATTTTTTACTAAAATGCTAGAGATGTATGACAAAAGAAAAAAAATAATTGGAATAAGGATAAAAGAAGAATAAAAAATAACTTTATGTGATTTATACAAAAGTACTTTATTTTTTATTGTCTGATTTTTTATAAAGAACAGAAAGTCTTTCATCAATACGCTCCATATCTCGAGGGAAAAGGCTTGCTTCTCGAATATTTTGTAGCTCGAGTAATTTCATTGTAAGCCTTTCCAGACCAAAAGAAAATCCGCCTTCAGGGGGCATACCATATTTAAATGCCATCAGATACATACCAAAGTTTTTTGGATCAAATCCCCTTTCCTTCATGGTCTTTACTAGCTGATCGTAATCGTTAATTCTCCTACTTCCACTCAGAATTTCTACACCTTTAAATAAAAGATCATACGATAAACTGTATTCAGGATTTGCCGGATCTGGATACGTGTAAAATGCTCTCTTTTTTGTTGGGTAATGGGTAATTGTTACAAAATCACTCTTGTGCTCTTCTTTTGCCCATATACAGATTTCCTTTTCATCTTCAGGATTTAAATCTAATTCTTTTGATAAATCGCGACCTGTTCTGTCCATAACAATTTTTTGCGCTTCTCTTAATGTAAGACGCGGTACTTTTGTTGGAACAAGTGGTTTTTCTATTTCCAACTCCTTAAGCATATCTGCATGTTTTTCTGCAACATTTCTTATAACCGTTGTTCCGACAAATTCAAATGCATCCAAAAGCTCTTCAAAACTTTCTATAAAGGCAATCTCTATATCCATCATGGTAACTTCGGATAAATGCCTCGTTGTTACCGACGGCTCTGCTCTATATGCATGTGCAATAGTATAAACTCTCTCCAAAACTCCAACCATCATCTGCTTATATAACTGAGGACTTTGCGTCATGTATGCTTTGTGGTCATAATAGTCCACCACAAAAACGTCTGCTCCTCCTTCTGATGCTCCCGCAGCAATTGTTGGAACAAAAATTTCTGTACATCCAAGAAATTCTGCAGCTTTTCTAAATTCCTCAGCAATTGCCGCCTGCACTTTAAAAATATCGCGTTGTGTTTCGTGTTTGAGTGTCAGTGAACGATAATCAAGTAAGGTTGGGAGCTCTAAAGTAAGATCTTTTCCTCCCATGTCAAAAGGGAGTGTTTCGGGAAGTGACAAAATTTCGACATGACTTGCTTCCAATTCCACTGTCCCTGTTGGTAAATTTGAATTGACATACTTTTCGCCTCTTTTTTTTACCATTCCGACTACTTTTACTGCCGCTCGTTGTTCAAGTTTGTTGGCAATTTCTAAAACATCTGCATTCACTACAACAACTTGCAAAAGAGCAGATCTATCGTACATGTCAAAAAAAGCAATTTTTCCGTGCTTTCTTACAGTCTGAATCCATCCATCTACAGTAACCTCTTCGCCTATCTTTTTAACTGTATCGATTATGAGTGTTCTGGCCATGTGCCTATTGTACCTTTTAAAATGGCTTGTTGACAAGGGTTTTTTCACTTTGTTAAAATAAAGCAGACATGACACATTCCGTCCGAAACTTTATTATTTGCAAGTACCTCCTTATTCAATAAGGGGAGATTTTGCGTAAAGCGTCTAATCTCCCTTTTTATGAAGGGAGTTTTTTTATGGAAATTTTGCAATTCTGATTTTCAGAATTAAAAGGAGGTGTAAAAAATTATGTGTGATGAAAGAGAAGCAGCGCAAAGAAAAAAGAATGGACAACCATTGCCACAAGCTCCAAAACAACAAGAGCCTGGTAGGGGTTCACACAAAGGACACTTGGTTACCGTTGGTGGAGAATCAACAACAGTAAGTGACCATGCACTAGTTAACATGCCGAGAGCAAGAAGAACTTTACTTGGAAGAGGTAACTAGTAAATCTTAAAAAGCGGTGGGAGATTATCTTGCCGCTTTTTATTTTTTTGAAAGGGGGTGAGGAAACCATGACACTTGAACAATTTTTAAATCTACAGAAAAGAAGTATTGAACCTTTAACTCAAACTGTAGTAATGCTAAATGGGAGACGTTTAGTCTATACCGGTTCTGGTCAAGATCGGGGTTCAGGAGGCAAAAAGAAACATCCCAATCCTCGACCTGCCGCAGGTAGCTAGATTTTATTGATTAAATTGGCGGTGGACTTACTTTCGCCGCCTATGTTATTTGTATATCTCTTATTTTTAACTGCAGACTTTTTTTATTGTTCCATATATTTTCATCAACAGTGTAAACAATATGTACTTTCTTCCCTGTTGTTAGACTTTTTACCATTTCTCCCAAACCAAAAGCGATTGCCTGCATTTGTACTTGCTTTTTCTCATCTCGTAATGCAAGTTTTAGGTGCAGTCCATCTTTTCCAACTGTTTTAACATTTTCAATAATCACATTTTTACTCACAAAACATGGTTCTGGATTTCCCATGCCAAATGGAGAAAGTTGTTGCAACCCATCGTACACATTTTGAGAAACAAAAGACAACGGTAATTCACAATCAATTTTTAAAGTCCGTATGAGTAAACCCTCTGATAAAGCATCTTTTATTTTCTCTGCCAGAAAATTTTCCAAAAGTGTTATTTTTTCAGTACTCACAGTAAATCCTGCTGCCATGGGATGTCCTCCTGCATTAAGTAATAAGTGCTCTGCTTTTCGAATAAATTCGATAATATTAAATCCCGCTACCGAACGAGCAGAAGCTTTGCTTATTTTTTCTCCAATTGCAACAACAATTGATGGACGATAATATGTCTCAACCAATTTTCCAGCAACAAGTCCAATGACTCCCTCGTCATATTTTTTGTCGGAAAGAAAAAGAAGACGATCTTTTTTATTTTTTGCTTTTGTTATTGCATAAAGTGACAAATCTCTTGTTAGCTCTTGTCTATCGGTATTGGTGAGTCCTAATTTTTCCGCAAGCACTTTTGCTTTGAGTCGGTCTTTGGTACACAAAAGTCTTAGTGAATCCATTGCATGAGAAATCCTTCCCATTGCATTAATTCGCGGCCCAAGCATATGTCCTATTTCATACACACCAATTGCTGCTTGTTCTATTTTTGCTTCTTCACACAATGCAGCAATCCCCGGACGTTTGGTAGCGTGCAGAATTTCTAGTCCTGCAACCAGAACAGCCCTATTGGCATTTTGCAAAGGAACCAAATCTGCAACAGTTGCTAATGCAACAAGCGCAAGATGATCATTGTCAAAATTATCTACAAGACGGGACAAAACCCAGGCTACTCCTGTGCCGCACAACTTTGTACTGTGGAAAATTGCCTGTGCTTTTGGCAGGATAGAACTTGGTAAATGATGATCCGTAATAATGACATCAATGCCATTTTTATTTGCAAAATCAACCGCACTATTTGCAACAATGCCATTATCAACCGTAATAATAAGTTTGGTTCTGGGATATTGCTGGAGTATGTTTTCTATGCTTTTTACTGAAAGTCCATATCCCTCGCCAATTCTACTTGGAATATACGGAAGCACTTTTGCTTTTTTATGGTTAAGTGTTTCCCATAAAATGGCTGTTCCAGCAATGCCATCTACGTCATAGTCTCCAAAAATAATAATTTCCTCGTCATTATCAATTGCCTTTTGTATTCTTTGAAGTGTTTTTGTGACATGTTTTTTATCGATACCTATCGATTCAGGAGTAACTGTTGCTATGTCTGGATGAAGAAAAGTATCTTGGTCTTTTTTTGTTTTTAGACCTCTATTTTCAAGAAGAATGGAAATAAGCTGGTCAATCTCTTTTTGAGATCCCAGACTTGAGATATGAGACTTATTGCAGATTTCCCATTTCTTATTGGTATTCATGTTATAATTTTATCAGTATGAACTATTCGATTCCAGATAACGTTTTGTCAGTATATCATACCCTTCAAAAGGAAGGCTTTCAGGTGTATCTTGTTGGCGGTTGTGTACGTGATATGCTTTTGCAAAAACAAGTCAAAGATTGGGACATGACAACCAATGCAACTCCCGAAGAAATTCTTGCAGTATTTCCTAACGGATTTTACGATAACCAATTTGGAACAGTTGGTGTGCCAATTGTTTTGAATGATGAACAAAAAGTTGTTGAAATCACAACCTATCGAACAGAACGAAATTATACAGACAGCAGACATCCAGGCAAGGTTGCTTGGGGGAAAACAATTGAAGAAGATTTACAAAGACGTGACTTTACCATTAATGCAATTGCCTTAGCAATAAAAGATGGTGCTGAAGAGATTGTTGACCCATATGATGGACAAAAGGATGTAAAAAACAGAATTATTAAAGCGGTTGGCAATCCAAATGAGCGTTTTAAAGAAGATGCACTGCGTCTTATGCGGGCAATTCGATTTGCAACCCAACTTTCATTTACTATCGAAGAAAATACTTGGAAGGCAATCCAGGAGGACGCACAACTTTTACCACTTATTTCGAAAGAGCGAATACGAGACGAACTCTTAAAAATTTTAGCAAGCGATTTTCCCTATGAGGGCATTGTGCTTTTAAAAAATGCAGGACTTTTGCAACACATACTTCCCGAACTTTTAGAAGGCGTTGATGTAAGCCAAGAGCGCCCAGGAAGACATCACACAACAGATGTTTTTACTCACAATATGATGAGTCTTAAATTTACTCCCTCGACAAATCCTATTGTTAGATTTGCAACTCTTATTCATGATGTTGGTAAACCACGGGTTGCATCAAAAGACGAGGAGGGGTTGGTTATTTTTTACAACCATGAAATTGCAGGTGCTCAACTTGCTTATGAGATAACGAATCGATTACGTTTTTCTAAAAATGATCGAAAAAAAGTGGTTAATCTTATTCGTTGGCATATGTTTAGTGTTGACGAGCATATTACCGACAGTGCTGTCAGAAGATTTATTCGGCGAATTGGCACAGAAAATGTTAAAGACATGATTGATCTGAGAATTGGTGACAGACTAGGTAGTGGCACTCAAACTGCAGAATCATGGCGCTTAAAATTATTTAAGGAACGAATCGAAAAAGAATTGGCACCCGGACCATTTTCTATTAATGATTTAGCAATTGACGGCAATGATATTATGAGGGAGTTGCAAATGAAACCAGGACGTGAAGTTGGAAAACTATTACAAAAATTATTTGAAGAAGTAGACGAGAATTTAGTATTAAACACTAGGGATTATTTGCTAACAAGAATAAAAGAACTTGTTTAAAGACAAACAAAAATCGACTACTATCTTTGTCCCTTCATTGGAAACATGCTGTGATTTGCTCTGTTACCTCGACTTGGCCCACCTCTTCTTCTTTGATTTGCTGGATCACCTTCTCCTCTTCTTGAGTGAGCAGGACCGCTCGGTGCTCCGTCGCCTCTTCGTTTTACGCTCGAACCATGCTCGGGATCCCCATCAATTCTCTGTTGTTTTCTTTGTCTCGCTCTTTCTCTTAGATTTCTTCCCATAAAAATGAAGTTTATAGAAAATGACTTACTGTGTCAAGAGAAAATCTCCATGATATACTTAAAAGTATGAAAAAGTTTTTTTCTTATCCATATTTTTTTCCACTTTTTATAAGTTTTCTTTTTTTTATTGCCTATGCAGCACTTGGAGTAATTAAGCACAATCATTTTTTGTCAGGATATGATTTGGCTGTAATTGATCAGGCAATTTGGCACTATAGTCACTTACAACTTCCTATTTCTACTAATCATGCATATGCTTTTACCCCAATTTACTGGGATCATGTTGAGCTTATCTTCCCACTTTTTGCACCGCTCTACTGGATATGGAGTGATGTGAGAGCACTTATTATTCTGCAGGCATTTGTTATGTGTTCGTCTGGATTTGCTGTGTATTTGATTGCAAAAAAATATGCAGTCAAAACAGTCGTTGCGTCTGCCCTTCTTGTGAGTTATCTCATGTTTTATGGCATACAAAATGCACTGTGGTCCGATGTTCATAGTCTTGTTTTTGGTGTGGGATTTTTAGCGTGGTTTTTGTATTTTTCTTTAACAAAATATAACAGATGGACATGGATTTTTTTCTTTCTCACTATTTTTAGCAAAGAAGACATGGCGCTTATTACTGCAATTATTTCTCTTCTTCTTTTTTGGAAAACCAAACAAAAACAATACCTTTTCTTTCTTGGAATTTCTTGCGTTTATCTTGTTTTTATTTTTACCATTTATTTTCCTTTTTTTATTCCAGGGGGATACAGATTTCAAAATAAATCAGGATTATTGTCGCATCTTGACGCGACAACGTTATATAACACTTCTGACAAGCGCGATGTCTTACTCTACAGTAGCGTGTGGTTTGGTTTTTTACCTTTTCTCAGTCCTCTTTTTTTACTTCCCGCTTTTTTTGATTTGGTAAAATATTTTGTTGTTGCAAATGCCAATGTTACGTCTGGCCAAAGTCTTTTTGGCCATTACCGATCAATGCTTGCATTGCTTTTTGTCTGGCCAACAATAATAACTATTGGCAGATATAAAAAACTGAATAATATCTATATTGCTTGCTATCTTCTCCTTTTTGCTCTGTTTATTCAGTACCAATTACATCTACCCTTAAGTTATTTTTCAAAACAGTGGTTTTGGACCAAGCCAGCAAGCACTAACACTATTGAACAAATGCTTACAAAAATTCCTCCTGATGCATCTATTGCAACACAAATAAATATTTTGCCACATTTATCTCACAGAAAATTAGAATTTGTCCTATGGCCAGACACAAAAGATTTCTTAATAAACTCACCCTGTGGACAGAAAAATTGCACGTGGTTTCGTATTGCTGATAAACCACAATATATCCTTGTTGATACCGCAACAGATTGGGACGTTCGGTATTGGTTAACAGACAGAAATACATTTATTCAAGGTCTGCAGAATATGGAAAAAGCTGGAGTAATCACTCAAAAACAAACAATTGACACAACCACGCTCTATGTTGTTATAAAGAAACCATAATCTGCTATACTATACGTATGTTAAAACAACAGTTAAAAGACCAACTCAAAGAAGCAATGCTTGCCAAAGACGAATTAAAAACATCGGTTATCCGTTTTATTCTTTCTGGTATTACTTACTACGAAATTAATAAAGGCGGTGCTGGGTACGAAGCAACAGATGAAGACGTTTTAGCTGTTATTAATAAAGAAGTTAAACAGCGAAAAGACAGCATTGAGCAATATGAAAATGCAAAACGAACAGATTTAGCAGAAAAAGAAAAAGCAGAGCTGGGAATTTTACAAACATATCTTCCCGAACAAATGGGAGACGAAGAAGTAAAAAAATATGTTGACGAAGCAGTTGCAGCAACAGGCGCAACAACCCCTCAGGATATGGGAAAAGTGATGGCAGCTTTAATGCAAAAAGTAAAAGGAAAAGCAGACGGAAGTTTGGTAAGCAGACTTGTCAGAGAAGCCCTCGTAAAATAATGCTCTACTTTGTCACAGAAAACAAATCAAAATTCGATAATGCCAACATTGTCCTTAAAAAATATGGCCTGCAATTGTCACAGAAGACTTTGCCTGTTGTGGAGATTCAATCGCATTCTTTAGAAGACATTGCAAAATATAAAGCAAAACAAGCATACGAGCACGTCAAAAAACCAATAGTTGTTAAAGATGATGGTTGGTATTTTACTGCACTTAATGGTTTCCCCGGCTCGTACATGAGATATATGAATGAGTGGTTATCTGCCAAAGACTTACTAAGACTTCTTAAACCCTATAAAAATACAGAAATTATTTTTCGAGATGCATTGTGTTATCGTGATGAAAAAAGAGAAAAAGTCTTTACCGGAATAATAAAAGGTCACTTTATTACCAAGCCACAAGGAAAAGGTGTTTCGTCTGCACAAATTTGTACATTCCGAAAAGACGGCAAAACAATGGCACAGTGTATCAATGAGGGAATTCACTTTGCAGATACAGAAAGTAGCGTGTGGAATGAATTTGCTCAATGGTTTGCCACCAAAAAATAATTACTTCTTCCTATTAATCCATTCATTCCACAAAACCAAAAGTGGTGCAGCATTAAAAACAGATGAGTAGGTTCCAGAAATAATACCAACAAGGAGTGCAACAATAAACCATTTTGTACTTTCTCCGCCAAAAAGAAGTAAGGCAAACAATACAAGAATAACGGTTAGGGATGTATTGAGTGACCTTCCGAGTGTTTGCATAATTGATGCATTGACCACTTCATCAAATGGTGCGAATGGCATTTTTCCCAAATTTTCTCGTACTCTATCAAAGACAACAATGGTATCGTGTACGGAAAATCCAATGACAGTAAGTATTGCGGTAACAAATAAGCTATCAATTTCTACACCAAAGAAGTGTCCAAGAATTGAAAAAATTCCCAATAAAACAAGTGCATCGTGGAGCAGTGCAACAATTGCAGTAACACCAAACTGAAAAGAATTTGCCGGTTTTCTGACACTTCGAAATGACCATGCAATATATAAAACAATTAACAGTGATGCAATGGCAACTCCCAAAAGTGCATTTGTTGTCGTCTCTTTACCAATGGTTGGACCTATTGTTGCAAACTCATCTTCTTTTACTCCTGATTCTGTTTTTTGAATTCCTAACAAAAGAGTGGCATTTTGTTTGGCATCAAGTGGTTTTGTTCTGACAGTCAAGCTTGTCGTTGTATTTTGTAAAGAAACGATTTCAATTTTATTTGCTGTAAAAACATTCTTTACTGCCGATGTGTCTGAAACATTGGAAAACGTAAGGCGAGATCCTCCGCTAAAATCAATAGATGGCTTAAGACCAAAAAGAATCAGTGAAATAATACCCGGAACAATCACGAGAAGTGATATTGCAAAGTACCAATTTTTTTTACCAATAATATTCATAATTTTATTATCTAGAACTTGAATTAAAATTTATTCTTGATTATAAAACATTCGCAAAAATGTTCGCGTTACACTAATAGCACTAAACATAGAAATAAGCACTCCAATTGCCAAAGTGAATGCAAATCCTCTGACTATCCCTGTGCCAAATTGATACAAAACAAAACTGGTAATAAGTGTTGCAATATTGCTGTCGCGAATAGAACTCCATGCGCGAGAAAATCCTAGTTCAATAGCAACTTTTCGTGATTTGCCCGATCGTAATTCCTCTTTCATGCGCTCAAAGATAAGAATATTTGCATCAACTGCCATGCCAATCGAAAGAATAAAACCTGCGATACCCGCTAAGGTAAGCGTAATAGGAATAAGTTTAAAAACCGAAAGTGCTAAGAGCGTATAAATACCAAGCGCAAAACTTGCAATCAGTCCCAATCGACCGTAGAGAAAAACCATAAAGACAACAATAACTACAAAACCAATAAAACCAGCAAACAAGCTTTTTTCCAAAGACCCATTACCCAGTGTTGCACCAATTGTTTGCTGTGATAAAACAGACAATGGCACCGGGAGACTTCCTGCACGAAGTTGTATGGACAATTGATTGGCCATGTCAGTAGTAAAACCACCTGAAATTACCGCATCTCCTGTGACAATTGCTTCATTGACAGTTGGTGCTTCCAAAACAACATTATCTAAAACCATCGCAACTCTTTTGCCAACATTTCGTGTTGTTATCTCGCCAAATTTTTTTGCACCATTTGTCGTAAAGACAAGCTGGACTTGCGGACTCCCAGATTTGCTATCAAAAACAACAGTTGCAGTTTGTAAATCTGACCCTGTGAGATCTGTTTGGTGAGCAAATGGACCAAGACTTTGTGCAATTCCTAAAGGCAGAGTATTTGGATCTGCCACTTGTGCCGATGTACTTGCGACTGCCTCCCAAAAAGTAAGCTGTGCTGTCGTACCGACCAGTTGGACTGCCTGAGCAACATCAACACCTGGCAATTCAACAATAATTCGATAGTCTCCATTTACTTTTGCTGTTTGGACAACTGGCTCTTTTACTCCATACAAATTAATACGACGCTCAATAACGGACTGCGCAGTTTGTAGCGCATTGTCACGATCTGCAGATTTTATTTTGGACATGTCTGCCTTAAGTGTGACACTTGTCCCACCTTGCAAATCCAAACCGCGTTGAAAAGGAAAATCTCTATCAAGACTAAAAGATCCAACATGGACATGGATTCCACCCGGAATAGAAATCTTAACTGCTTTTGATAATTGAAAATTAAGAGGCGGCACAACAATATACACTGCTAATACAGTGAGGAGTAAAACACATGCGTAAAAAAGTCGCGGTTTTTTCATGCAAGCATTGCTTCTTCATCCCCGAGGAGCATAATTCGTGACCCTGCCAACACTTTTGCTATGAAGGGATCGTTTCTTTCTTTTCGAAAACCAAATTCTTCCTCTGTCATAACAGTGTAATTAATTTCTTTCCCGAGTCTTGCTTCTTCATTTCGTATAAGAACCGCAATTTCTGGCAAAACAATTGTCCCAACCATAAGAAAATCTACTGTATCAGGAATCTTTTCCATTCCCCTAACAAATCGTCCAGAAATAAATGCGTATTTTATTTTACCAAGCTTTGCTCTATTTTTAATCACTTCCGCACCAAGTCCTGTTGTCTTTGCTGCAAGTCTGAGTAAATCATAATAATACGGATAATTTTTTGACAAATTATAATAGACGCGATTTGCACGTTTTTCTTTATCTAAAATACCTTTTCCTTCCAAAAAAGCTAGCTCCCTTCTGACTGCATTAATTTCATCACCTGTTCTCCTTACCAATTCCCTAACATGATACATATCATGGGGAGACCCGAGAAAAACGGAGAGAAGTTTAATTCGTGATTTTGATGTAATGAAATCTGCCAACATACAATTTTATTATATCATAATTGAACAACTATTATGTTTGATCGAGGGCAGAAATGTATTACTTATTTTAAAATTTCTACAGAACATGGATCATACCAATTTCTATAAAAACATTACTTTACACTAACATCACCATCTAATGGCTGTGCTTCAAACCAAATTGTTCCCCTGTCAAAAACTACTGGACTACCTGTATTGTCAAAAATAAGTGTTCGTGCTGTTCTGCTTGCTTTTTTCCATGTGCCAATTGTCTCTTTTCCATCGACAAAGATAAGTGCTTTGCCATTCCCAACATTTCCGTATTCCATGTGCTCGTTATTCATATATCCATCGTCAACTTGTGATAATGGCATAAATAAGACAACAACATTTTTTGCAGTGAGTTGTTTTTTTGTATTTAAATCAATTTGAGGTTGCCCACCATTATTTCTTTTGTATAAATTATTTGCCTTATCATATGTCCAGTCGACTGAATAATTTGAATCACTTGAAAAATCAATATGAATTGCCTGACCCACAGGACGAGAAGAAATAGCAGCATCGTCCTTGAATGTATATTTGATAAATTTGCTATCCCACGCTGTTCCATCTTTATCGACATTTGTCAGACCACGTGTTTTGGCAAAGTCCCACAATTTCGTTGTTGTTGTGACCATTGTATGCTCAGTGGCAACATCATGGCCAAGTCTGTTGTAATCACGCCAATATGTTGGGAAACCAATGGCAAATTGATTCAGGTCATTATATCCATCCCATCCAAGACTCGAAATAAGACCAAGCGCATCTGCAGGACCAGGAGTGTTTGCCCCACCAACGTGTGCGTACAATGGGAATGGACCATACTCTGAAACCCAATTGACATAATACACGCGCGCAGATCTAACTGGTGCTACCTCTTTTGCATCCTGACAGTAAAATATTCCCAAAAATCTCGTAATACCACCTTCTGCAACTGCCTCGTACACAATATCTGCATTTGAAAGTCCTGATTGTGGCCTTGCGTCAGTGCTATTCTCCACCATAATCCCCAAAGGTGCGTGCTGCTGCCACCATGCTTGCTGCTGTGTTGAATAGAGTGTTCCATTGAGAGGACATGGTTGGGTCTTAGGAAGAGACTCGTCAAATCCAACACCACCAGTAACTAATTTTTCTGGAGGTGTAATAACAATTGCTTTTTTAATTGGCAAAACATAGGTAAAGACAATGTAGGAAATACCAAGAGCTGCTAAAAATAAAACAACAAGGATAAGAATTTTTTTAGTCATTGGTTTCATAAATTTATTTCGCAACTATTGCCTGACGAATTGCTTCTTTTTCTTCCTCAGAAAGCGTATGCTCCATTCCTTTTCCATTTTTTATTTTTTTCGCATACCATCGCATTCCTGAGCGAGAATACAATCCAGAAAGGACAACGCCATTATCGTTATTATCGAGCAAAGCTAAAATAAAACTTTGGTCTCCGCCTGTTTCCTTGAAAGGATTAAAACGAAGAAGACCAACTTTTTGAATGTGTAGTCTTCCTTCTTCAATAATTGTATCACAGGTTTTGGAGAGTTTGGCAATATCCTTTTTTGCAACTTGCAACTCTTCAAGAAGACTATCAACAACTGTTTGGAGAGTTTTTTTATTTGTTGTTTTTACTAAATTGTTGTAGTGTGCAGATAAACTCCAGAAGAAATAGGTTAATACAGCAATCCAAATTAAAAGAAAACCTAATAAAATAAAAACAGCAATCAACATACTCGTACATAGTAGCCTCTTGACAGATTTCTTGTCAATGGTGTAATCTCGCTTCAGTCATGCCTAGAAAGAAAAAAACTCGCGAACAGAAAAAAAGAGCTGACGAAAGAAAAATAGCATTGGGTAACACCTCAGGAGAATCTATTGCAACACCAACGTATGTTTTTACTGCACAAAACATACAACATCAATTAAAAAATTTTTCTGGAATACATGATGCAACCAAAATTGTTACTCATGATCTTCGTAAAACAATGATTATTTCATTTACTATTGTCGCACTGCAATTACTTTTTTTCTTTTTACTTAAAAACCATATTCTTGCAATAGGTTTTGTAAGATATTAAGATGGGGAAATACCAATTGTTTTGGAAAGTAAATTATCCAAGACTTGAAAGGGGGTGAAATACCATGACAGTAACAATGTATTGCGTAAAATGCCGAGCAAAAAGAGATGTAGAAGATGCAGAAGATGTCGTTATGAAAAACGGCAAACATGCTAAAAAAGCAAAGTGTCCAGTTTGTGGCACAGGCATGTTTAAAATTGGTGCATAAGTACCAATTGCATATCAAAAACCCCCTCGCTATTTCTCATTTGAAGGCGGGGGTTTTTGTATGGAGATTACTCACAACAGGGGTCTTTGTAGCCGCAATTTGGGCAGTATGCATCCCGACTTCCTGGCATATCTCCCATTGGAGTTTCGCAAACAGGACAAAGTTGTGTTCGTAAGTTTTTTCTTAGATTAAAATTCTGTGAGGATTCCATTGAAAAATTTCTAATTATTCTAATTTCTAATTGAGCTAAAGAAATATCAATGCTCCAATTTCTAAAATTTAGTCATTGGTACTTTTTTAGAAATTAGGTTAATTAAGTAAATTAGGTTAATTTTACTTCCCATAATAGTGCTGCAACTTATATACCTGCACAACAGATACGTCCCAGTGTCCCACAATTTGCGCTCTGCCAAATCCTGCAACTTCCCACAGAGATGCACCTTCTGGGTGACACGGCAATTCTTCGCAAACAACCAATAATTGTTTGGTTACTGATTTTCTTTGTGGATCAACATCGGGATTAAGAATTGTCACGGGTGGATTGCCCCAAATAGTGAGGAAATATCGATATGCGTGATCTGAATTGCCTCCTGTAATAAGTGCAAAGTTAAACGACTTACCACCTGCTTCGTCATATACTTTTTTTGCAATTCCAGCAACTTGCTCCATTTGATGATTTGGAGGGGTAAGAATTGGCTCGGTAAGCAAATTAAGCGCTACTAAAACAGCAATAATTACCAGCCCAATTATTTTTACTATCCATTTTTGTGTCAAACTCCATGCCAAAGGAATACTTGTCAAAAGAATTGGTGCCGGGAAAAGAAATGAAAAGTAATAATCATAAATATTTTTTTTGTAAAATCCAAAAAGAAATATGCCAACCCCAAGCCACAATCCTAACAAACTATATCGAAGAAATGCTTGCCTATTTTTAAATTGTTTTATAAAAAGAAAGGCCAGAAAGAGCAAGCTTATAATAGCCAAAATAAGAGTACCATAAAACCATACAGAAAGTTCGGGATGCGTATGAATATTTACATTTTCAGGAGGAGGAAATGCTGTAACAATTCTTCCAAAAATACGGAAAAAAACATTCCCAACAATTTCTGAATACATGTCTCCTCCACCCGTTTCTTTGGAAGTAAAAATAAAAGCAACAATGCTTTGGATATTATTGAACCCATGACGAAATTCAAACACAAGAAACGGCGACCACCCAATAACAAAACCAAGAGCATAGATAAGATAATTAGAAAATCCAACATACACACTGGCAATCCATGTTTGCTTTGTCACAAAAAAATCATAGATAACACTGCAAAGAATATATGCGCCAACAATAACACCAACAAACGTTGCTAAATAATGAAGCTGCATGGCAATGCCCAAAAAAATTCCTGACAATAAAGTCCACTTCCAGTCCTTTTTTTCTATTCCTTTGTATAAGAAATAAAGTAACGCTAAAACAAAAAATGGCATAGGATTAGGATTCCATGACGACTTAGAGTACGTTATGATTAAAGGAGAAATTGCATACAGAAGTGCTCCTATAAGACCTACTTTTACACTAAAAAACTTTGATCCGACAAAATACGTGAGCCAAACCGTTGCAATACCAAAGAGCGCAACCATTATTGCGGGACCAACGGGATTGTAATCGAAAAGCCATACAAATGGCGTCATGAAGTAATAATATGCTGGTCCCAAGAAAAATCCCCCAACAGATGCTGTTGGTCCCAACAGTGTCAGATGTCCATGTAAAATATTGTAGACAACAAGCATGTCACGCCCTTCATCGCCAAGAAAGGTAAGATATGCACCGATTTCATACAGTCGAAGATAACTTGCTACTGCAAGAATAAGGAGCAACAGTATATTTGTTTTTGTGAACAGCTTTTTAAACATAGTCAGATTTGTCACACTGAACGGAGCGAAGCGTATATTCTTCGGCAATGCCCAAGAGCGACATTACTTTGAAGCTTTTTTTCTCCAAATAAATTTACTGTAAATAAAATAATTCCAAATGAGAATAAAGAAGGTACCAAGAAGGAAGTAATAGAAGTAATATTTTGTTCCAATCAAATGGTCCAAAATAAAAATTGTTCCGGTCTGAATAAAAATTACGCCAAATGCTGATGTTGCATAAAATTGCAACATTTTCCAAAAATATTCCCTCAATCCATGAATTTTTTGTTCTTTAAAAGTCCATAAATTGTTAAAATTAAAATTGGAAAAAATTGCTAATGCAGCACCAACTAAATTTGCAACAGATGGGTTATAATGCGCAGCGTCAACCAACACTCGAAGCACAATTGCATTAATTGCAAATCCCAATCCTCCAACGACTAAGAATTTTCCAAATGATCCAGTTAGTATTTCGTGGATTCGCTCGGTTATCACATACGTTAGGAGATTAACAATATATTCTATTGGAGCAATTTTTGATTTCCCCAGTGTCCTATCCATAAAGTGAATCGGCACTTCGCCTATTTTGTAGCCATCCAAAACAGATTTGTACAGAAAAGCAACTTGAAATGTGTATCCCTGAAAAGGTCGCACTTTTTCTCGCTCTTTCATAAATACATCACTTTTAATTGCACGAAATCCTCCAGTCCAGTCATGAATACTAAATCTTCCGGTAATGGTTCGCACAATTAAATTGCCCATTACAGAAAATAGTTTTCTTTGTGGTGGCCAATTTTTGGGAATTGATCCTCCTTGACTATACCTTGTGGCCACAACAATATCGTATCCTTCATCAATTTTTTTAACAAAATCTGGAATCTTGTGTGGGTCATGCTGTAAATCTGCGTCAATGCTCATAACAACATCTGCGCCCATCTTTTCTATTGCATAACTCATTGCACGAATGTATGCTGCACCAAGTCCTTTTTTAGGACCAGAATTCAGATGAAGGTTTTTGTATTTCTTCATTAATTTTGTTACTGCCTCCCCTGTCCCATCTGGAGATTCATCATCTGCAACAAGGATTTGCATGTCATGATTTTTTATTTTTGGAAAAACTTCTTCCTCGACAAGAGGAATGAATTTTTCAATATTGTCTTTTTCGTTATACGTTGCTGGTACGACTACTATTTTCATAGAGATATAAAATACGCTATTGTCTTTTTTAAACCTTCTTCAAGACTCGTTGTTGGCTCCCAATGTAACAACTCCTTTGCTTTGGCAATATCTGGTTTTCTTTGCTTGGGATCATCTTCTGGCAACTCCTTGTGTACTATTTCGGATTCTGTTTTTGTTAGATTCTTTATTATCGTAGCAAATTCTGCAATCGTTGTCTCGTTGGGATTTCCCATATTAATTACCTCGCCTTGCAGGTTGTCACCAAACATACATGCAGACAATCCGTCTACTAAATCGTCAACATAACAAAAACTTCGCGTCTGACTTCCGTCTCCATAGATTTCCAAAGGCTTTTTTTGCAACGCTGCAACAATAAAATTAGAAACAACGCGACCATCGTCTACTTGCATGTTGGGACCATAGGTATTAAAAATTCTCACAATTCTTCCATCCAAACCAAATTTTCTTACATACCCCATGACAAATGCTTCCCCACAACGCTTACTCTCATCATAGACAGATCTCACACCATTAGGATTAACATTCCCCCAGTAACTCTCAGGCTGGGGACTAACTGTTGGATCTCCATAGACTTCCGATGTAGACGCAAAAAGAAACCTGGCATTATGTTCTTTTGCTAATTCCAAAAGTCTGTATGTTCCAAGAGTGTTTGCAAGAAGAGTTTGTATTGGCAGTGCAATATACGATCTTTCTCCATCTTTATTTGGACTGGCAGGAGAGGCTAAATGAAAAATAAAGTCAGGTTTGGGAAGTGAGGCAAATTGACCGCTAGACAAAGATGCTACATCTGCCTTCACAAAGTGGAAATTTGGATTTTTTTCAAAAGGAGAAATATTACTTTCCGAGCTGGTAATTAAATTATCCAGGCAAACAACTGTGTAGCCGTCATCGAGAAGTTTTTTGCAAAGATGTGAACCGATAAACCCTGCGCCGCCTGCAACATAGACTGTTTGCATACTTATTTACTTTCACGCTCTAAATCTGCTTTCACCATCATTTCGACAAGCTGGGGGAATGTGGTTTTTGGCTTCCAACCCAAAACTTCTCGTGCCTTCGTTGCATCTCCGATAAGGTGATTTACCTCTGCGGGTCGCATGTGACGTGGGTCATTTGCCTTAACATATTTTTTCCAATCTGTAATACCAACAACCTTAAATGCTAACTCAACAAATTCCTGAACACTGTGTGTTTCGCCTGTTGCAACAACATAATCGTCAGGCTCTTTATAATTAAGCATAAGCCACATTGCCTCGACATAATCTCCAGCAAATCCCCAATCTCTTTTTGGCGATAAGTCTCCAAGTTCTAATGTTTTTTGTTTGCCCAAATGAATTCTTGCAACTGCGTTAGTAATTTTTCTCGTAACAAATTCTATACCTCGTCGTGGCGATTCGTGATTAAATAAAATACCAGAGCATGCAAACATATCGTAACTTTCCCGATAATTGACAGTCATGTAGTGTGCGTAGGCTTTTGCAACACCATAGGGACTTCGTGGATAAAATCGTGTTGTTTCTTTTTGCGGGACTTCAACTACTTTTCCAAACATTTCACTACTAGACGCTTGATAAAATTTAATTTTTTTATTCACAATTCTAATTGCCTCAAGCATGCGGGTAGCACCAAGCGCAGTAAATTCACCAGTTAAAACCGGTTGATTCCACGATGCTTTTACAAAAGATTGCGCAGCCAAATTATAGACTTCATCTGGCTCTGATTCCTCAATTGCATCCTGCAGAGATCCTTGATCGAGAAGGTCACCAGAAAGAAGCTCTATCTTATCTATTAAATCTCTAATATTTTCTGTATTGGGAATACTAAGACGTCGAGTAAGACCGTACACTTTGTAGCCTTTTGAAAGAAGAAGTTCTGCCAAATATGGTCCATCTTGTCCGGTAATTCCAGTAATAAGTGCTCGTTTTGCCATATGCTTTTTACTCTTCGAACACAGTGAGAAGTTCCCATCTTATTCGAACAATATTAATAATTCTAAACAATTTCTCGCCAATAGTCTAGTGTATCTTTGAGTGTTTGCTCAAAAGAAATTTCTGGTTTCCAACCTGTTACTTTTTGTACTTTTTGACTATCTGCAACAATTTCTGGAATATCTGCTGGTCTCATTTTTGAAGGATCCTGCTCTACAGTTATTATAATTTTTGCATTTTCTGTGAAGAAATGAAGAATTTCCTCCACTTTATGCGAAACCCCAGATCCTGCGTTGTATACTTCTCCCACTTCTCCTTTTTCTAAAAGTAATGGATACAGTCTTACCATATCACGAACATCGGTAAAGTCCCGTTTTGCATCCAAATTGCCGACTTTTACAACAGGAGGAATAATGCCTTTCTCGATCTCTGCTATTTGTTTGGCAAAGGCAGCTACAACAAATTGTGGAGTCTGTCCTGGACCAACATGATTAAAAGGTCTCACCCGAAAAATTGGCATGTGATAACTTATTGTATACTGAAGGGCAAGAAAATCCTGAGCAACTTTCGAAACAGCATATGGACTGGCGGGGCGAAGAGGTGCAGACTCATTAATAGGTAAATCCTCTGATTTTACATGACCATATTCCTCCGCAGACCCAACAACAAGAACTTTGGTAGAAGTCAAATCGTGAGTCCGCAGGCTTTCAAACAAGTTTAATTGTGCATCAATATTACTATGAAATGTGCCGATGGGATTTTGAAAACTTGCTGCAACACTGGACATTGCTGCCAAATGATACACCTCATCTGGAATAACTTTTTTAATTAATTCTTCGGTTTGTTCTTTTTGCGCAAGATCCACTTTGTGAAAAGTAATTTTTTCTTTCAATGGTGATCTTTCCAAACTATCATCACTCAAATATGTTCCATGGATCTCTGCGTGACCTAATTCCAGTAAGTGTTTGGCCAAATATGCTCCAACAAATCCTGATGCGCCTGTAATAAGTATTTTCTTCATATGCTCAATTCTAGCAGGTTTGTGAGGATTGAACAATCAACGCCCTACTCCAACATAGGTAAATCCAAGAGATCGCATAAGGCTTGGGTCAAACATATTCCGTCCGTCAACAACAACTGGAGACTTCATTAAAGATTTTATTTTTTCAACATCCATTTGCTTAAATTCATTCCATTCTGTCATGACAACAAGTAAATCTGCGTCCTTTGCAACATTATATGCATTTTCTGCAAAATGTAATCCTTTAAATTCTGGGAATTTTTTTGCATTATCCATAGCAATTGGATCATATGCAATAACTTCTGCACCTTCTTCAATAAGTTCTGGCAAAACAGTTCTGCTTGGTGCATCGCGCATGTCATCGGTATCTGGTTTAAATGACAGACCTAAAACACCAATCTTTTTCCCCTTAACAGCCTTTAAAAGTTTTTGCACTTTTTTCGTAACAGCGTGCATTGCGCTTTTATTAATTGCCTCCACATCTTTAAGAAGGGTAAAGTCGTAATCATTTTCTTTTGCAATCGCAATGAGTGCTTTTACATCTTTTGGAAAACAACTTCCACCATACCCTGCGCCAGCATTCAAAAAATATTTGCCAATTCTTTTATCTAGTCCTATTGCTGTCAAGACATCTGGTCCATCTGCGCCAACTTTTTCAGAAAGTTGCGCAATTGCATTGGCAAAAGATATTTTTGTTGCCAAGAATGCATTGGATGCATATTTAATCATTTCTGCTGTTGGCACATTGGTCACAACAAGCTGACTTTTGCCGTTACCTTCTAAAATAGGTGTATGTAATTCAACAAGTTTTTCTTGCGCTCTTTTACTATCTGTTCCAATAACAACTCTGTCTGGATGTTGTGTATCGCCGATTGCTTGTCCTTCTCGCAAAAATTCTGGACATGACGCAATGTCAAACTCTGCTTTTGCAGGCTTTACTTTTTCGATAATTTTTTTCACTTCATAATTGGTGCCAACTGGGACAGTGCTTTTGGTAATAACCACTGTGTATCCATCAAGATTTTTACCAATTTTTTCAGCAACATCAAAAACAACTGACAAATCTGCTTCCCCTGTTGATTTAGGAGGTGTTCCAACGGCAATAAAAACAACGTCGGACTCTGGAATTGCAGGTGTGTAATCTAGTGTAAAAAGTAAGCGTCCTGCTTTGACATTTCGCACAACCAGCTCTTCAAGACCTGGTTCGTAAATTGGAAGAATACCTTTTTTTAGGTTTTCGACTTTTTCTGGTGTATGGCCAATAACCCAGACCTTATTGCCAAGATCGGCAAAAACCGCTGCCGTTACAAGTCCTACATACCCATGTCCTAAAAATGTAATTGTCATAAAAATATGTCATTCCGGACTTGATCCGGAATCTATCCCCTATGTCATTCTGAACGAAGTGAAGAATAATTCTTTCGTTTCACTCAAGATGACAAGAGTAATTGCTTCTTAATTTCTTCTAAGCCTTCTGCAAAACCCCTAAGTCTAACTCCAAGTTTTTCTATCTTATCAGAATTAAGGGATAAATTAAATGCCCTTGGCGCCTTCCCTGCAAAGAATTTTGCACGAGTTGTTTGTTTTACCAAATCAGCATCCAAACCAAATGCTTCTGCTACTGCAAGTGCAATTTGATATGGACTCATACTATCTTTACCCCCTGCATGAAAAATTCCGGTAAGATTTTTGTTGAAAATATGTCTAAAGACATCTGCCAAATCGTCAATAAATGTTGGAGTGAAAAAATGATCCGCCACTGCATGCAATTCTTTTCCTTCTTCAAGAAAGGATTTAAAAATAGTAACGTAACTTTTTTTCTGAAGATTTGCATGATATGGATATGCTATCCGAAGAATTGTCCATGGAACTGAAGCAGACTCAACAATTTTTTCCGCTTCTGCTTTAGTCGTTGCATACCACCCAACAGGCCCTGTTGCATCTTCCTCTGTATATCTTTCCGGAGGATTTTTTGTACCCGGGAAAACCATATCCGTTGAAACATGAACAAAACGCTTTCCTGTTTTCTCCGCTGCAGATAAAGCATTTCGTGTCCCCTCAACATTTATTTTCCATGCAATCGAATTTTCTTTCAACTCTTTATCTTCTTCTGCACCATCAACGTTTGTATATGCAGCCATGTGCAATACAATTGGCGCATCCGACTTTTGCAAACGCCGAAGTATTTCACTTGCGTCTGTAATATCTGCTCCAGTTTTACGTGACATGTCTTCAAACTCATATTCCTCACCTAAGAGTTCTGTCATTCGTGAACCAATAAGTCCGGATAATCCGGTTCCAATTATTTTCATATGTTATTTGTCATTACGAGAAGTTTATGACGAAGCAATCTTATGTAAGATCGCCACGTTCTGCAAAGCAGAACTCGCGATGACATTATTGTATTTTTCCCATCAACGGCAATGCAAATGGTTTTTCTCTATACTCAAAATATTTAAGAATTGTTGCCCTGTGATCAAATGCAAATTCATCTTCACCAGGTAAAGAATTTTTCTCAAACCATGCAACATGTGTTATTTCATCATCATGATGAAACGAGCCACTTTCAATTTTTACCAAATAAATAAAATCAACATTTTGTCTGTCTTCATGAGGTCTTTGAGGAGTGTCGTTAATATGAAACAATTGTTGTACTTCTCCTGTCATTCCTGATTCTTCTTTTAACTCTTTTAGAACAGATTCCGTAACTGTTTTGTCTCTATCCAAAAATCCACCTGGCACTGTCCACGTATTTGGTCTGCTGTATTTAGAGGAACGTTTAACCAGTAGAACCTCTCCTTTTTCATTGTACGCAATTGCGCCAACGGTAACATGTCGAAGTCCAGGAGAAGCAATATTTCCGTTTTCAAAAGTACAATTGATCATCTCTCTTCGTATTGCTTTTTATAGTAGCTGTCATAGCTTCCATTTTTTACATTTTTCCACCAAGACTCATTGTCTTTATACCATTGTACTGTTTTTTCAAGCCACTCAGAAAAATTATGTTTTGGCTCCCATCCTAACTCCTTATTTATTTTTGTCCAGTCAATTGCATACCTTCTATCATGACCTGGTCTGTCTTTCACAAATTCAATTTGATTTTCATCTGCTCCAAGAATTGCAATAATTTCTCTTGCAACTTCTAAATTATTTATTTCTTTTGCATCATGTCTTAGTCCACCAACGCAATACGTCTCGCCCTCTTTTCCTTTTAACAAAACTGCCTCTATTGCTCGACAATGGTCTTCTACATACAACCAATCCCGAACATAAAGTCCGTCTCCATAGATTGGAATTTTTTTATGTTCTAAAATATTTGTGATCGCTAAGGGTATCATTTTTTCTGGAAAATGATATGGACCAAAATTATTCGAACAATTCGTAATAGTGATTGGCAAACCATATGTATCAGCATATGCCCGCACTAAATGATCTGACCCAGCTTTGCTTGCAGAGTAAGGGCTATGAGGATTGTAAGGAGTTGATTCATCAAAACGATTTGTTGAACCTAGTTCCAGTGCACCAAATACCTCATCTGTTGATACATGGTGAAAACGTTTGACATTTGCCTTGAGCGCTGCGTCAAGAAGTACTTGTGTCCCACCAACATTTGTCTCAACAAAATCCGATGGATTCATAATAGAGCGGTCAACATGTGATTCTGCAGCAAAATGAACAACATAATCTACTCCCTTCATTGCAGCATCTACTGCAGCAGGGTCACAAATATCGCCTTTTATAAAGGTATAATTTGGCAAATCTTGCACATCTTTAAGATTTTCCAAATTGCCAGCATACGTAAGCTTATCGAAATTAACAACCTTATCTTCTGGGTGATTTTTCATCCAGTACAAAATAAAATTAGATCCAATAAATCCTGCACCACCAGTAACAAGTAATTTCATAAGTATATGATGTCATTGCGAGGAATATATGACGAAGCAATCTTATGTAAGATCGCCACGTTATGCAGAGCAGAACCCGCGATGACATTATTATAGTCTTCTCTCTGATTTTAACTTATCTAGCATTAAGATAGCAATCATACTTGTTGCGTGATATATTTCTCCGATCATCACTTTTTTTACTGCTTCAGAAAGTGGCATTCTAACCACGGAGATATCCTCATCGGATTCTAATGCCTGTAAGCCAATCTCTAAATCTTTTGCAAGGAAAAGGAAATGGGTTTGCTGAAAGGTTCCTCTGGCAAGTTCAATTTTGGCAAGCAGTTCAAATTGTCCTGCTATAATACCAGCTTCTTCCTTTAATTCCCTTTTCGCTGCCTGTAAAGATGTCTCATTTTTTTCAATCATTCCAGAAACAATACCCAGTATATGTTTTTCATGCATGTAGCGATATTGATTAATAAGAAAAATTTCTCTTTTGGGAGTAATGGGGATAATGCTTGCAACCGGTTGTGCATAAACATCGTGAAACGTATGCTTTTTTCCGTTGTGATCAAGAAGAATCTCTTCTTTCACATCAAATAATTTTGCTGAGAAAACTTTTTTTGAAGAAAGAATTTTTTGCTTATCCATGAGGAATTTATTTTAATTCGCCGCTTTTTACTTTTTCGGCAACTAAGTTGTTGGCGCGAAGTAATTCGTCGTACGATGTCCCTGCATCAATCCACCAATCCAAAACACCACACTCCATTGTTCCTTCTTTAACATATAAATTATTCAGATCTGTTACTTCCATTTCTCCGCGAGCAGAAGGAGCAATTTTTCTAATTTTATCAAACACATGCTGGTCGTACATATAAATTCCTGTTTGTGCTAAATTGGATTTTGGATGCGCAGGTTTTTCCTCGATGGAAATTACTTTTCCATTTTCATCCATTTCTATAACTCCATATTGGCCTGATTCTGTTGGCATTCGCATTGCAAAAACGACAGCACCTGAATCTCTTTTTTCAAATTTTTCTACGTCTTCTTTTAGAGAGTATCCAAAAATTCCATCTCCCAACAAAACCAAAAGCTTACCGTTATCAGCAAATTCCTCTGCCAAAGCAATTGCTTCCGAGATGCCTCCTGGTTTTTGTTGAACAGTAAAAAATAATTTTAATCCAAAATCACTCCCATCCTTAAGAAGGCTGGCAAATTGTCCTGCATGATCAGGAGATGAAGAAATAAGTACTTCTTTTATACCTGCTCTGGCCATGGATTCAAGAGAATAATAAATCATTGGCTTGTTGTATACCGGAAGAAGATGTTTATTGGTTACCAGTGTCAGTGGACGAAGACGAGTTGCGAGACCTCCTGCTAAAATAAATCCTTTCATAATTTAGATTCCTCCATTTAGGATGAAAAAGATAATTGCAACACCAAGAAGTGCTACAACAATGTATTCTATCACAATGCGCAAGGTCACGCTATGATGCACCAAATGGTGCAATACTCCCCACAAAATATAGCTTACTGCAAAAAGAGAAACAAAAAGTAAGACCACATTTTTATCTCCATTATTTTGAAAAACCAAAAAAATACTTGCTGCTACAATAAGCAAAAACGATGTGTAGTAACCAAGATGTTTTTTCATAGTTATCTGACAACTCCAAGTCCAAGACTGATTGCAATAATTAAGATACCAATTAAGAATAGCAGATGATCAAAGCTGTGTCCTGCGAGCCTAACTGTTTTCCGATTCTCTGTAACAACAACATCCATTCCAAAAATAAGGACAAACAATGACAACAGCGCTAAGCTAATCGTTTTTGTCAGAAATGCACTATCAATAAGTGTTGTTTTTTTCACTGCAGACAAAACAGGGACAAGTGTTGGAATTGGTGTTGTTTTTTGCACTACTTGCTGGCCGGATGGAGAGCTTTCAACAGGTGTTGCTGTTACCTGAGCAACCACAACGGGTGGTTGCTTTGACGTTGCTGTTCCCAAAGATCTGCTGCCAAACATTTCCACGACCAAAACTGTATTATCATCTCCTGGCAACCTTCCTTGTTCTATTGCAAATCCAACATCAGTATAATTATTGGACAGCATATTCGCTCTGTGTTCGGGAGACGCCATCCATGCATTGACAACATCGGGACTGCTGGTAAATCCTCTTGCCAAATTTTCTCCCGCATAGACATAGTTATATCCTGCTGCTTTAATAAAATCCCACGGACTTTTTCCATCTGGTGCATAATGTGCCCAGTAATCTTTTGCAAACATGTCTTGCGCTTTTGCCTCGGCAGCAAAAGATAATTCCTGATTCATTTGCAAAGGCTGAAGACCTGCATTTGCCCTATCCTGATTAGTAAGTGCCAATAAATCTTGAGCCGCAACATTAACACTTACTCCCAACACTCCTGAAATATGATTTTTGGCTGCGGTAATAAAAAAAGATGCACCAATTAAAAGTAGTGCAACAAAAAAAATATTTTGGTTGTGAATAAGATGCGCACGTTGATTATTAGAAAATCGTGGAAGAAATAAGTGTTTGAGAAAATTCATGGGCAGTAATTCTTTTTAGTATATCATTGGCTATACAAAGGCTCAATACGTTCCTGTGGTAATCCTAGACTAAAAATAAGTGCATTCGCAATTGCGCTACCCACTCGTACACCGGTAAAACTTCCTGGACCGGGGTTAATTTCTACCTTTTCAATGTCCTGAACTTTTAAACCTTGTTGTTTCAAAAGTTTTTCTATTGTTGGCAAAACAACCTGTGCCCGATTATTTTGTATTGCTATTTTTTCTTCAAAAGTTTTATCGTCCAAAACTAAACGGACAACTATTTCTGCATTACTCGTAGTGTCGATAAAAAGTGTGTTCATATGTGTATGTCTACTGCACCTTGTCGCAAAATTTTCCAAGGATTTTGCGAACAATCAACAACAGTCGATGCTACTCCTCCCAGACTATCTTCTTCCAAAACAAAATCAACTAATTTTACAAGTTTTGGATCTAGGTCCTGCCATTTCGTGACAGATGGATTGCCATGAAAATTTGCAGATGTTCCAACAATTGGTACACCAACTTTTTCTATAATTTGAAATGTTGGCAACATATCGGGAATTCGAAACCCTACTGTGTTACCGCTCCCCCTCACAAGGGGTAAAACTTTTTCTTTTTGACAAGACAAAACAATCGTTAGTCCCCCGGGCCAATACTTTTCCATGAGTCCCACAATTTTTGTGTCGAATGGCTCTGCAAATTGTTTTACCATTTCAGTACTACTAACCAAAATAGGAACAGCCTGCTTTTCGTCTCGTTTTTTTATTGTAAATAATCTTTCCAAACTTTCTTGTCTATCTATTCGACAGCAAATACCAAAAACTGTATCTGTCGGCAACAATACTACACCACCATTTTCTATAATTTTTGCTGCCTTTTCTATATTATTCATATTTTTCTATTGTAATACTTCGACTGTCTTCTCCCAAATTGTCAAAATGAAGTTCCCACCGTTTTTTTGGGAAGAGATCTTTGAGCTTTTCCGGCCATTCAATAGCAACAATTGCATCTTTTTCTTGTAAAATTTCTAGCAACCCCAAACCTTTTAAATCGTCCATTGTTTGGGTTCGATATAAATCAATGTGATATAAAAAACCTATGTCATTGCGAGGAGTCGAAGACGACGCGGCAATCTTATTCTTATTAGATTGCTTCGCTTCGCTCGCAATGACACTGGGTATTTCGTACCTTCTTACTATTATAAATGTTGGGGAAATAATTCGTCTTTTAAGACCAATTCCTTCTGCTAACCCTTGCATGAAAGTTGTCTTGCCGCTTCCTAAATCCCCAAATAATAGTAAAACATCCCCGCCGTGAAGTTTGGATACAAATTCCTTTGCCAACTCTTGTGTCTCACGAAAATTATTCGTTACTTTCTTCATTATTTTCTTTTCCTTTTTTCCAGTGATAGTAAAATAGTATACCACAGGATGAGAGAATAAAAATCCCACCGATAATAAGAAAAATTGCCAAAAAATTAACAGAGCTAACTTTTTTATCACTTTCTGCTTTTACTAGTGTGGGAATTGCAGAAATACTTGCTCCTAAAATAGCTGAGTCAGATGACAATTCTAAAGATACTGGAACGGTTATGCGTGCTGTTGGCGTACTAGTTGGAGACAGCTTCGCAGTTGGAGTGGGAGTAGGCTTGAGAGTAGGCGTTGGAGTATTCGTGGGTGTTGGGGTTGGAGTTGGCGTTGGATCAGGGTCACTTATTTCCACATCCAAGCTATTTGAAGACCACGTGACTGCTGCCAAATTACCACCTGAAGTTGTGTAATAAAATCCAATCTTTAGCTTGTACTCTCCTTCTCCAACATATCCACTGTCATCGAAATCACTTTTAACAATAAGCGATTGGTCCCAACTACCAATTTGCACTTGGCGCTGATTTGTTGTTGCATCGCTATTTTTTATCCAATTATCATTATTTTTTGTGTATCCAAAATAATTCGTTGAACCATCTTTATAGAGTGCGCCTTTTATATAAATTGTTTCGCCGCTGGTAAAACCAGACATTGAAGAAATAGTAACTGTCATTTCATCATATCCATGCAGTACTGTCTGACTTGATGAAATTGTTATACTTCTTGCAGCAAATATTTTTTGGGGAGATAAAAAGAGAGCGGTTAGCAAACCGCCAACAGACAAGAGCTTGAGAAATAAAGATAATTTCACAAAACCTCTTTTATTGTAAGAAGAAATTTTTCTTTTTGTCCAGAAGGAAATTAGAACTAATGAATTGCTATTGCAGTAGTAACTTGAGACCAGCTGTATCTGTCTGAGAATCTTTTATCCGGACCATAATAAGGATCGTGGATTATAAAGTCACTGCCATCCCATTTCCACGCAACTACAAAATGTAATCCTGATATACTGGGCGATATAAGCCTTAATATAACTGGCGTCCCATTGTTAACATAAGATTTCACAGCATCTTTAGAACTACCTATCCAATCAGTTGTTTTACCGCTACAGCTAAATGCCCAGTTCCATAAATCACCATAAATAAAATAATTTGAATTAGCAACTAATGTAGCTGGCGTTATATTTTGCCCGTAACTTTTACAAACCATTGCAACAGATGTTACTGCACAGCCAGCGGTAAAAACAGATGATGATGAGCCTGGAAGCAGCATATTTCCCCACTGTGGATCTCTTTGTGTATAGTACCAACCATTACTACCCGTTCCAAAAGTTGTTAGTCCTCCACCTGCTGCAGTAACAAAAGACGCAAAACCTGCAAGTTCAGCTCTAGCTTCGTCAAGCAAGTTCTGGTATGTTTGCTCACTACCTTGCGTTGCTGTCAGCAATCTTTGCTTATCTGCTTTTTCTTGATCCAATTGCGTGTTGTATGCATCAAGTTGTACCTTGAGTGCTTCTACTTGTTTTTTTTCATCTTCATAAATATTTTTTTGATTTTGATAGTCATTTTTCGCCTGCACTGCATCAAAGACAACGCGTTTGTCATGTGCTTGTGCAATTTTAAGATAATTTAATCGCTTTAAAAAATCAGTAACATCGCTCGATGTCAGAAGCATTTGCAGTGGCTGTATTGTTCCTACTTCGTATGTTGCCACCACGCGATTCAGCAAAACCTTGGTTAAGCCGTCTAGCGACGATTGAATGGTATTTACTTTTTGATTAGCAGTATCTATGTCTAAAGTTAGGTTACTAATTTGCTGTTCTGTTGCATAAATTCGCGCCTGAGTCAGTTGAATCTGACCATTCATGACAGCAATTTGTTGTGATAAGGTTTTTTCTTGACCTGAAAGGTCATTCAGTTTTCCTTCCAGGAAATCAGGGCAATCTTTAATGGTAATATTATGTGTTGCGCATTCGCTAATAGAACTAATTGCTTGAGAAGGATCGACCGTCGGGGCTGGTGTTGTTTGCGCAAAGCTTGTAAACACTGCACAAAAAACAATGCCAAAAACAAAAAGTGACGATGCTAAAAAAGAAGAAAAAAAATATTTATTAACCATAAGCTATATGCCATAAGCGATATGCACTATGGCTATTTAATATATCTCATTACAGCCAAAAGCGACGAGAAAATACCCAAGATAACAGCAAGCACCAATTCACCAAGAAGCATTCCCACATAAAACCACCATGGTGCAGGAAGTACAGGAATTCCTTTGAGGAATGTTTCTAAAAGTGGTGTTGTTGCAAGAAGTACTGCAGATGACACAAACCAGCCGAAAAATGCACCAACTACGCCATAAAATATACCTTCCAAAACAAAGGGATTGCTAATATACCATTTAGTTGCACCGATTAACTGCATAATTTCTATTTCATCTTTTTTGTGAGAAATTTTAAGTCCCACAATAATGCTCATAATAAAAATGGAAACAATAGATAGTAAAGCAATCAATAAGACACCAATAATTTTTACTGCATTTGTCCATGTGGTAAGCGCCGCAACAACGTCTTTCTGATACACAACTTCCTGCACTGATTGATCTTTTTGCAAATAGGTCGAGATTGATGATAAATCAGTAATATTGGTTGCCGAAATTTCTAGAGATGCTGGCAAAACATCTGCTGTCACCAGCTCAAGCAAAAGCGGGTCATTTTTATTTTGTTCACGATAAATTTTGAGTGCATCATTTTTGCTGACAAATTTCATAGACGAGACACTTCCCGATGCTTTGAGTGAATTTTCCAAAGTGGTTATTTGGTCTTGTGTTGCTTCGTCTTTAAAAAATGCAGTCACTTGGGGCTTTGACTCAAAATAAGAAATAACCCCATTTGACCCTGCTACAAGAATGGTAAAAACTGACACTGCCAAAAAAGTCAGCATCATAATAAGAATGGCAGCCAACGCCTGATATGGCGAACGTCTTATGTGATTCCACATGGTACTCCAATGCATAGTATTAATTGTAAAATGAAAAATAAAAAATGTAAAACAATGTATGAATTACTTTTTCTCTTTTTTCTCTGATTCAGAACTATTATTTTTATCCTCTTTGTTTTCTTTTTTGTCTTCTTTTTCTCCCTTTTGATCCGCTTCTTTTTCATTTTTAGAACTTGTTTCTTGGGATTTGGAACTTTTTTTGGTGTCGCCAATTAATTTTCCACTTTCCAATCCAATAACTCGCTGCTTCAGTTTTTTAACAATATCCATATTGTGTGTTGCCATAATAATGGTTGTTCCATGCTCATTAATTCGGGAGAGTAAATCAACAATATCAAATGCAGTTGCCTCGTCTAAATTCCCTGTTGGTTCATCTGCCAATAAAATCTCTGGAGACAGAGCCAAAGCTCGTGCAATTGCAATCCTTTGCAGCTCTCCACCAGACAGCTGAACAGGAAATTTTTCTTTGTGTTCTATCATGCCAACTTCTTGCAACAATTCATCAACCCTATTTGCAGCATCCTGCACATCTCTTCCTGCAACTTGCAAAGGCAGTAAAATATTTTCGCCAATTGTTCGGTCCATTAAAAGTTTTAAGTCCTGAAACACTACGCCTACTTTTTTTCGAAGCAAGGGAATATGTTTTTCTGGAAGCGAGACAATGTCCCATTCACCAATGGTAATAGTCCCTTCAGTTGGAAGCATTTCACGAATAAGAAGCTTAAGAAGCGTTGTTTTGCCAGAGCCTGTTTTGCCCACGAGAAAAACAAATTCTCCTTTATCGATATCGAGATTGATGCTTGCAAGTCCTGCAACCCCAGTCCCGAAGACTTTTGAAACGTTTGAAAGATGTATCATGATTTACTCAACCTCAACGCGGCCAACATCCATAAGCCAACCTGCTGTTTGTGCTTTTTGGGTTTGTCCCCACACTTTGACTTTTTTGCCAATAAATAACGACAAATCAACCAAAGACGATGTCATGTAGACATTCTGACTGTCCCCGCCAGGTCTGACTAAATGAAACTGCCCCTCACCGTTAATGCCCCCTTCGGTTACAACCCCTTCCACAGTATCTTTAAATGTAGCTGTGTCGTCCGATCCATACACCGCACCCTTTACTACCGAACTTCCAGCACCCCCTGAACCTGATTGTGTTAATGCTTTTTGCTGACTTTGCATTGTCACCAAGAAATAACCCGCAACAACGCCTAGTGCCAACACAACAAGACTGGCAAGAAGAAATGGAGCATTACCTTTTTTTGTATTTGTGAGTGAGTGAAACACCGATGCATTCGTATCCATAGGTAGCTTATTTAGTAAAACATATTTTGGCATCTTTGGCAAGCCAAAAAATCGTTTTATATATTATTCTGCCCTATTGCGATAAACGACACAAAGCAATTCTTTTTATTTTTTGTTTTCATCGCCAATCTGACACGAAATGCATGAGCTATGAGTGAGTGAGATCAGGGGAATTCCTCGCAAACTTGTCGAGGATGGGGCGAAATTACCCGACGAACGAACGAGGAGCGAATACATGGAGTAAAGCTTGGCAAGAGCTTCTGCTTCTCTTGTCGGCACAAGAGAAGAAAATGTTACATTTTCGGTTACGAAAGAAAGAAAAGATATTATTCTATCTCTTTTCCTTTAGCCTGAAGAACCTGCTTCATAAGCGAAGAGGTAAAAAGAAGTCGAGGAAATGACGTGGGGAATGTTTCGGACAAAATATACAAAAGCTCAGAAAAGTATGGTTTTTTGCCTGCAAGACCAGCAATTTCTGCATAGCTGCAACCCAAAGGATATTGTAAATTACTTGCTCGAATCAGTGCCTGCTGCTCCATTGCAACTCGCTCGTGCAAATATTTTTCTGTTTTCATTAACTCTTCCATTTCTTTTGCAACATGAGCAAAAAATGCAGGATATTTACTTACCACTAAAGAAGAACTGCCAAAAAGAGGAGAAAGCATTTTGGTTGCCGGCACAACATCTTTCTGCTGTTCGCGAATATTACTGTGCATAATTTTTTCGTTAATAAATGCATCAAAAACCGTTTCTTCATACGAAGATTCTTTTGGCAATATTTGCTGACCAATTACTACTCCTTTTACACCTTCCCGAAGACCAATCGTGAGGACAAGAAGTGTGCTATTCAAAATTTCCAATTCTTTTGCAGTCTGAAGAATTTGTTCTTTTTCACTCATTTGCAAATGCGAAATAAATGCCTGCATGTCTCGCGACTCACGATAGACTATGGCAATACTTTTTTCAGATTGCTCTAGCAGCTCTGTGACAACTTTTTTATAATAATCACTTTCCAGATTTGTTTTTATTTTTTCCCAAACATACAGAAACCACTCTTCATATCCTGCGATGTATTGAAAAAGAAGCGGCACAAAATGAATATTCAAGGTTTTTTTAATATCCGAATACACAGCAGCAACTTTCTCTGATGCGTTTTTTTCCTCAACCGGCCGAATATGTAACATAGTGGCTGTATTATACTCTATTTTAGCTTTATTCTCTTTTTGATTGCATATTTCTTCGCCAATCTGCCACGAAATGCATGAGCTATGAGTGAGTGAGATCAGGGGAATTCCTCGCAAACTTGTCGAGGATGGGGCGAAATTACCCGACGAACGAACGAGGAGCGAATACATGGAGTAAAGCTTGGCAGGAGCTTCTGCTTCTCTTGTCGGCACAAGAGAAGAAAGCATTGTAATTTTGGTACCTTTTGTCGGCACAAAAGTACAAAAAAGTTATGATGACTTTGGTACTTTCGGTTGCGAAAGAATGAAGAAAATTTATTTTTTAATTGTAAACAACTTCAAGCTCATCAACACTACAAAAAAGAATAATCCTGCAGACACGTAAAACGTATTGCCCGAAAAATGATTAAAAAGTAATCCTCCTCCAATAAGTCCAACAATACTTGCCAGCCCTGCTAAGCTTCCACTAAATCCCTGAATTGTCCCCTGATACGCTCCAGCATTTTTAGAAATTACCGAAAGAAGAGATGGCCACATAAGTCCATTGCCTAATGCAAAAAATGCAGATGCGAGATAAATTTGAATATCCTGCTGGGTGATAATAAGAAGAAAATTAATTCCTAGGAAAAATGTTCCTGCAAGAATTAATATGTGTTCAGAAAATAATTTAGAAATTTTGGAAAGTACTGGTCCCTGGACAATAACCATCATGAGAGAAAGAATAGAGAAATAAATTCCTAATTTTCCAACAGACCAATGCAGCGTATTAATAGTATTTAGTGGAAATGCAGTGTAGTAAATGTTGTAGCCAATATACAAAAGAAAATACATAACAAGTAAATAGACTATGACTGGCTGCTTGATTGCCTCGGATAACTTTGGTTTTTTCGATTCTTTTTCTTGCAATTTTTTATGTGATTCTGGCAAGTAAAATGCAATAAAAAATGATGCCAAGACAGCAACCACCACAGCAAGTCCAACAGGCAATTTTTCTCCTAACATTGTCGTTGCCAAAATACCTGCGACGGCTGGTCCACCAATGTATCCTAAATTCGATGCAACTTGCAAATATCCATAATTTTTACTTCTGTCA
>DATICB010000023.1:0-14531 GCA_035457005.1 Patescibacteria group bacterium
GCAGAGAAGTGCGCCACGCGAAATTACTATTGAAGGTGTTGAAAAATTGCATGGTACAGAGTTTGTGATTAGTCCAGACAGAAATGAAGTTGTGACCTTTGCAATCGCTGCAATTTTGACAAAAGGAGATATTTTTGTTGAAAGTGCCCGAGCAAAAGATATAAAAGAATTTTTAGTTGAGTTAGTAAAAGCAGGTGGTGGATACGAAGAAAAAGAAAAAGGTATGCGATTTTTCTATAAAGGGAGTTTGCAGGCAACCAATGTGGTAACAGCTGTGTATCCAGGATTTATGACAGATTGGCAAGCGATGTGGGCAGTGCTTATGACACAAGCAGAAGGTGTCTCAACAATTCATGAAACAGTTTTTGAAAATAAGATGGGGTACATGAAGGACTTAAATAAAATGGGTGCGCACATTAGCGCATTCAAGCCCCAGGTTGAAAACCCAGAAGCATTCTATAATTTTAATCTTGCTGATGACAAGACAGGATATGTTCATGCAATAGAAATTCATGGTCCAGTTGCCTTGCATAATGCGGTTTTGACAACAATAGATATTCGGGCAGGTGCTGCAGTGGTTTTGGCAGGTTTGATTGCACAAGGGACAACAAGTATCTTTGGTGTAGAAAAATTGGACCGTGGATATGAAAATTTTGATGCGCGTCTTCGTGGACTTGGAGCAGATGTAGAAAGAGCAAAGGAAGAATAACTATGGAAAATATACATGTCGGTGCTATTGTTTTGGCTGCAGGAAAAGGTTCGCGCATGAAGTCAAAAGACACGAATAAGGTTACGCTCATGCTTGCAGATAAGCCAATGATTGCACATACGGTTGAACTGCTCGAATCAGTTAGCGTACACCCAATTGTTATTGTTGTTGGATTTGCCAAGCAGTCAGTAATGAATATTTTAGGAGAACGAGTTTTTTTTGTTGAGCAAAAGAAGCGCTTAGGAACAGCACATGCTGCAGCAAAAGGATTATCTGTTTTGGAAAACATGCCGGTTGATCACGTCTTAATTATTCAAGGCGATGATTCGGCATTTTATAAAAAAGAGACAATACACGCTCTTATCGCCAAACATATTGCAACTCATGCAGCACTTACTTTTCTCACCATCAATGTAAAAAACCCTTTTGGATTGGGACGAGTTGTCCGTGATAGTCAGGGAAATTTAATAAAAATTGTTGAAGAAAAAGATGCCACAGAAAAAGAAAGAGGAATTACAGAAATTAATCCAGCATGTTATGTCTTGAGTATGTCTTTTCTTAAAAAATACCTTCCAAAAGTTGAAAAAAGTCCAGTAACGGGAGAATATTATCTAACACATCTTATTGATTTGGCAATCAAATATAATGAGAAAGTAGAAACAACTCAAGGCGGGTCACTTATGTGGCGAGGAGTCAATACGAAAGAAGAATTAGAAGAAGCACAACATTTATTTGCACAGGTTGAAGAATAAAGTATGCAAGCAGTTATTTTAGCAGCAGGGAAATCAAGTAGATTTTATCCATTTACTGCTTTGGCACATAAATCAATGTTGTCAATGTTTGGAAAGTCTCTTTTACAACACACTCTTGAATCTCTTAAGAAATCATCTATAACAAAAGTTATTATTATCATTGGGAAAAACAGTTCAATTCCACAAGATTTAGAAAGAATATCTGGTATGGATATTACTTACGTTACTCAAAGTGAGTCATTGGGCATGGGACATGGGCTTTTATCAGCAAAAGAGTATTTGGAAGACACGTTTCTGTTGCTTAGTGGGTATCATGTTGATGTTTCAGAATTTGCTCACGATCTCTCAAGAAAAAAAGATACAGTCACACTGCTAGTCAAAAAAGAAAGTGGAGTTGGGAAATTTGGTGTTGTAGAGACAGAGGGACGAAAAGTTATTTCTGTAACAGAAAAACCTGAAGAGGAGAATAGAGAAAAGTTACGAATAATCAGCATATACCAACTTACCAAATCATTTGTCTCATTTCTCGCAACTCTTCCCATCGAAGAATATCATTTTGAAAAAGCATTGGATGCATATGCAAAAGATAATACTGTTTTATTTGTTGAAACAAAAAAATCAACAGTGAGTCTTAAAAATACGTGGGACATTTTGGAAATTAAAAATTATATGCTTTCTACAATTCAGCGCAAAATTTCTTCAAAAGCAAGAATTGCAAAATCCGCAATTTTAGATGGAGACGTTTTTATTTCAGATAATGTAACTATCTTGGAAAACGCTGTAGTCAAAGGTCCATGCTATTTGGGAGAAAATGTAACCGTTGGAACGAATGCAATACTGAGAAATGGCGTTGTTGCGGAAAAAGATGTGGTTATTGGAGCAACAATGGAGGTAAAGAATAGCCTGCTTATGACAGGGGTCACAACACACACAGGTTTTATTGGAGACAGTATTATCGGTGCTCATTCTCGTTTGGCCGCAGGGTTTTGCAGTGCAAATGTTCGATTTGACAGAAAAGGCGTTGTGAGTGTTGTAAAAGGAAAAGAGGTAAATACACAACGAGTACATTTTGGTGCAGTGCTTGGAGAGCAGGTCGATACTGGAGTTAATGTAGCAACTATGCCGGGTGTTCATATTGGCAACAAGGTAAGGATTGGTCCGGCAACAGTTGTTATGAAAAATGTTGAGGATAATAAACTTGTTTATACAAAATTTGAGACAGTAATTAAACAAAATAATGAATAAGAAAATAATTCTTTTTGATATTGACTACACATTATTTGATACAACAAAATTCAAAAAAATTCTTGCAGAAGAAATAGCAGAACTTACCAATCAACCGCTTAAAGGATTTCATGAAATTCTGGAGGAGGTGTATTATAAAGCCCGCTTTAATAATCATTTTGAACCATCACTCTTTTCAAGAATATTACAAGAGCGAATTAAAAGAGACGTTATAAATGACGATTTAGTAAGAGTATGGGCAAATAAAAACCTTATTAAACAAGCAACATATCCAGAAGCAGAATCGGTATTGAAAAAATTACAAAGCAAAAATTATGAATTGGGTATTTTTTCAACAGGGAATTCTGAATTTCAATTAGCCAAAGTTTCTTTATTTGAAGATTATCTTCATAAAAAACACATTCACATCTTTAGCAATAAAGAAGAAAAAGTTGCTGAGCTAGTCGAGCAGTATAGAGATTATTCCTTATTTTTGGTCGATGATTTTGTATCAATTTTAGCAATTGCAAAAAAAACAAACGTGAATATTACAACCGTTTGGATAAAACGAGGAAAATATGCAGAAAAAGCAGTTATGCCTTTTGGATTTATTCCAGACGCTACAATTTTCAATCTTGATGAATTACCAGGAATAATTGACATAGAAGGTGCTAAGTGATACTGTTTGGGTGTTCTTTAAGAAAGTAGTATACATTTTTGAGCGTGTGGACTTGTTCGTGAGAACAAGAAACGAGGAGAGGGGTCTGTTTGTAACAGACAATCGAACTTCGCGAAAGCGAAAGTATCTGCGGAAACCCTCCGGCATGTGTATGTCGAAAGAAAAATACTGAAAAGGTATCTTCATTACATCTACTTTTCTTCAAAGAACCTCATTAAAGTTCATAGTTAGTTTGTTCACTGTTCACAGTAGAAACCATGAACGATGAACTATGAACGAATAACTTACTATGTGTGGAATTTTTGGGTACGTTGGAAATAAAACCAACGCTGCGGCAATGATTTTTGAAGGACTAAAAACTCTTGAATACCGTGGGTACGATTCATGGGGAATTGCTGTGCGTGTTGGTAATACGCTAAAAATAGAAAAGCATGTTGGGAAAATTGGGGACAAAAAGCTGCATTTACCTGCAAGTAGTCTTGGTATTGGTCACACACGGTGGGCAACACATGGAGGTGTAACAGTCGCGAATGCACACCCCCATCTTGATTGCACAGGAAAAATTGCTGTTTTGCATAATGGCATTATTGAAAATTACGAAATATTGAAGGAAGAACTTGTAAGAAAAGGACATGTATTTAAATCAGAAACCGATACAGAGATTGTTCCGCATATGCTTGAAGAATATATGGAAGATGGTATGAGTTTTTCCAAAAGTATGGAAAAAACATTTAATCTGCTCAAGGGCTTGAGTGCAATACTTGCAATCAATAATAAGGACCAAGAAATAGTTGCTGCAAAAAATGGATCTCCCCTTATTATTGGCGTAGGAACCAATGAATATTTTATTGCGTCAGATTCCGCAGGTATTTTATCCTACACAAAAAAAGTCATTTTTATGCGTGATTATGAAATGGTTATTTTGAATACAAAGCTATTACTTAAAAACCTTCACTCTGGTAAAACAATAAAACCAATTGTAGAAACGGTTTCATGGAACCCAGAGTCTGCGAGCAAAGGTATATATCGGCATTTTATGATTAAAGAAATTCTAGAGCAGCCAAAAATTGTTAGAAATATTGCCAAAACATATGAAGGTCAAATTAAAGCACTTGGTCAGATTGTTGAAAAGGCACGTAGAACATTTTTTATTGGTGCAGGAACTGCTTCATTTGCATGCATGGTTGGGGTATATCTTTTCTCCCGCATAGCCAAAAAGCATGCCAATACTGCAGTAGCTTCAGAATTTAATTATCTCGAAGATTTCCTTACCAAGGACAGTTTGGTTATTCCCTTAACTCAATCTGGTGAAACGATTGATATTGTAGAGCCCTTAGCAAGAGTAAAGGAAAAAGGGGCAACAATTGCGGCAATCACCAATGTTTTGGGTTCCACTATTTACCGGATGGCAGACTTTAAAATGCTCCTTGGTGCAGGGCCCGAAAAAGCAGTCGCATCGACAAAAGCATACACTGCTAAATTAGCAATTCTTTGGCTTTTATCGCATGCGCTTATTGGTGAGTTTGATAAAGCAAAAGAAGAGCTTCTGGTTTGTGCAGAAGAAATTGAGAGACTTATCAAAAAGACAAATTTAGAAAAAGTAAAAAAACTCGCAAAGAAAATTGTTACTCAAGAGCACATGTACATTATTGGGAGAGGAATATCCTCAGCGACAGCTTTTGAAGGAGCATTAAAAGTGAAAGAAGTGAGCTACATACATGCCGAGGGTTTAGCAGGGGGAGAGTTAAAACATGGAACAATTGCACTTATTAACAAGGGAGTTCCTTGTGTAGTTTTAGCGCCACAAGATGAAACATATGATGCAATAATGTCTAATGCAATGGAGGTAAAAGCCAGAGGCGGCTACATTATTGGTATTTCATCAAAAAATTCCCCTATTTTTGATGCATGGATTGATGTGCATGAGACCGCTTTTCCGGCAATTACACAGGTTATTGTCATGCAATTATTGGGGTATTATTTGGCAGTTTTAAGAAAACTTGATCCTGACAAGCCTCGGAATTTGGCAAAAAGCGTGGTGGTCAAATAGGTATCGCCCCTTCGTTATAGGTGTATTTTGAGCTATAATACTCCTATGAAAGACCCTGTTGTTATTCTTCATGGATGGGGATATTTTAATCCAGGTCAACATAGATTTTTGGAAGTTAAAAAGCTCCTTGAGAGAAAAAAGTATATTGTTTTTACTCCAGATCTTCCAGGTTTTGGTTCAAATATTCTTAAAAAAGAACAGCTTTTTTTTGAAGATTATGTTGATTTTGTTAAAGAATTTTTAGAAAAACAAAAATTAAAAAGAGTTACTCTTATTGGGCATTCGTTTGGTGGACGCATTGCAATTGCTTTTGCGACGTCTCATCCAACATATATATCAAAGCTTATTCTTGTTGCGCCATCAGGAATTCCCCACGTATTAAGTTTGAAAAAGCGCTTTGTACAATTTCTTGCAAAACAAGCGAAGCATATTTTTATACTGCCTTTTACTCAATTGCTTTACAAACCTGCAAGAAAACTCTTATACAAGAGTATTGGCGAAATGGATTATTATAAATCTGGCAATTTAACAAAAACATTTAAAAATGTTTATGCAGTAAGTATTCTTAACTATTTAAAAAAAATTACACAACCAACACTAATCCTTTGGGGAGAAAAAGACACATTTGTTCCTGTAGCAGATGGAGTATTGATGCACCAAAGGATTGGTAACTCTCAGCTAGTTATTGAAAAAAATGAAGGACATAAATTTCCATACGAAAACCCAAAATTGTTTGTTAAAGATATTTTATCATTTCTTGAATAAATATGTTACTTTCACTTTCTTATATTCTTTTTAGTTTACTTGCATTATATGCCGTACTGTTTTGGACTTATCTATGGCAGTTAAAAGAATATCGTTTTGATAGGCTTTTTGTTCATGTAAGAGATACTCACCAAGGGCAAAAAACACTATTATCTCCCTTGATCTTATTGCCAGCATTAGGAATTATTATTTTTGTTTCTGGAGCGTTTTACGAGACGTTATCACGAAACTTTTCAATTATTTCGCTATGCATTCTTGTCATACTGTTTGCCTTTTCGATAAAAGAAATTCTTTCCAAAAAAATGAGAAAGCCCGTGTTTACTGTGAAAGCAATGGGAATCTTTATCATGACAACAGCAATAGTTGTTTGTCTGTTATTTTTTCCCTTGATTGATATTGTTGTTTGGCAATTAATTCTTCTCTTTCTTATTCCAATTTTTGTTGGTTTTTCTGTATTTCTTTTTGCATTTCCAACAGAAGTGTATACAGATATATATACACAGAAAGCAAAAATGAAAAGAAAAACAATGAAGAAATTACAAGTAATTGCAGTAAGTGGAAGTTATGGAAAAAGTTCAACAAAAGAAATTATCGCTCACATTCTTTCTCAAAAATTTCATGTTGTTAAAACATCTCTTTCCAACAATACGCCACTGGTCATTGCCAAGACGTTGCTCACGAATGTTACTGAAAATACAGATTTTTTTGTTGTTGAATTAGGTGCATATAAAAGAGGAGAAATAAAACAACTCGCTGAAATGGTTGGTCCAACCATTTCTGTAACAACAGCTGTAAGCGATCAACACTTAGCACTCTATGGAAGTATGAAAGACGTTATCGCGTCTGAATTGGAACTGATTCACGTATTGCCCAGACAAGCACCCATACTACTTAATGCCAACAGTAAAGGTGTTGAGGAAATGGCACAAGCAATTAAAAATCAAAATATTGTCTGGTATGGAACACAGGGAAAGTACATAAAATATATACATAAAGCGCTTGCGCAAAATATTGTACCAACAATTCGTGGAGTAGAATGGACATATCGTCAGGGTAGTCGTTCTATAGTATTCACGTCTCCTCTTTTGGGGACCCACACAGTAGAAAATATATTACCAGGTGTTATTCTGGGACTTCGGTTTGGTTTCTCTATGCAAGAAATTCAAAAAGCAGTGCAGACACTTCGTCCAATGCCTAAAACAATGGAAAAAATTTCACTGTGGCCTAATATTTACGTGATTGATGACACTTTTAATGCAAGTCCAGAGTCTGTCTTTTCATCAATTGCATATCTTACGTTGTTTAAAAAAAGAAAATTATATGTTTTGTCTCCGCTTATCGAGTTGGGTTCTATGAGTCACGAAAGACACAGACAAATTGGCGAAAAATTAGCAGACATAGATATTGTATTTCTAACAAACAAAAATTTTCTTAATGATATTACTCAAGGCATTATGAATAAGCGCGGGAAAACAAAGATTGTTAGTGGAAGCTATCAAAAATTAGCACAAGAGATTAAGCAAACTATTCAGAAGGGAGATGCAATACTGTTTGAGGGAAAAGAGGCAGGCATTGTTTTAAAATTATTATGATACGACCTATCCATCCAGGACTATCTCCAAATGTCGAAAGAGAGGATTTTGTTGTTGCGCTCTCGCGAATAATAAAACCAAATTCGTACAACAAAGGAAATGAAACAGAGAGACTTGAAGATTGGTTTAAAAAGTTTTACAAAGAAAAGGCGTATGCATTTTCTTCTGCACGAGGCGCTTTGTATGTTGCTCTTGTTAGTCTTGGTGTTGTGCCTGGAGACGAGGTTCTTGTCACCGGCTTTACGTGTATTGCAGTCATTGATGCAATTTTGGCAACAGGTGCAAGACCTGTCTATATAGATATTCAAAAAAATTTTCAATTAGATTTTTTTGATATTAAAAACAAAACAACAAAAAAAACAAAAGTATTGATTCTTCAGCATACATTTGGTATTCCATCTGGAACAAAAGAAATTTTACATTTTGCAAAATCTAATAACATTTTTGTTGTCGAAGATGTTGCTCATGGAGTTGGCATTACTGACAAAGGGAAATTGCTGGGGACCTATGGAATTGCGAGTGTTTTTAGTTTGGGACGAGACAAAGCTTTTTCGTGTGTGAGCGGAGGAATTGTTATTACGAAAGATTCATTGCTGGCCGACAGAATACAAGAGCTACAAAATAAGCAAAATTTTCCATCAAAATTACTTGTCTTCCAAAATTTATTTCACATTGTAGCATTTTACCTTCTCATACTTCCTTTGTATGACGCATTAAAGCTTGGAAAAATTTTATTAGTTATGTTTCAGAAGTTGCATCTTTTAGCAAAACCGATTGACATGGACGAATTGGAGCATTTCGAGTCGTACTATAAAAAATTATCTCCAGCACTCTCTGCTATTGCGCTTTCACAACTTAAACGTTTGCATAAATTTAATGCAAAGCGGGTAGCATATACCACATTTTACCAAAAAAATATAAAAACAGAATTTGTAGATTCTTTACCAAAGAATGTTCCCCTCCTTCGTTTTCCTCTACTTGTGGATGATCCTGAGAAATTAAAAAAAATAGCAAGGAAAAAACACGTTTACCTAGGAGATTGGTATAGCAATGGAGTGGATCCGAAAAATGTTGATTTATCTGAGATTTTTTATGAGTATGGTATGTGTCCTACGGATGAATACATTTCTCAACATATTATTAATTTACCAACCTATCCAACAATGTCAAAAAAGGATGTGCAAAAAGTTGTTACAATAGTACAGGATTATGTTAAAAATCAAAGAAATAAAAAATAAAAAAATCTGGGAAACATTTTTACACAAAGCGGGCGATGGATTTCCTTCGTTTTTCCAAACATGGAATTGGGGAGATGTGCAAAAAAAGCTAGGTAATCAAATTATTCGGCTGGGATTGTTTGACAATGCAAAACTTATTGGAATTGCAAGCGTTTCATTTATTTATGCCAAACGAGGGACATATCTCCATCTTCGTCACGGACCTGTTTTTTTGGATTGGAAAAAAAACTACGTTACTTTTTTCCTAAATTTTTTAGAAAACATTGCAAAAAAAGAACACGCTTCGTTTATTCGCTTAAGTCCGCTACTCTCTGAAGAGAAAAGTGGAAAACTGTTTCCATTAAAAAAATTTAAAAACGCACAGATTCATGCAATGGACGCAGAGGTTTGTTGGGTCCTGTCTCTCAAAGAGTCAGAGGAAGATATATTGAAAAATATGCGGAAATCTCATAGATATCTTATTAAAAAATCGCAAACATCAGGAGTTATAATAGAGCGAACAAAAGATGTATCCAGAATGAAGATGTTTCTTCCTTTGTATACAAAACTTGCTCATAGGAAACATTTTGTGGCTCATCATGGTATTGAAGAAGAATTTGATGTGTTTTCCCAAGATAATCAGGCCCTACTTTTCTTAGCGTATTATGAAAAGAGACTCATTGCAGGTGCGCTTATTGATTTTGTGGATGACATGGCAATATATCGTCACAGCGCCTCAGATGAGCAGTATAAGCACATTCCAGCCATGTATCTTTTGCAGTGGGAGGTTATTAAAGAGGCGAAAAAACGAAGAATGAGCTATTACAATTTTTGGGGAATTGCCCCAACTGATAATCCAAAGCATCCCTGGAGAGGCCTGAGTCTTTTTAAGACAGGTTTTGGCGGAGAAAGGAAGGAATTTGCACACGCAAAAGACGATATTTTGTCTGTTGGCTATTGGAAAGTATACCTTCTTGAGTATCTAACCAAGCTTAGAAAAGGCTACTAGCTTGTTTGCTCAGTACCGGCATTTGCGCTATACTATGTATCTATGGCACAACTTTTGGGTTTAACAATACTTGCCTTTTTTATTACAGCAATTCTCTTGGTTCCGTTCATTGATTTTTTATATAAAATTAAGTTGCAACGACAAAAACAATACACAAAGGATTTGTTTAACAAGCCTACTCCTGTGTTTGATAAGTTAAATCAATGGAAAGTCGGGACACCATTTGGCGGGGGGGCACTTCTTATTACGGTTGTTTCAATTCTCACTCTTTGGGCATACGGCCTTTTGCAAGTTGCCATTAATCCGTGGGAATTAAGCATAATCCTTATTGGTTTTGTTGGATACGGTATGCTGGGATTGTATGATGATTTTAAAAAATTGATTAATGGAGACGATAAAACAAATTTTTTCGGGCTGCGATTTCGTCATAAATTTATTATTCAGTGGGTCTTGGCATTTCTGATTGCAACGCTTCTTTTTACAAAATTAGGATACACATTTATTTTTATTCGAGGCATTGGCTTAACTTCGCTTGGGTTTTTATTTATTCCTTTTGCGGCTTTTGTTATTGTCTCGTTTACCAATGCATTTAACATTACCGACGGACTTGATGGCCTGGCAAGCGGACTTTTTCTTATTTGTATGCTCGCTTTTTTGGCAATTACTGCAGCGCAATTGGATATTGCACTTGGTATTTTTATTGCAATACTTGTTGGCGCAGTTGGGGCATTTTTATACTTTAATATTTACAAAGCGCGTATTTGGCTGGGCGATGTTGGGTCACTTGCTTTGGGCGCAACACTTGCCATTGTTGGACTTCTCACAGGAAAAATTTTGGCACTGGGTATTATTGGTGGCGTCTTTGTTTTGGAAATTGGTTCATCACTTATTCAAATTTTGTCAAAAAAATATCTTGGAAGAAAAATTTTACCTGTTGCCCCACTTCATTTGTACTTTCTAAAAAAGGGATGGGAAGAGCCTAAAATTGTTATGCGTGCTTGGCTTTTGGGCTTTATTTTTGCGATTATTGGCTTGTATATGGCATTCATTCGATGAAACGACTAGATCTTCTGCTCATTTTCCTCGTTATCGGTACATCTCTTTTTGGTTTGCTTATGATTTTTGATGCGTCAAGTTTTATTTCTTTTCGTGACTTTGGCACAAAATATCATTACAGTACCGAACAGCTTTTGTGGATGGTCTTGGGTTTTGCGGGACTTGGATTTTTTAGTTGGTTTGATTATAAAAAATTTTACAACTTATCGGTGCCACTTCTTATTGGTGCAATTGGACTTCTTGTTGCAGTATTTCTCCCAGGGCTTGGGATTAAAGTGCTCGGTGCACATCGATGGATTAATCTTCATTTTTTTGTGTTGCAGCCAGCGGAATTTGTTAAATTAACATTGGCAATCTATCTCGCAGCGTGGTTTTCGAGTAAAGAAAAAGGAAGATTTATGGCCTTTCTTCTTTTGCTGGGACTTGTTTTGGGTCTTGTGCTCTTAGAGCCAGACATGGGAACAGCAATTATTATTTTATGCGAGGCATTTGTTTTGTATTTTTTATCAGGAGGAAAAATTGCCCATTTTCTTTCTGCAATACCTGTTCTGGGACTTGGAGGACTTCTTTTAGCAGTACTATCGCCGTACCGAGCAAAGCGTTTGGCGACTTTTTTGAATCCATCTCAAGACAGTAGTAATTCCTCGTATCATATTAAACAAATTCTTATTGCACTCGGGTCTGGTGGATGGTTTGGTGTTGGACTAGGTAATTCGCTGCAAAAATATGCGTATTTGCCCGAAAATACGACTGATTCGATTTTTGCAATTATTGCTGAAGAAATTGGGTTTGTTGGGTCACTTGTTGTGCTTTTTGTTTTGGCGGCGATTGTGTGGTGTGGTATAAAAATTTCCATTGCAACAACAGATCCTTTTGGAAGACTTTTAGCAGGTGGCATTACCGCATTTCTTGCATCGCAAATGCTTATTAATTTAGGCGCTCAGACAGCTCTTATGCCACTGACAGGCGTTCCATTGCCCTTTATTTCTTATGGTGGATCTGCCTTGGTTGTGGATTTGTGTTCTGTTGGTATTCTTCTCAATATTGCAAGACGTGGTGTAAAATAAGAGTATGAAACTTTTGCTTATTGGCGGTCATATGGCGCCTGCATTAGGATTTCTTAGTGCTGTACCTCACGGGACAGATGTTGTGTATGTTGGAAGACAACACGTATTTGAGGCAGACGAGGGAGAATCTTTAGAGCAAAAAACAATTCGAGAACGTGGTCTTCGATTTATTGCCTTTAGGTCTGGGCGAGTGCAGCGAAGATTGAGCAGGCAAACCATTCCCTCACTTCTAAAAATTCCCAAAGGATTTGTACAGGCACTCCAAATTCTTAAAAAAGAAAAACCTGATATTGTTATTGGATTTGGTGGTTATTTATCGGTGCCGCTTGGAATTGCTGCGAAAATGCTTGGCATACCGCTTCTTATCCATGAATCAACGCTACGAGCAGGACTTGCGAATAAGGTTCTTGCTGCTTTCGCAGATTGTATTTGCATTTCTTGGGAAAGTTCGAGGCCTTATTTTCCACAGAAAAAAATAACCCTCACAGGTAATCCACTCCTCCCTTTTGTTAGCTCCCGCACCCATCTCCCCTTACCAGAAAGTAAAGAAAAACTGCCTTTAATTATGGTTACAGGCGGAAGTGGTGGGTCGCATGTGGTCAATGCTATTATCTTACAAATTCTGCCAGAGCTTTTAGAAAAAGCAAAAGTCGTTCACCAAACAGGAGATGCGCATGCTTTTGGAGATTATAAAAAATTACTTGCAAAGAAAAAAATGCTCCCAAGAAAATTACAGCAACGATACTCAGTTGTACAATTTATTCATCCAGAAATAATTAATACAGTTTTTGCAAAAGCAGATTTAGTAATTGGCAGATCGGGCATTAATACCGTTGCGTCGCTTTTGGTACTTCGTAAAAAAGCAATTCTTATTCCCCTTTTGGTCGGCCAAAAAAACGAACAACTTAATAACGCCAAACTTATGGAGTCAGAAGGCTTAGCAACAATTCTTGATCAAAAAAGTCTTTCTGCAAAAATACTTTTTACAACAATACAGGATATGCTTTCTCACAAAACAATAGAGACAGCAAAATGGCAGATACCAGTTATTACTCATGGGGCAGAACATATGATGAAAGAGGTGCTACGATGCGTGTCATCCCACAACGGAAAATAAAATCACAACTTCGCCAGCTTCTTCTAATGACTGGTATTTTTTTTCTCACATTTTTTGCATGTATCGGCGTTTTTATTGTATTTACTCTTTCGCACAGAGAGCTTATTTCACCACTGACGCGTATTGGTATTGTTGTTGGGAAAGAAATATCCGTTGCACAGGTGCAGGCAGCATGCAACAAGACGAATCTTCGCTGTACAAATGCTGTTGAGCTGCCTGATGGGTCTATTGAAGTAACCGTTGGAGATACAACAACAGTATTCTTATCCCCTCAAAAAAACATAGAAAAACAACTGGCCTCTTTACAACAAGTAGCTTCGCAACTTACAATAAAAGGAAAGACGTTAAAAAAAGTGGATTTTCGATTTGATCAAATTATTGTATCCTTTTAATTATGAGCGACGCAAAAATACTTGTTGGTATCGACATTGGAAGTGCAAAAGTTGTTACACTCATTGCAAAAGTTGGCGAAGAGCAAGCAATCAACATATTAGGAGTCTCTGAAGTTAAATCAGCAGGTATTAAAAAGGGGCAAATTGTTGCGATAGAGGAAGCGGTCGCAAGTATCAATGCCTCTTTAGAATCTGCTGAGCGGATGGCAGGATATTCTGCAAGTAAAGTAATTGTCAGTATAGGCGGATCACACATTGAGTCAAAAAATTCGCGAGGGGTAGTTGCGGTTGCAACACCAGAAGGAGAAATTACTCAAAGCGATGTGGATCGCGTTATTGATGCAGCAAAAGCAGTAAGTTTTCCAACAAGTAGAGAAATTATTCATGTGTTACCTCGAAGTTTTGTTGTAGATGGACAGGAAGGAATTAAGGCACCTGTCGGTATGACAGGAGTGAGACTCGAAGTTGAGACTCACTTAATTACTGCTGGAACAACCTCTTTAAAAAATTTAGAAAAAGCAATTTCCGAAGTGGGCGTTGATGTTGTTGGTATGGTGTTTAATGGCTATGCAAGCTCACTCGCAGTCTTATCTGATACGGAAAAGGAATTAGGTGTCGTCCTGGTGGATATTGGAGCGGGAACAACAGACATTTCCATTTATGTGGATGGAGCACTTGCAACGTCATCTGTTTTACCAATTGGTGCGCGTCACATTACCAATGATTTAGCAATTGGACTTCGCATTTCTTTAGAATCTGCAGAAAAATTAAAACTATTTTTAAGTAATCCAAGAAGGCGATCAGAAGACGATGGAGGAAGAGTGAGCGATGAATTAGATCTGTCCAGTCTGCAGCTTCCTGAAGAATTGAAAAAAGTCAGTTACAAAACACTTGTTGAGGGA
>DATICB010000024.1:0-50261 GCA_035457005.1 Patescibacteria group bacterium
GTTAGCACTAATATAACAACACTGCTAATTTTTGTCAATAACCTATAGAGATTTATATTTGAATTGTTGCGTATAATATGTAGAAAAGACTAATTGAGAAGGATTATCGCATCACATCTCCATCGTGAACAGAATGAATACCTCGAGGCAATATTCCTGTTTTAACAGCTCTCCTAATCCCGCGCGGGCGAATTATCATATGTTCATAATCAGGACTGCCATCATCCCTAAGCGGAGTTATGGCATCATCTTTCTGGTCATTGCCATGATGTATTCTTAAACGTACCCCACCTATGTTAACGTCAACACTTCGCTGACCTACTGGACCAATTCTTTTACCTTGCCCATCTACTATGGTTGCCCACTGAAGTCTTTTTACTACCTCTTGTGGAACTTGTTCTGTCATATATGCCCCTGTTATACTCCCTATAGTATAGATTGTCAAGTCTTCACCCTCTTTCTTGACACGCTTTCTTTTTCCTGTTATTTTTAATCTATTCTTTCGGGGTAGTGTGTAATTCACTATCGGTGGTAAATCCCGATTTAATCGGGATAAACTCCACGATCCGCCAATTGGCGGAATGAACCAGGGAAGTTCTGGTAGCGGCCGTATAGTCGGAATGAAAGGAAGAACAAGCAAGTTATTGGTTATTCGTTCATTGTTTGTAGTAGTTTTTACTATGAACGATGAACTGTCAACCGTTAGCTTTCATAGCACCCCGAATGAAATCGGGGATTTTTTATGTTTAAAAAGCTTTTAGCGTTTGGGCCACTTTTTATTGTTATTACCGCGCTTTTGTGGAGCTTTGATGGGCTTTTACGAATTAGCTTATATTCACTTCCTCCTGCTGTCATTGTTTTTTATGAACACGCAATTGGGGCAGTTGTCCTTCTTGTCTTCTCCTTTGCGTGGCTAAAAGACCTTCGCAAAATGACAAAAAAAGAATGGCTCGCAATTGGCGTAGTGTCACTTTTTTCTGGCGCACTTGGAACAATTTTGTACACAGCAGCACTCCAGCAAATTCATTATTCCTCGTATTCTGTGGTTGTTTTGCTGCAGCAGCAATTACAGCCTATTTGGGCAATAGGTACTGCAGCAATTCTTTTAAAAGAAAAGGTAACCAAAAAATTCGTCTTGTGGGCGATTTTAGCACTTGTTGCAGCATACTTTATTACCTTCCCAACACTGCAGGTTAACTTAGCAACAGGCGCAGGTACTGCCATGGCTGGAGGATTTGCTATCCTAGCTGGTCTTATGTGGGGATCCTCAACAGCTTTTAGCAAATATGTACTCAATAAGGTATCTTTCCTGACAGGTGTTGCAATGAGGTACTATTTAGCACCTCTTTTCGCTTTACTTTTTGTCATCGGACAAAATCAGACGTCCATGCTCTTTCATCTCACCATGCCACAATTTTGGACGCTGCTTTTAATTACCTTCTCTACAGGACTTGTTGCATTGTCTTTTTATTATTACGGACTTAAGAGAACTCCTGCCCGCATCACCACGCTGTGCGAGCTTGTTTGGCCAGCCAGTGCAATCTTTATTGATTACTTTTTATTCCACAAAACGCTCACTCCAACACAGATCTTTGGCGTTATTTTGCTACTTTTTGCCATCTATCAGGTCACTAAGCCGCTGCAGGGACAAGCAAAACAGCTTGCAGAAGAAACTGTTCGAACCTAACACCACCTACTTGTCATTCTGAACGCAGTGAAGAATCTAACACCAGGGAGCAAAGAATTTTTTTGCAACTTCCAAATCTTTTTCCATCTGCTCTATCAATTCCTCCTGAGAATCAAATTTTTTATTATCGCGGATTTTTTTTAATACATGAACAGTGATATATTTTCCATATAAATCCCCTTTAAAATCCAAGATATATACTTCGGCCTTGTAATCTTTTTCTCCAAATGTTTTTGCAGAACCAATAAAAATAAGTGACGGTAAATCTTGGGATTTGGGTTTTGAGGTTTGGGATTTTCCAAGATATATTCCTTCTTCAATTTTTTGGTGTACTGCAATATTTGCTGTAGGAAATCCTAAATCTTTCCCTCTGCTTTTTCCTTTTACAACTTTTCCTCGAAAAACTTGCATATTGGTACACATTGTATCAAATCAGTGCTACACTAACATTATGCAAGCTCTGAAGAAGAAAAAAACATGGCCGCTTCTTTTTCTCTCCTTTGCCTGTCTGACTGCGCTTGTTTATGTACTTCTTGTATTGCCTCCGGGGACAGCGCTGCCCATTTTTTCACTTTCTATTTCCTATATTCCCATATTTTTTGTTCTTCTTTTTTTAAGTATCTATGGCATTACTGCATTTTTTCTCACAAGTGCGCTGCAGGGAATTTTGGTTGGGGGACTTGTTGTGGGATTTTTGCTTTTCAGATTTTTTAATCTTACTCACCCATTCTTTGCAGTAGTATTGGTCGTCTTATTTGTGTGTCTAGAGGGAGTTGTGTGGAAGAGAAAATAAATTAGGGGTGCAAATTTCTAACTGAGCGTATTTTTGGCTTTTTTCCTCTTCTTGCTATTCGAAAGCCTAATGAATCTTTGTTTCTTGCGTGATCTAATCCGCTTTTAGGGTTTTTGCTCGGCGGGCGTTCACCTTGTTCTTGTCGTGTTTGTCTTCTGCTGGCTTTATGTGCTTTTCTTCCTCTTCCCTTTTCTGGTTGTGCTTCTTCTACCATGAAAGAAATTATATGCTACAGCGAAATAATTTCTCAAGTGACAAAAATAGCCTCAGGTGCTACAATGAGGCCGTGCCAAAATTCTATATTACTACCGCTATTCCTTATGTGAATGCCAAACCGCATGTTGGCCATGCACTCGAATTTATTCAGGCAGATGTTATTGCTCGGTATCATCGGGTCATGGGGGACGAGGTAATCCTTCTTTCAGGGGGAGATGAAAATGCTTTAAAAAATGTCCAGGCTGCAGAAAAAGCGGGTGTTCCGGTGCAACAATTTGTCGACACAAATAGTATGCTTTTTGCAGAGTTGGCAAAAAGTCTCAACGTGCAGTTTGATGTTTTTCAAAGAGGAAGTAGCCAAGAGCACCATATTGCATCACAAAAACTCTGGGAGTTATGTAGCAAAAACGGCGACATTTATAAAAAAATTTATACCGGGTTGTACTGCGTTGGGTGCGAGCTTTTCTATGAAAAAGATGAATTAGATGAGAATGGGCAGTGTTATGAGCATCCAGGAAAAAAATTAGAAGAAGTATCTGAAGAAAATTATTTTTTCCGGCTTTCAAAATACCAGAACCAATTACTGTCACTTTTGGAAAAAGACGAGCTGGTTATTATTCCCCAAACAAGAAAAAACGAGGCTCTATCTTTTCTTAAAAAGAATACGCTGCAGGATATTAGTATTTCTCGGTCTAATAAAAGAGCAAAAAACTGGGGCGTCCCCGTGCCAGGAGATGAAGACCAGCGCATGTACGTGTGGTTTGACGCACTCAATATCTACCAGAGTGGTGTCGGATTTGGGTCAGACGAGGCACATTATAGAAAATGGTGGCCAGCAGATGTCCATGTGATTGGCAAAGGAATTCTTCGTTTTCATGCAATTTATTGGCCTGCATTTTTGCTGTCTGCTCATCTTCCAATTCCTAAATCACTTTTTGTTCATGGCTACTTTACTGTAAATGGGCAAAAAATGTCCAAAACGATTGGCAATGTCATAGATCCGCTGGACATTATTAAAGTCTATGGTGTGGATGGTTTCCGCTACTATGTATTGTCCGACATTCCTCCCACAGGCGATGGAGATTTTTCAGAAAGTAGACTGAAAGAGGTCTATAATGCAGATTTGGCCAATGGACTTGGAAATCTTGTTGCCAGAGTTGCCAAGTTGTGTGAAAGTGCACATTTTGTTGAGATGAGTGCAAATAGTACCACTTCCGAGCATGTAATGGACGTTGCTGAGTATACAACAGCTCTCAATGAGTATCGGTTTAATGACTGTCTTAAATTTGTTTTTGGAAAAGTAAAAGACTTAAATCATTTTATCGACACTGAAAAGCCGTGGGATCTTCTTAAAGTACAAGACAGACGAATTAATGGTGTCTTAAATCACTGTGTTGATGCCCTTCAGGAAATTGCTGTTTTGCTGCAGCCTTTCTTGCCAGAGACAAGTGAAAAAATTCTTGAGCAATTTAAAGGACCAGAAATAAAAGCAGACAAGCCTCTTTTTCCAAGGCTATAATTCACCTCTTGCAAGACTTATAATGATTTGTTAGAATAACTTTCATTATGCCTAGAATTTTTAGAAGAAAGCGAAAAGCACTGAGTCCAGAGGAAATGGGAGATGAAATCAACAGACGTTTTCAGCAGCTTGATGGAATTCTCCAAGGACAACAACCAGAGACTTTAGCACAATGCCTTAACGCATTTGACCAACGAGTAGCCACTGGATTAAAATCAGAGCGCAACCAATTTTAGTTTTCTACATATTTAGACACTCCACTTTCTTTTATACTCCACTACGTGGTGCTGTATTTTTTTCCAGGTATTGCATAACTTATAATCATTTGGTAGAATAATTTTCATTATGGCAAGACATGTCGATCAAACACCAATAGGTATTGGCCAATTCGGTAAAATGGTTGAAGCTATGCAAAGGCGAGCTCAACAGGATGCGGATGCAAAACAGCGTGAAAAAGAAGCAAGTGCGCAAGAGTTTCGAGGCAGTAGACTTGTACCACCTCCAGCTCCACGATTAAGACGACAATAAGTTTAGTTTCCTAGTACCTCTTTCGCTACTTCTCCCGGTGTTTCCACAGGCGGTAAATGACCAGCATTAGGCAGCACTACTAATTTCGCATTAGGAAAGATTTTTTGCAATTTTTCAGCCTGCGACATGGGAATAAGCATATCTTTTGCACCGTGAAGTAAAACAGCGGGAATCGTTATTTTTCTTGCTCTTTCGTATGGATAATGAATAAGACTATCCCAATTCCTCTCCACAACGTCCTCGTCTTGATGCGATTGAGCAAACAGTGTTTTTGTAATCAAATGACACTTATGAGAGAAAGTCTTTGTTTTGATAATAAAAAAACTTAACGGAACAGTAAGCACCCTACTTCTCCAGAAATAAAATACAGGACGCAGAAATTGTGGCACTTTTTTACTTAAGCGCGTCATAAGTGTAAAAAATAGTTGTCCGCCTGTGCCTTTTTGGTAGGGTGTACTAATCAGAAAAAGCTGACGTACTATTTTTGGAAATTGATATGCCGTCTCTATGGCAACCGTTGCCCCCATGCAATGGCCAACAATTCCTACTTTTGCAAAACCCAACTCTTGCGCTATTTGTCCAACAATTTTTGCATAATCTTCTATAGTCAGGGGTGAATTTTCTTTTTTACTTTCTCCCCATCCTGGAAATTCAGGGAAAATAAGAAAAAAATCCTTTTTTAGATACGTTGCCAACGCAAGTAAATCTCCATGTGTTCCGGTAAATCCAGGAAGAAGCATGAGCGGTGGATTTTTATTATCTCCATCAACAAAATAACTAATATTGCTATCATTATGCATGATTTGGCGAGTAACTCTGGTATAATTTGTCATATACGTAGTATACACAACACATGATTGATGTTCATTGTCATTTAAATTTCCACGCTTACGCTAACGATTATAAGGAATGTATTGCAAGAGCAATGGAAAAAGGTGTTTCGACAATTATTAATGTTGGGACAAAAATTGATTCTTCAGAAAAAGCAGTTGAGCTGGCACAGGAGTATGAAAATTTGTATGCAATTGTTGGGGTACATCCACATCACGCAGATAAACATGATGTTGATTCGAATTGGCTCGAAAAGCTCAGGACATTAGCAGAGAAGCCAAAAGTTGTTGCCATTGGAGAGATAGGACTTGATTATTACCGATATCAATCCAATGGCATTGTTGATCCTGTCATGCAAAAGCAATTTTTTGAAAAACAGATTGAATTGGCAAACGAATTGGATTTGCCACTTCAGATTCACGGACGTCATGCAGGAGAGGACATTTTAGATATGCTAGAGCATCATAAAAATATACTGAAAACAAATTTGCCCGGCATGTTTCATTGTTTTGCAGGAAATGCTGATGTTTTAAAACGCGCGCTTAATTTAGGTTTTATGATTGGATTTGATGGCAATAGTACTTATCCAGGACTTGCGCCAGGAGAAACAACAACACTGACAGAGCTTGCTCGCCTAACACCAATTGATCGCATGGTAACCGAAACAGATAGTCCTTTTCTCACGCCAATACCCCACAGAGGAACGCGAAATGAGCCCAGGTATGTTATACTTGTAGGTGAGTTTTTAGCCAACATCAAAGGCATTAGTTTTGAAGAATTAGACTACCAAACAACTCACAATGCAAAGCAATTATTTGGAATCAACTAAATTATATAATTCTAAAGTATGACACCATTTTTCCAAAAAATTTTCTCCCGATATCCAATCAAAACAAGACGGTTTCTTGAGTTAATTCCTGGTTTTATTTCATGGACACTTATTTTATTCCCTTTATGGGGAGGTATTTTTTTCCCCGTATTCCTGGCCTACTTTATTGTATTTTTCGATGTCTATTGGCTTTACAAATCACTCTCACTTACCGTTACCGCATTTCTTGCATCCAACAAAATTAGAGAAGCGGAAAAAATTAATTGGTTTGAGAAAGCCAAACAACTTCCTCATTTTAAAGACATGGGACATGTTATTGTTATTCCCAATTACAAAGAGCGGGTGCATAAATTAAAAGAGACATTGCAAACAGTTGCAAATCAAACCTTTCCAGCAAAACGTATTTATGTTGTTTTGGCAATGGAAGAGAGAGAAGAAGATGGTAGAGAAAAAGCAGACATGCTTATTCAAGAATTTAAATCTGTTTTTGGAGATATTTTTGCAACGTACCATCCGGACATTATGGGCGAGGTAAAAGGGAAATCATCCAACGAATCATTTGGCGCAAAACAGGCTTATCAAAGACTTGTTGAAAAGAAAAAAGTTGACATTAATTACACAACCATTTCCTCTGTTGATGCAGATTCTATTTTTGACAAACAATACTTTTCTTATTTATCACATAGTTTTCTTACCAACCCCAAACCACACAATTATTTCTGGCAATCGGCAAATGTGAATTATAATAATTTTTGGTCTGTCCCATCTCCCATTCGTATTCTTGCTTTTTTTGGCTCTCTATGGCGAACAGCACTACTTATTCAAGGCGACAGATTGGTCTCCAATTCAACCTATTCGTTGTCTTTTAAAATGCTTCACCAGATTGGATTTTGGGATACAGATGTTATCCCGGAAGACTACCGAATTTTCTTTAAAGCCTTTTATAAATTGGAAGGAAAATTGTGGGTTGCACCAATATTTTTAAAAACATCTATGGATGCGCCGCTTTCAACAAATTATTGGAAAAGCTTGGTCAATAAATATGACCAAGAAAGACGATGGTCTTGGGGAGTGTCTGATGATCCGCTTTTTATTACCTGGTGGCTCACGGTTCCAAATGTTCCTTTTTTCAGGAAAACAATTATGCTCTATCATATTCTTTTAGATCATTTTCTTTGGCCTGTTAACTGGTTTATTATTACTGTTGCCGCCAACATTATCCCTTTTGTAAATCCTGTTTTTGCACGAACCGCACTCGGTTATAGACTTCCTAGCCTTGCAGGTACAATTCTTACGCTCTGTCTTTTCTCAACCCTTATTATGATTGGTATTGATTTTAGAAATAGGCCACATGCAAAAAATGTCAGTAAATTAAAATACTTCTTATTCCCATTGGAATTTATGCTTTTGCCAATTGCTGGATTTTTTCTCTCAACACTCCCTGCACTTATTTCTCATACACAATTAATGTTTGGTAAAAGAATTGAATACAAAGTAACCGAAAAGTTATAAAATAATTACATGAACAGCTTTTTAAAACGAATTGAACACTCCGTTTCTTTTTGGTTTTTACTCATTACATCGTTTGTATTCTTCCTCATGCGACTTCCCTCCTTTTTTGAGCCGTATTGGTATGGAGACGAGGGTGTGTACGAAGTCTTGGGATTTGGCATGCGACACGGCAGACTTCTTTACCAAGGCGTATGGGATAATAAGCCGCCCCTGCTGTATGTCATGTATGCACTGTTTGATGGAAATCAACCATGTGTAAAATTCTTTTCTTTTGTTGTTGGACTTGTTGCAATATGGATTTTTTATGCACTTGCTAAAAGACTTTTAGAAAATAAAAAAAGTATTTTTCTTGCAACAGGAATTTTTACACTATTTTTAGGTTTGCCTTTTTTTGAGGGAAATATTGCTAACGCAGAAAACTTTATGATTTTACCTGCTGTTGCCAGCGCATTTCTTGTTGTCAAAACAATTCAAGAAAAAAAACAAACACGTATGTATCTTTTTTCTGCAGGACTTCTTTTGGGAATTTCTTTTCTTATAAAAGTTGTTGCAGTTTTTGATTTTGCAAGCTTTTTTCTTATTTTTGGATTTATCTTTTTTGCATGGAATAAAAAAGTTTTACAAAAATTGTTTTTGGATTTACTGACATTTTCTATTGCATTTTTTATACCTCTTGCAATAACAATAGGATTTTTTGTTTATAAAGGTATGCTGCAAACATTCATTCAGTCTGCATTCTTAAGTAATGTTGGGTATGTTAATTACAGCAATCAATTTATTATCCCCCAAGGGCTGCTTATTTTAAAACTAACAATCGTTGCAATCATTCTGATAACTGTTTTCTTAAAAAGAAAATCACTTTCTTTATTACAACTCGTTATTTATATTTGGTTGCCTTTTTCTCTTTACAATGCACTTTTTTCTGGACGTCCATGGACACACTATATGCTTGTTTTACTTGGCAGTTTGACCCTACTCATCGCTACTTTACTCAAGCGAAAATTAAGAATTATTCATGCAATTTTTCTCCTTATTGTTATTCTACTTTTGGCAAAGAATTTTTGGTTTTATGGTAAGATAATTGGCTATTATCAGAATTTTACACAATTTGCTCTCGGGCAAAAAACAGTCATGGCATATCAATCATTTTTTGATAAAGGAGTGCCTCGTGATTATGCAATCGCAGATTTTCTTAATCAAAATGTAAAACCTAATCAAAAAGTTTTTCTGTGGACCAATAGTGCACAGCTGTATTACCTTATTAATCGCCTTCCACCTGGAAGGTACACAGTCGCATATCATATAACCGCAAATGCAGCGACACTTCGAGAAACAGCTCAGGCAATAAAACAAAATCAACCCGACTTTATTGTAGTATTACCTAATGCGTCAACTTTTCCATTTGCAACGTCACAATACAAATTACGACTCGAAATTAATGGAGGATTAATTTATGAAAAAGTTTTTTAAGACAATACAAAAAGATAGCACACTAAGTTGGACATTTTGGACAACCATTGCATTGATTCTTATCATGGTGGGACTTATTGGCATTATCTACACAAATCTCCCACCATTTCTTCCACTCTACAATCAAATGCCATGGGGCTATGATCGTTTGGGTAAAACATACGAGCTTTTTCTTCTTCCACTTGGTGTTTTCTTTGTCTGCTTGCTCAATACATTTATTGGAGTAAAACTTGTTGAAAAAATTCCTCTGCTTGCACGATTTCTTTTTCTCACAACAATTGCACTTGCTGTTTTTACTAGTATTTTTTTGGTACGACTTATTCTTCTTGTTTTATGAACATGCTTCTTTCTATCCTTATTTCATTTTTTGCATCCTTCATAACAACGGCTATTTTTACGCCTTTATGTATACCTGTGATTAAAAAATTGGGATTTGTTGATGACCCCAAGACTCACAAACATCCAGCAATGCTTCATACCAAACCTATTCCTCGTGGTGGAGGCATTCCTCTTTTTCTTGGCATCGCACTTCCCGGATTATTCTTACTACCTAAAACTCCAATAACCATTGCCATTTTTGGAGCTAGTTTGATTGCGCTGATTGTTGGAACACTTGATGACAAATACGATATTTCTCGTTATTTTCGTCTTGTTATTAATGTTGTCTGCGCATTGATAGTTGTGGGAGCTGGAGTTGGTATTCCTTTTGTTACCAATCCATTCGGTGGTATTTTACATCTAGACACCATACAAGTCTCTCTTACTCTTTTTGGAGCGCTTATTCATATTCCTATTATTTCTAGTTTGCTTGCTCTTTTGTGGATTGTTTGGACAATGAATATGTTAAATTGGAGCAAAGGAGTTGATGGTCAGATGCCAGGTGTTGTGGCAATCTCTGCTGCTGTTATTGGGCTCTTAAGTCTTCGTTTTCCGCTGACAGACCAGTCCGCATTTATCGCATCGCATTTATCATTTCTTATTAGCGGTGCTGCTGTTGGATTTTTATTATACAATTTTCACCCGGCAAAAATTTTCCCTGGATATGGTGCAACAAGTGTCTATCTTATGCTTGCTGTTGTTGCCCTTCTGTCTGGTGCAAAATTGGCAACAGCTATTCTTGTTATGGGAGTACCAATGATTGATGGGCTTTTTACGGTTGTTCGTCGAGTTGCAAGCGGCAAGTCTCCTTTTTGGCACGACAAAAAACATCTGCACCATCTCCTCTTGCAGCTGGGATACTCCCAGCGAGCCATTGCATTGTTTTACTGGGTTATATCTGCTATATTGGGGGCAGTTAGTTTAACGCTTTCAAGCGCAGGTAAAGCATTTGCGCTTGTTATGCTTGCAGTCATTGCGGGAGGAGGATTGCTTTTTCTGCATAGAGTATTGCGAATAAGAGATGAAAAAAATTCTCTTTAAAACACTGAAATTAATTCGGCCCAAGCAGTGGATTAAAAATTTTGCTATTTTCGCCGCAATTATTTTTTCAGGTCAATTGTTTGACCCGACACTTTTCTCCCGGGTTATTCTTGGTTTTTTTGCCTTCTGCGCAGCATCGAGTGCTATTTATATTGTCAACGATATTTTTGATGTAGAAAAAGACAAGATTCACCCGTTTAAGAAATTTCGACCCTTAGCGCATGGTGATTTATCCATTCAATATGCTATTTTACTAGCAGTTATTCTTTTTGGTAGTTCTATTTTTATTGGGCAGCAAATCAGCTCTGCTTTTGTTTTGCTTCTTCTTATTTACTGCTTATTACAGCTGTCGTATTCAATTTTCTTAAAAAACCTTACTGTTGCCGATATTTTGCTTTTGGCAACAGGATATATGATTCGTGTTTATGGAGGCGAAGTAGCAACGGGATTTCATATTTCTGTTTGGCTTATTCTTACTACTGTTGCGCTTTCACTTTTCCTAGCTGTTGGAAAAAGAAAATCAGAGCTGACACTTATTTCTCAAATGCCACTGTCACAGATTACAACAATTCGCAAAACATTGTCCCATTATTCGGAGAGTTTACTCAATGTATATGCGTCAATTTTTGCAACTTCTGCATTTATTTTTTATTCACTTTTTACTTTTTTGGAAAATCCTCAGGGCTTAAAAATTGGCTTTAGCTTGCTTCTGCCTGATTTCTTACCACCTTATTTACAACGAAAATGGCTTATGATTACCATTGTTCCTGTTGTCTATGGTCTCATGCGCTATTTGCAAGATATTTATGAAAAGCACGAAGGTGAATCTCCAGAAAAAGTGCTGCTTTCAGACATTCCACTTTTGTCCACTGTTGTTGTTTGGGTTGTTATGGTAGTTGGAATTATTTACTTTTTAGGAGGATAAATTATTTCTTCTGAGCATACTGCGTACTAATCCACCCATTCGATCCCCCAGGTAATGCTATCTCATACCATCCATCTTGCTCATCGACATAGTCAAATTGCTGACCCGGCTTTACCTGTGCTGTCTCCGACGCACTCAGACTTGGTTCTGATCTGACGCGCAAAAATCCCGTTGGGGTGTCAAGAATGGTAATCTGTGTTTTTTGAGGAGGAGTAAGTGATGCATTTTGCAAATTAGCATCTTGCGTGGCATTTTGCTGGGCAAGCCCAACGGTAATCAGTGCTTTTAGCTCGTATCCTGCAACAGTGCGGATATGGACTGTTTTGTCACTGTAGCCTGTTTTACTCAGTGTTATGTCATGATCTGACACAGTGATCGTCTTGATAAGAAGTGGTGTTGTCCCTGCTGTGTTACCATCAAGCGCGACTGATGCTCCAGAGGGAAATGAGCTGACAAAAAGCTGCGCACTTTTGGTGTCTGACAGTGGAATAAGCGTAATAATGCTTCCCGAGGAAAATTCGTCTGCTCCAAAAGTTCTGTCGACAACACTCAACGTCCCTTTGGTAATCGTGACGCTGTCTTGATATGTCTGCAGATTATCCCCTGCCAAAGGCACTAATTTAATGGTGTAGACACCAGACGGAATAAGCTGCTTGCCCTCACACAGGCACAAAGGTGTCTTCCCAATCGGTTTGCCATTGAGATACACTTGACTCACAGGCACAGCAGTTACCTGCAGAGCGCCATTGCCATTTTGACTTCTAGTGAAGAAAAAGAGGAAAATTCCAAAAACAACAAGCCCCAGCACAATTGGCAAAATAAATAAAAGAAATCGCTTCATATCAAAACACGAAAAACACTACTGATTTTCTCTTTATATGTAGTAAAACTATACCAAAAGATTGATGGTCTGAATAGACTATTTTCGAGGCTGTTTTTTTGCGTTTCTTTCTTGTTCTTTTTTAAGTCGTTCGCGTCTTTCTTTATCGATTCTTTTTTGACAATCTTTGTCCGAGCACTTATAGGTAATAATGGTGATAGGGAATTTTTGACCCTCAATTTTCTTGGTTTTTTTAGTAACACGAATCAGCTTGCTTCCGCATTGATTACATAAAGGGGCAGAGGATGTTGAAGACGTATTTTCCAAAGTAAAGCTAGTATAGCACAAATGTGGACATTTCTCAAGAATTAGCCTCAAAATGACAAAAAATGAGGCTAGAATGAGACCGGAAAAACAGCCCAAACACTTGACAATTATCCTGTAGTATGGTATAGTTAGCTACTCAGTCAGGCTCCTCATTTTCCTCAAAAAAGTATCCCAAAAAATAGAGGGAACACGGATATGAGGCTGACTGAAATAAACTATGTTACCTACAATTTTCTTAGCTTTTCTTATGTTGGCACAAACAACAATCGTGCCAATTAACAATCCTATCCAAACACTTGGACAGGCACAATTTTCGCTGCTTAACCGATATAGCAATACCTATGTCAGTAATGTTTTTGCAGATAATATTCTCTTAACCATGGCATACATGAGAGGAATTGTACCCAATAATACACCTGATTGGACTGCAGTCAAGAAACCTTTTACCTACAGCTTTACTTTAAAGCCAAATGAAGTCTTTGCATTTCATGAAGACGTTTTACCTCAATTTGAAGGCAAAGTGGTTAAAACAACTAATGCTCATTTTGGTTCTCAAGAAGGCTTTAAATCCGACGGATATTTGGTCGCAGATGGCGTATGTCATTTAGCATCTCTTATTAATGAGGCTGCTCAAAATGCTGGCCTTACTGTTGTTGCGCCAACTAACCACAACTTTGCTGTTATTCCTGAGGTTGATAGGAAATATGGAACAGCAATTTACTTCATGCCAGGTCAAAAAGGAACAAATCAGATGCAAAATTTGTATGTACAAAACAATAAAGATAAGCCTGTTACACTTACTTTTACCTATGACGGAACAGAATTAAAAGTTGCTGCTACAGAGAATGTAACAGAACAATTGTAATTATTTTTGTGGAGCAAAATTCAGCGCTGCAGAATTAATACAAAACCTCTTCCCTGTTGCAGTTGGCCCGTCATCAAATACGTGTCCCAGGTGAGACCCGCAATTGTTACAAAGCACTTCTGTTCTATGCATGCCAAAAGAGTTGTCATCTTGAAGAGTGACATTTCCTGTTACAGATTTGTCAAAACTCGGCCACCCACAATCAGAGTCAAATTTTGTATCAGACGAAAAAAGTGGATTACCACACGCAGCGCACATATACATACCGGTATCAAAATTTTTGTAAAATTTTCCGGTTCCTGGTGCTTCTGTTCCTTTTTCACGAAGCACATGGTATTGTTCGGGTGTTAATTTTTCTTTCCAATATGCTTCTGATTTTTGTTTTGCCTCGTCCATGTCTTTAGTATAGCAGAGACGTCAACCCCCGATTGCATCGGGGTCAAGAATCAATTAAAATTGACCTATGCCAAATGAAGAAAAACTTGTTATAAAAGACACGAAAAAAGGAGAGGGCGAAGGAGTGAAAGAAGGAGATACCATTGTTGTTCACTACAAAGGATATTTTCCTGATGGGAAACAATTTGACAGCTCCTATGACAGGGACGAACCATTCGAAGTACAAATTGGTGCAGGGTACGTTATTCGCGGTTGGGATGAAGGCATATTGGGAATGAAAAAAGGCGGAAAACGAACACTAACTGTCCCGTATCAGTATGGATATGGGAAATACGGTATGGGAGATATCCCTGGATTTGCAACCTTAATGTTTGACATAGAACTTCTGGAAATAAAATAACATATTTGACAAAATTACTTCTTCGCGCTACGGTAAAAGTATGATCGTTAAGAAAAAAGATGGCTACTACGTATTGTCTGAGAAAAAACATAAAAATGCATCGGGAAAAATGGTGCATCGTAATTTAGGTGGGCCCTATAAAGAACGTGGGGAGGCAGTAAAGCGACTCGAGCAGGTTGAATACTTCAAACACCACGGAAAATAAACTACTTCATGTGAAATAGTTGATCAAAAAACCACTGTAGTATATTTTTTTCTGTTGCAGCTCCTTGCACAGAATGGACACTATTTGTGGGAAAAATAGTCAGCGTTGGAGTGACTCCTAATCCAGTATTTGCTTCTCCAGAATTTGCTGACTGAGTTGGTGTTGGACAGGCACAGGTTGTACCGGTAAATGTACACCCTTTGCTTTGACAGTAACTAGCATAATTGGGAGTTGGATATATTGTTGGCAATCCGGATGGTGGTGGAGCTATTCCCTCGCAATAACTTGGATACATACGGCAGTATTCTTCTTGAGAAATTTGTGGGGATACTATTTTGCCTGATTGCGATACATTTTGTGTATTTGTTGTCTGTATTTGTGGCCTTGATGGCATGTGACATGCTGTTGGGTTTTGGTCACAAAATGATCGGCACGATTGCTCTGATGTACACCCTCCTGGTCCAGTAAATGTTGACTGTCCACTTGCTGATGCAACGCGTGCCTGAACAAATTGTTGGCATGTTTGGAAATTATCTGGGTTGGAACAAAAAGTTTTACACGAGCTGTCAGATGTACATCCTCCAGGACCTACAGTCTGATTTCCGCCATGAATACCGTTTTCTTTGGCAAATGCCGAACACTTGTCTTTATTTGCGCTATCTGAACATAATGCTTTGCAGGAATCAATGCTATCACATCCCAAAACTTCCTTTGCTTTTTCTAATGTTGTGTTGGTCGGTGTTTGGGTACCACCAGTCAAGTTATGTTTTTGTGCAAATGTCGAGCATGCCTCTGCATGAGAACTGTCCTGACAGTAGACACGACAAGAAGCAAGACTATCACAGCCAAGAGTTGTTTTTGCATCTGCCAAAACATTTTGCTGATTGGTATCAAGATCGCTCTGTTTATAAAATCCATGCGCCTTCGCATATGCAACGCATGCATCTACATGTGTTGGGTCATCACAATATATTTTACAACTATTAGCAGATGAGCAATTTCCCAACTCTGCTATAGGAAATGACAAGTGAACAGGCGCTGCAGACGAGGTCGCACTTTGCGCAAAAGAAAGTTTTGCAAAAAGCAAAACAGCAATAAAAAGAAATAGAAAGGAAAAGAATTTTCTCATTGTGTAAATTGGGTAAACGGATTTTGTGAGCTGACAAATGGATTGCTGTACTGAGACGAAAATGGATTCACATATTCTGTTGTTACCGTAATGTTTGGTTGAGCAATAGTCAGTGTCCCCGTTGTCACTTTGGGCTGCTCAACAACTTGTTTTTTCCCAAATGGAAAAACAACCAGAATAATCACCGCTGCAATTGTTCCAACAGAAATGCCAACTGCTGCAAGCAGATTAACTAAAACAGATTTATCTTTTTCGCTTGTTTGGGAAAGAATTTTTGGTCCTGTTTGTTGCCCCTGATTCACCTGTTTTTCTATTTCTTGAATTTCAGTGACTTGCTGAGGCGAAAGATCCATAGACTGAGTATTTCAGACCACAGTATTCGTGTCAAGAAAACAACAACTTTTTTATTGTGGACCAAACGTTTTGGAGCGAAAATGTTGTATGTGCTTATCGTACCAAACCCAGTGCAGCAATACCCGCACCTTTCATGCCGCTTTCCTGGACATATTTTGTGACAATTTTTTTCTTACCATCAAGTAAGTCTGTTGCATAAAATTCGAGCGCCTCTTTATACCCCGGCGTTTTGCCAAAAAATGATCCATCAATAGGAATGACAATTTCGCCTACTGGAAAATCTTCAGGAAATTCTTGTATTGTTCCGGCGATTGCCGCACCAACAAGCTGTGCAGATCTGTCGCGAAGAATTGTTGCAACTTCTTTTGCTGTCGGATTATCATTAAATAATTCACCTGCTAAAACCGCACTCATGTCTGCACTGGTAAGATTTTTATCACTGACGCCTAATTCTTTAAGCACAAGACTAAATGCCTGACCAACGTAATCTCCTGATACTTGTTTTTCAAGCGGGTAATGTCCAGGATGTTCGCTTACTTTGTCTATTATCTGTGTAAGAGCGGTTTGTGGAACAACATCAAATCCACCTGCCTCCAGATTATACATTTGTCCTTCATGAAGAAATGCTAAATTAAATCCCGTTGCGACAATACCTCCTAATGCTGCTCCATTAGCAAGGAGTACTGCCGCCGTATCGTTCACAACTGCCCGTGGCAAATCAATGGGTATACTTATACCATTTCGTCTGAGTCCATCAATGATAAAATCGCCTACCTTTCTTGTATTAATACCCGGAACGTCTAACTCTTTTGTCAGTTTGTCTGTTGAAACTGCATCAATACCAGAAGACACCGATACAATATCCGCCGGAAATGACCAGATAATGCCCAATGCTTTTGGATTTGCTTCACCAATGACATCTTTTACGCTTCTTGCCAGCTCATCAAAAAATTCATCAGTTGAATCGTATTTTTTCTTTCTTTCTGGTGCTAATGTTTCTGTGGTTAGCTGCGGATTTTTTTCGCTATCAACTGTAACTATAGAAGACCGGAAGTGGGTTCCACCAACCTCCACAACAAGCGATTGGTCACCTGCGTGAAGTCTCGCTTTATCAACTGGCTGAAGGAGTGTTGGGATAACAGCAAGGCTTGAAGGATGACCTTCTAACTTTGCTCTTACTTGACCTCCAAAAGACCGAGCGATACCAATAGCCTGCTCCTTACTGAGCTTCTCGAGACCCAATGCTTGCAATTGCTGCTCTTTTCGTGTTTTTGCCCCTTCCAACATAGAATGGGTAATTCTCTGATATCTATTCATGCTTGTCAAGTAGCTTTCTGTCTATGTCTTGTCAAAAAATCGCAGATAAAAGAAATAACTTGATGTATTGCTTCATTTTTTTGAGAATTTTCAGCAGCAATAAGATTGTGCCCCATGTGAACAATGTTATGCCATTCGCCTTTTTTGGATGCAATTTCTTGATATCTCTTTTGAACACCTTGTGGAATTTTTGTATCATTTTCTCCGTACAAAACAAGAACTCTTCCATTAAATTTTTTTAAGGCAGGGAATGAACGAGAATTTTCCCAACTTTGTGATTTGGTAATTTCTTTTGTAAATGTATTATTCAATTTTTTATTTTCCGCATCTTGGCTATACGCAGCAGGAGCAAGAAGAAGAATATTCTTTACATGATTTTCCGAGCCAAGTACTGCGCCAACAAACCCACCCATACTTGATCCCAAAACAGAAATATTTTCAGGATCTGCATATTTTTTTAACTCTTTCAATGCATCAGCAGCATTCTGCAAACGGACTTCAAGACTTCCTTCCGTAAATTCCCCGCTACTTTCTCCCACTCCGGTAAAATCAATTGCAAGTGATGCATGTCCTTTTTCGTATACACTTTTTTGTATCTCTAAAAACTTTTCTTTATGTGAATGCCCTGCACCATGAAGAATAAGTATTCCTGGAGGATTTTTTGTCTGGGGAAGAAAAAAGTTGCCGACAATAGTAAAACCCGCAGATTGAAAAATAATTTTTTCCATCAGTTATATACTACCATGCGGATGTACTTCATTTCGGAGTTTTTGAACAATTTCAATTTTTCTCACAATATCATCTAAAAATTTTTGTTCCAGGTCAGCAAAAACATCTTTTATTATCCCCTCTTGTTTTACTTTTTCTTTTTTCTTTTTCCATTCATACCATGTTGATTTTTGTAAAACATGTAACTCTCCCTCAACGTCACGAATCGAATTTTCAATTTTTTCCAATGATTCTTCTAATTGTCCTGCACTTAAATCCTCTATTGCTTCTACCGTCTGTGTGTTTTCAAAAGCACGCAATGCCTCAAGATTTCTTTCTGTGTACGCTTTATTTATTTTTTTCATTATTTCTTCCCGTTTTTCTTTTTCTCTTGAGTCTGTAATAAGATCGGGGTGAAATTTTCTAATTAGCTTTTTCCAAATTGTTTTTATATCCTCCATTACTTCTTCTGAAACATCTGCAATTTCATTAATCATTCGTTTTTCTTCATCTAATTTTTCTTGTTCTTTTTGCATACGAATTGTTTCTGAATAAAATGCGTCTTCTTCGTATTTCATTGCGGCAGAGTATGTCATGCCACCCCGCATCAACTCTTGCAAATTTTTAAGTTGTAAGATTTCTAAATCCAGCTGATTATCTTTAAGAAGTAGCGCACCAATACGAATATTATATTCGTGAGAAATCGTTTCAAGCTCCATTTTTAAAAGCTCTTGTTTCTCGTACAGCTCTTCTAAAATGATCGTTTTTCTTTCTATCAGCTTTTTCAGTCGAAGTTTTTCCTTTTCCCCTTTTGAGACTATATTGACAAGGGATTTTTTCATAATTCCAACTATTATACCATTTGAAAGATATTCGGTTCAAAAAATAAGGGGGGTATCGTATTTTTTTAACTCTGCTACTAGGTTCGTTTTGGGAGTAAAAAGAATACCTTTCACGCCAATTTGCTCTGCTGCTTGTATATTTTCCTCTTTATCGTCAATCATGATTGCCTCCTCAGGATGTATATGCATCATTTCTATTGCGTCAAGATAAATTTTTCTATCAGGCTTTACGGCGTGTTGCTCACAAGAAAAAATACAAAACACAAACTCATGACCATATTCTTTTCTTAAAAAATCAGCTATTGGCTGTTCGGTATTGCTTAAAAGTGCTGTTGCTATACCATGCTTTTTAAGACGCTTAACGACCTGCATTATCCTAGGATTGAACTCCGTGTTGGTGGAAAGAAATGCTTCTAACCAAAGTGAAGAATCTATTGTTTTAGTATACGAAAGAGATTGTTTCATTTTTTCCCAATACTCAGTTTCAGAAAGTTCTCCCTTCTGATGCATTGGCTCCAGTGCTAAATTAGCTTGGGAGAATTTTTCCCTATCTACATGAAGTTGATCAGAGAAAAAATCATACATTTTTTCTTTTGGGTCTTCAATCAAAACACCACCAATATCAAAAATAATTGCTCGTATCATACGTACATATCAACATAGGATTTTGTTTCTAAATCTTTTTCCGAAAATCCAAATTGAGATAATAAATCTAAAAGCTTTTGTTTTTCTAAATCTCTTCTGTCTTCTGATATTTCATCCGATGTTAATTCTAAAAACGTATCGTGGTTTTTTATACTATCTACTGCTAACAAAAACCCGTGGTAAATATATTGTTCACGTTCTCTTTGCAAAACGAGTTGTATGCCAACGGCATCTTCTAAGATTGCAATTAATTTTTCGGAAAAAACACTTTCCATTGGTAATTCTGTTCGAAGCGCTGTTGTTATACTTTCTTTTGGTCGAAAATCATGAATAAGCAAACATTCGTTTGTATCTGCTTGTTTTAATTTAAATACACCACGTTTTGACGTAAAATATGTATCTGTCTCTTTTGTTTTTTTCCAAAACTTCGCACCAAGGGATTCTATTTTTTGACGAACAGTCGAACTAGTATTAATTTTTACTTTTATCTCTATTTGCATATACTTTTACTGCATTTTTGTAGTGTGGGAAATACGTTTTATTTCCATTTGCATATTATAGCAGACAGGTCTTATTTTGCCCCAAAAATATTGTCTCTTGCAATTTGTATTTATATTTGCTTAAATACTATTCATACATTCAGAGTGGTAGAAAGAGTTTCGGCTCGATGCCTGTTTGAAAAAGCAGCAATATCTACCCGGCAACCCTAAGAATGTCGATGGGTGCCAAACCGACCCGAGAGGTGAATGTGTCCTATAATCAGGAAAAGCATTGCATACCTCTTGGGTTTCCAAGAGGTTTTTTTATGGCTGATTATATTTTTACATCAGAGTCCGTATGCGCTGGACATCCGGATAAAATATGTGATCAGGTCAGCGACGCTATCGTAGATGCTGTTTTAAAACAGGATCCAAAAGGCCGTGTAGCTGTGGAAACTCTGGTAACAGAAGATAAAATTGTCTTGGCTGGAGAAATAACCAGTACTGCAAAAGTTGATTTTGAAAAAGTTGCCAGAAGTGTCATTCATGATTTGGGCTATACCGACAAACGGTTTCGTTTTACCGACACATCGCCTATGGCGATTGCCATTCACCAGCAGTCACCAGAAATCGCCACAGGAGTCGATACAGATGGCGCGGGCGATCAGGGTATGATGTTTGGCTATGCGTGTAACGAAACGCCAGAATTGATGCCACTCCCTATTACTCTGTCTCATAGACTTGCTGAAAAATTGGATGCTGTCCGAACACGAAAAACGCTTCCCTATCTTCGTCCAGATGGAAAAACACAGGTAAGTGTTTTGTACAGAAATGGCAAACCGCGAGAAATTACCTCTATTGTCATTGCTGTTCCCCATGACGAGGCTATAAAACTGGAGCAAGTAAAACGTGATATTTACAAAAAGGTTGTCTTGCCAATTACCAAACGATACTCATTTGAATTTCCCATTGATCGTCTTATTGTCAATGGAACAGGTGTTTGGCATATAGGTGGTCCTGCAAGTGATACTGGTGTTACCGGTAGAAAAATTGTTGTTGATGGATATGGCGGGTATGCACGTGTAGGTGGAGGCGCATTTTCTGGCAAAGACCCAACCAAGGTAGACAGATCTGGTGCATATGCGTGCCGTTTTTTGGCAAAAAATGTTGTTGCAAAAAAATTGGCAGAAAAAGCAGAAGTCAGACTTGCTTATGCAATCGGAGTAAAAAATCCGCTCATGTTAGACATCGAGACTTTTGGGACAGAAAGAGTGAGCAGAGAAGCATTAATTATTTTTATGAGAAATATGCTTGATACATCAGTCAAAGGAATCTTGCAATATTTTAAATTACAACGACCCTTGTATCGCGCAACTGCAGCGTATGGACATTTTGGTCGCAGCCAATTTCCTTGGGAAAAAGTAATAAAATAAATACATCGATCGCATGAAACTTGCTATTCCAACTACGAGTAATGATGGGATTATTGATATTACCCAGCACATTGAAGAAGTACTAGAAGAGCAATCTGTTGAGAATGGCGTTGTGACCATTTTTGTACATCATACAACCGCAGCACTCAGCATTATGGATCTTGATCCAGGAACAGATTTAGATTTTCTCAATGCAATAAGACATCTTTTACCACACCTCACCTACCGTCATCCACACAACCCTTCCCATGCACCCGACCACATCCTTGCAACTCTCATTGGCATGTCAGTCTCCATTCCTTTTGAGAATAGACACATGACTCTGGGTACCTGGCAGCGTGTTGTTTTGGTAGAACTCGACGGACCAAAAACAAGACAAATAACACTTACGCTTGTTGAAAGCGTATAAAAATTGCCAAAAAATGAATTAACTACATGCCTTTTTGCATGTACATCCATTTTTTAACCCATCCAATAAGAACCAGCAGTACGCCACCAACCATCCATGCTGCATATGCCGGCCATCCGTACATTGCCATCAAATAGCTCATAAGACCGTAGACAAATGCAATTGATCCAATCAGCATGTACAAGTGTTTACCACCACCATGGTGACACCCACATGCACACATTTCCATTTTTTCGTCTTTCATTTTCTCACCCCCCCTGTTAGATAGCTTCGCATCTAACTGGGCCACGTTGGATGGCTTTAGCCTATCCAACCGTGGCTTTGTTCTAACACAAAGCTACATGGATTTCTTGTTCACACTACCCAGTAAATCCTACGTATGCCAAATACGCTCCTACGAGCACTGCAACTACCATTGCAGGAACAAGTATTGATCGTAAAGCTCTATACTTTTCAACCATTCGGCTAATTGATTCTGGGCTAAGCATTCGCCAGACTCCTCGCAGTAAAAGCACCCACCCCATGACAGTGATGATTGCTCGAAAATCCATTGCCCATACATTATGAACAAGAACAATCAAAAGCCCAAAAAAGACATCAATGAGGCCTGATAAATAAATTACTTCTGGATGCTTACTAAGTCCAATAAGAAGTCCAATATCTTTCTTTCTGACAAGGAGTACACCACAAACAACGATAAGATATACTCCAATGAGTTTTGCCAAGAAAAGAGACAGTTCCATTTTCTCACCTCCTTCCCAACTACCATTGTCTTAAGCGTAGTACTCTTTTTAAGATTTTGCAAATCAGAAGTGAAGCAGGTGACCATTATCTGTAAGCCATTTGCGGTGTTGCCTATAGGCAGGGGTAAACAAACGAACACGTCGCCAAAAACTATCCTGATGATGTTTCTCTGTAGTGTGCGTCAATTCATGAATAACAACGTAATCAATGACCAAAAGCGGCGCCATGATAAGTCGCCAATTAAACTGCAGTGTGTTATCAGCAAAACACGTTCCCCATTTTGAAGATGTGTCAGAGAAAAAAATAGCGGCAAAATTTGTTTGCATTTTTTTAGCATGCAGTATAACACGCTCTCTAATAATTTTTTCTGCTTGTTTTTTAAAAAACATTTCTAATTCTTTTTGTATTCGAAATGCCGCTCCTTTTGGAAAAAAAAGAACGCCATTTTTTGCAACAATTTCTGCACCAGAAGAAAACTTAAGCTCATGAGGAATGCCTAAAAACAAAAATTCTTCTCCTTCTGTGTAGGTACGTTTTTTAGGTAAGCGGACAGAAACTTTTGCCAGACTTTTTTCTATCCATTCCTTTCTTGAAGAAATAAATTGGTCAATCATAAACTGAGGAATAAATCGCGGCGCCTTTACAACAACTTCCCCACTACGGGTAATCTGAATCGAAATTGAGGCGCGGTTTTGCCTGATAATCGTTGGGGTCACTGCCATACAGCCTATTGTACCAAATGTGTAAATCCCGTATTATTTTTACATGTCAGCCGATATACAACTTCTTCATGATTTAAAAAAAGCAGACTTACGATATACAACAGACACAATAAAAGGGATGACGCGAAAAAAAGAAAATGGAACTATTGTCTATTTTGATACAGAAGGAAAAAAAATAACAAGTAAGTCGATTTTGGAGCGAATCAAAAATCTGGTGATTCCTCCTGCGTGGAATAATGTTTGGATTTGTCCTTCCCCAACAGGTTATCTGCAAGCAACAGGACTGGATGAAAAAGGGCGCAAGCAATATATCTACCACATGGATTGGAAAAAACAAATGCAAGAAAACAAATTTAATAAAATGGTGGATTTTGCACAGGTGCTTCCGAAAATTAGACAAAAAATATATAAAGATATGAGCAATGACGAGCTGGATAAAGAAAAAATTATTGCGACAGTTGTTTGGCTTCTCGAACACACATTAATTCGAATCGGCAATGAAGAATATGCAAAAGAAAATGATTCGTTTGGCCTGACAACACTTCGCAATCGCCATGTAAAAATAAGAGGAGAAGAAGTAACCTTTGACTTTACTGGAAAATCAGGAGTCGAGCATACAGTAAGTATTACCAATCCAAAAATTGCAAAAATTATTAAGCAGTGTTTTGAATTACCAGGATATGAGATTTTTCAATACATGAATGGGGATGAAAAATATACTGTTGATTCTTCTTCTGTGAATGACTACTTAAAACAAATTACCAATGAAGATATAACGGCGAAAGAATTTCGTACCTGGGGCGCAACTGTTTTGGGCGGGGAAACACTTTTTAGTATTGGTCCAGCAGATAATGAAAAAACGCTAAAGCACAATATTGCAACAGCTGTAAAAAAAGTGTCACAACATTTACGCAATACAGCAAGTGTCTGCAGAACATATTACATTCACCCAACTATTTTACAAACGTATGAGAAGAATATTTTGACTCCTCATTTTGAAAAAATATATCGAGATTTTGACAAAAGTAAAACGCAACTAACCCGACCTGAATATGCCACATTCACACTCCTTGAGAAATATTCATAACAAACATGGTATACTAGCCTTCATGGACACTAAAAAAAGCCAAGAAGAACTTACTATTTGTCCCACATGTGGCAGCCCTATGGGACCTGTTACCACAACCAAAACAGGGAGAAAATTACAGCGCTGTAGTACAGGTGGTTGGGACCCAGAAACCAGAAAAAACACTGGATGTGATTTTGTGAAATGGTTTGAGGTGCAGCCAGAAACATTGGATGAAAACTGCCCAAAATGTGGTAATAAATTAATCCTTATGACAACTCGTTTTGGGAAACGATTTAAAAAATGCTCTACTGGCGGGTGGGATAAAGAAGCAAAAAAAGCAACAGGATGTGATTATGTCGAGTGGATTAATGGGACAACACAACCCTTGGATGAAGAGTGTCCTGAGTGTCAAAATAAATTAGTTTTATTCACCACTTCTAGTGGCAAGAAAATGAAAAAATGCAGCACTGCCGGGTGGGATAGTGCAAAAAGAAAACCAACCGGATGTACCTACGTTCAATGGCTCAAACCTAGTGAATATCCAGAAAATATTGACAGTGGTGGTGAAGAATTTCTACCTCCCGAGCCAGAAGAGTAAACTCCAGAATATCTCTTTACATCCACCAGTGAAGAATTGCTGCTGCAACTTCCAAACAAGCAAGTGACCCACCAGCCATAACAAGAATCTTTGTAACAACCCATTTACCTTCTGTTCCGCCAAAAATAACTGCACTCACTTGTGTTGGAACAACAAAACCAATCCAGAAAAATGCAGCCATTGCGTACGCATTCCATGTTGGTTGGTAGGCAAGAAAAATTGCCAAAACAACTGTTGTGACCAATGTAACAAAAAGTTGCAACGCGTAAAATGGCCCCATAGCCTTCATCATTTTCTTTTGAGTTTCTTTGGGAAGTTTGTTAAATCCATGGATTTTCCCCCACAACTTACTAAACAACGGCCCATACCAAACAAATCCAACAACAAATTGTGCGGCTGTTGCGAGGAGTACTGCGAGGTAATTAATTTGCATATCTAATGAAATAGTAGAGTCTTTTTCCAGCTCTTGTCAAGAATTACTTTAATATGTGTCAAAGCATAAGCACTGCAACCCCTACAAAGCTACAAATAATTCCAGCGGCACCAATCCATAAAATATAATTTGTTTCTCCTGCTGTTGTTGGCAAATGTGGCCCTGTGCTATGGGGATAATTTGATTGCCTAATAGCAGACCACGGTCCATTTGCACACCCATTTTCTGACCTGACGCGGAAATAATACGTTGCGTCAAGGAGAAGATTATCCACAGTAAAAATAATCGTGCCGTTTTGTGACTGTTCGGTAAAATGTGTCAGTGACCCTGTTGCGTCTTGCGTTAGTCCATACGAAATAGTGTAGCCAGTAATCGTATCCTTTGGCACAGTAAAAAAGAGTGTTGCCGACGTACGGGTGGTGTCTACTTTATATAAATTTGGGGAATAAAAAGGAATTGCCGCACTACATTGCGTCTCTCCCAATTCCTGCGCCCAAACTTTTCCTTGCATGGCAAAAAACACACCAAGAAAGAATATGATAATGAATAATTTCTTTAACATTTGGCTATACATTTACGATAGCACATGTCTTTTAAAATTGCACAAGAGGAAGATTATCTTGAAAGCCTAGACACATCCTACTCTCTTGGGACAAGAATTTTTACATAGTCTCCAAATTCATTTATTAATACGTCTTCACTTCGTAAGATCTTTTTGAGCTTTTCAAGGTGTACATATTTTTTATCATAGTATAAATAGAAATAGTATTGATCTCTATCTTGAATACTAACGGCAACATGGAACGAATTTCGTATAGAATCTTTTATCTTATTCGCCTTGATATTATTGTAATGAAATATGTAGTTGTCGGAAATAAAAGAAAATGGAGGATATTTTGTGAGAAACGTCATGAATTCGAGAAATTTAATTGCTGCCAATGTACATAAAAAAATGAAAACCTCCTTATTGGAAATATGACGACTTTTTATTTCCTTTTTCTGTTTTTTCATTAAGAAATTAATTTTTTAATAACTCTACTAATTTTTCTTTGTTTATGTCTCCTATTCTCACACTATCTTCTCCATCAAACTCGTCTTCTGCATTCCTAATTAGTTCAATTTTTTCCAGTTCTTTAAAAACCTTTTCTGCAGTATCGTAGTCTAGGGACATTTTTCTTTGAAAAAGTGGAACGCCTACTCTGTCATACTCTTTACAAATCCATATTGCTTCACTTACCAACTCATCCACTTTTGCTTTTATATTAGAATTCGTCTCCATTTTCCTTTTTCCCTTGTGGCAAATATTCCTCTTCTTCAAATGTCATTTTCTTATAAACCTGTCTTGTAAGCACAACATCTTTCATGCAGTATTTACAAATTTCATCTATTCGTCCTTCTTTATAATATGGCCAAACCATACTACCATCCATTTCGTCTTTCGACGTTGGTAACCCCAAAACTTTTGCAAGTGTATCCAGTTTTTGGCTCTTTTGCATATTCCATAATTCCCACTCCAGCATGGTGTCATAAATAGGAATATTCCTATAACGGGCCATATTCAACTGCATTGGTCTAATACCGTTTATAATTGATCGCTTATAGATAAAAGGTAAATCAAACGCCCAGATATTGTGTCCAATAAAGCGGTTAACATCTCTTGCCGTCTCCCAGAATTTAGTAAGAATTTCTTTTTCTGTACCGAAGAAAACTTCTTCCTGTAAAATTTTTCCTTCACCATTTTCTTTAATAATTCCTATGCAACAGATTCTGCCAAAAGTGCCTTCGAAAGACGTACTCTCGTGCATCTGGTCATCATTTTTATCTCCATTACTTTTTCTCTTTTTAAGAATTGCCACATGTCCGTCCCTGTCTTCCTCGGCAGATGGAATTGTCTCAATATCGAAATAAAGCTTAATCATATTATTTATAATTTGATTTCAAGAATTTCTCGTACGCTTGTGCGAAAAGTAGAACAGCATAATCTACATCATCAACATTTTCGACAGTTAGAGAAGATATATGTTGATGGAAATATTGCATGCTATTTTTTTTATAGATTAATCTTTTCTTAGGATCCTTAAAGTCGGTTGGCTCAGAACGATTAAAATCAATCAATAGCTTGTCCTGTCTTGGGTTTATTGCAACAATCATTCTCCAATTTCCAGGAACTTGCACTCCAATGTATGACTTTGTAGGGTGAAATATAAATGATGAGTTAGCTTGAGTTAATTCGTTTTTGAAAGCAAGATATAGTTTTCTACCCTTAGTCTCTTTTGGAAAGAGATCGCTTTCTGAATATACTTTTAATTCTTTTGAGACAGATTGGATTGTTTTATCTTTTGATAATTTTCCAATTGATTCAGTTGTTCTATATGGTTTGATTGGATCATACTCAAGAATATCATTTGTGTATAGTCTAACTTCATATAAGAAGATTGGAAGATCTTTGAAATTAATAGCATTTCGTTGGTAATTTGTAAATTCTGGAGAAATAAAAATCACTCGTGATTGCTCCCAATCAATATCATCTTTTTTAAAACTTTTTCCAAGCTTTTCATTTATCTCTAAAATAAAATCTGCTTTATGATTAAGCATTGCAGAGAGATATGCAAATCCCTGATCAATTACACTAATGCTCTTATCTTTTTTATATTCAATAATAACAAAAGATTTTTGTGTCTCATCAAATGCTAATGTATCAATATAAAAATCCTGCTCTTGTGCACGTACTGAAAATTCTTGATTGGATGCGCCGCTAACAAATGTTAATCCAAAAACGGTCTCTAGATTTTGCTCCGTAAGTTTTTGCAGATCTCGCTCTAAATCAAATTTCTTCTCAGAAATAGGCTTTAAAACAGAATTAGTAACTGAATAGACTGGCATGTCTGTTATTTTACTCTTATATCCAGTGGGTAGCAAGAAAATTAGGACTGCTTAAATCACTAGATCAATAATCCTTACAGATTTATTCCTCGTCCAATCCATAGTTTTAGCATACTTTCCATTGTGCTTTGTAGGACGGTTAAACTTGCAACCTTCACATTCATATTTTTCTACAATATCTGGAGTTTCCCAAAAAAGCGCTAATTCACCGGGAGTAACTTTGGTTTCGTGATGACAACTCATGGGTATGACATATTTTATTCCATCCATTTGAAAGATGTTCCAGCTAATGATTTCTGCAAACTCTTCCTGTATAGTTAACGATGGATTACGGTTAAACTTTGCCTTGTAATAGTCAATCAATGTATAGAGAAGATTTTCGCGAGCTATAAGAAGGTTATCGCCTTGCCATTCATAACCATACGAGCTTTGAAATGCAACCTTTGCCCACTTCAGCCACTCTTTAGGTTTATTACAAAACCTTGAGACAATATGAAGTTTTCTATCGAGAAAACCAACACGGTTTTCAATTTTTATTACTGTACCGTGTGCTATTGGATTGTAACGACTCACAATAAATGGAGCTTCTCCACATGCAATCTCAAGCTTTAATTCTGATACATAAGCTTGCCAATTTGACTCATTCACCGAAGACAAGTCAATTAGATGATTTATGTGTTCAACAATACGAAGAGGTGTAAAAACTTCGCCCTTGTCTTTCGTTCTTCGACGTTGTTCTTCAAGGCTTTTGATTGCGCGCGGCTGAATAAGTTTACCGTATATACCCGTTACTAATTCAGGTCTAATCCTTTTTTTGGGTGCAAATTCTTTGCCAATTCTTTCATATGAATCTGTTGCCCAAATGATATTTTTTTTTGTAGTCCGGTCAGTCAAAAAAATATCTAAAAGATTACCTTTCTTGCGAAGCGTATTCTCTAAGATGTCAGCATTATCTTTTGGAACCATGTTACTCCATAGCTCTGACGTGAGTTTCAATGAAATTAATCTCGTTGTCATCCAGTTTATATTTTTCATATAATTGCTTGTCTATATTTACAACAGACTTCGACCAATCAATATCAGCCTTTTCTGTAAAGTCTTGCAATGGAACTTTTGACCATACATCCCTAGGGTTATCTTGTGTTATTTTTAAAACACCTAACATTGTTCGTACAAATTTTGTCTTTAAGTACTTTAATATCGCCATTGCCTGTATTTCTTTATCCATTGCACCAATACTGATAAAGCTTTGCGTGTGTCCTATTAAGGGTTCTGCTATTAGTGGTGTAGACAATGCTTCTCCTAACATTCCGGTGCCATTTGACTTAGGTAAGATTACTTTAAATTTTTCAATATTGTCGTGACTGTCAAGGTATTTTTGATTAATATACTTAAAAACTCGTTTATTTTTTATAAGACCAAGGATTTTATAATCTCCATTTGAACTCTTCGTTTCCGAAAATACTGGTAACTGTTCAAAAATAGGCGTAGTTAAACGTTTTTCTTGTCCTTTGCTTCCAATAATACTTTTATACTCTGGAAAGTCTTTATACAAAGCGTCTAAGTTGAACTTGTTCTGTGAATAGATAATTTTAGTAATTGAAGAAAAACCTGTTCGGTTTTCAACTTTGTTTAATATAGAATTTAATTCTGGGAAACTGGTAAATGTACCTATAGCACCAAAAAATTTACTTGCATCACGATACGTTATCGCAATACCTCCTTTGATGTCAGTATTTGGAAAGACTTTTGAAGACTTTTGTTCGTAATAAACAACCTTTATGTGTTCATCATTCAGCATTTTTTTGTTCCATTCTTTCGGTGTTTTACCAGCATTAAATAAAAAGCGAGCTGGATGGATTAAGCTTACTTTTTCAGCCAGTTTATAGGCTTCATCAATAAAAAGATGGTAAATTGGGTTATCACTTGTATCTTTCGTCTCCTCCTGATATGGAGGATTTCCAACAATTGCAGTAAATTTCATATTATTATTCTCAAATCCAAATTTTTCTTGCAACTCTTTGTCTAAATTATAATCTTTATAACTATCTTCTCGTCGAAGTTTCTTTATTAACTCTTCTATATATACTACATTTGTCTTAGCACCGCTATAGCCAGCTAATGTACGACGTGTTATCGTCACAGCCATTGGACTTTTACAAAGTACATAGATATTCTTTGTCAAAACCTCTTTCCACAGTTGCCTATATATCTTATCTTCCGGCTTTTTGTGTTTTATTAATTGCCTAGAATATAAGTTATAAGCTGCTAAGAGCGGATACATTCCTGATTTTGAATTTATCTCAAGTATCTTTGTATCATCTTTCGACCAAATGCTTGTATCCACTCCAAGACTTGTCCATACTGGCTTACCGTTGATAGGATTTCTAAAATCATTGCCACCCAAAGTTAGAGTCATCTGCATATTTACTACGTTCCAAGGGGTTAGTACTGTCTCTTTGTCTGGATTCTTGAAAGTTCCAAAAATCTCAGCAATAGCTTGCATGCGTTCAGTTGGCAAAAGATCATCACAATCAAAAGCTTTAGCACGGATACTTCGAGTAACACCACGAAACACTTCTTCGTCATAATATTTAGTGAATTCTTTAAAAGTTTCTTTACTTAATCCTGCTGGCATAAACTCTCGCCACGATTCATCGTCAACGAGATCAATAAATTTTTGGAGTGTAATATCTTCCTTTAAGGATACATTAGCTCCATAAACCATCATTGGCATACGAATACTGACCGCGCGTAAAATACTAATGGCACTCTTTTTTTGCTCACGTGCCTCTTTGAGCTTTCGGAAAGCCTCTTTTTCTTCTTCGGTTAACCCTGTTTTTTGCTTTTTGCGTTCGTCTTCTTCAGCCTTCTTTATTTCGAGATCTGTCATGCCAAGATCGTTAACTTTTATCTCATTTGTACGTTCATTAGTACTACTACCTACTATTGCTCTTAGGTTGTTAAACTTGTTGATTTCTAGTTCATCAAGCTTGAGCAGCTCATCGTTGTATAATTTAGGATCATCAAAACCATTTTGACGAACTCGCTCAATGATTGCTTTTTTAAGATGTTCGAGCATGGTGCCAACTTCGAAGTGCTTCATTAAACCGTCTTCAGCTGCAATAATCGGGCAGAAGTTTAAAAACTTCTGCATCGCACTCTTTTGCTCTGGAGTATTTGTTTTACCCGATTTATGGTTAAGCTCTATAGCTTCTGCAACTAATCTAAGCGTACGATCTGGAGCAAAATCAAAAACGTAACCTTGAGTCTTAAGTTTTCCATCTATATTTGCAGGAGTTTGACATCTAAAAGCAGTTTGCAAATACGTTGTGGCAGAGCTTGTGTCAGATAGCATAAAAACAGCAGTCCACTCTGGTATGGACACACCCGTGGTGAGACGTTGACCAGTTAGTGTAATGGTGTATTCATTATTTTTAATAGCCTTTGCTACTCGATCTTTTGCATCTTTATCATCTTCATCGTCTATTTCATTTCCAGAAATATTTACTATGCCAAATTTTCCGAGAATTGGATGGTTATTAAGGAGATTTTCCATCGCTTCAATAACCTTGACGCGATTTGGCAAAAGCCATAACGAGTGCTTGTTGTATTTACGATATTCTTCTGTTGCATAGGGAAACTTTGTACTGAACTTATCGTTAACAAGTAGATCCAAAAATTTATTTACCATTTCTTCATGAACAAACCTAGCTATATCATTACCTTGCTCATCTTTGTGTACTCGGAAGAACTCGTGAAATTTAAAAGCTCCATCTAATGAATCTTTGAAATCATCACCAAAATCGCCAATATGGCTTTTGAACTTATCAATATCGTAGGTAAACATTGAAAGAGCGGGTAGCTCGGAATAAGGGTTTGGCACACCTGGATGACGTTCGTCCCAATGGATTTTTTCATCCTGCTCCATTACATAATCCCATGTGTATATTTCATTTTCTTCTCTTTTGTACAGAATGTTGAATGGTGTTCCCGACAGCTCCAATGTGAAATTTGCTGGAATTTTGGAAATTGTCGCTTCTCCCAAGTCGCTTTGCGTTCCTTCATGTGCTTCATCCACAATAAGCATGTCCCATGTAGTCTGGAATATTTCCTCATTTTTTTTAAAGCCCTTTGCATGTGAATTTGCTGCTTCATCGGAAACCACGTTTTCTGACAAACGAAGATCTTGTAGAGATGCGAAATACACAAACGGCTTAGGATCAGCAAGGCGCTTAGCTAGACTTTCACCTCTGGTTTTTGATGAGTATTCGTAGCCTGTGCCAAATACTATATTAAAATCGTTATACCAATCTACACTGACGCTTGGTCGATGGGTAATAATGAGAACTTTTTTAAAATTATTTTCTTTTGCAACTTGCATGGCTGCAGAAGTTTTTCCAAAGCGCATCTTTGCATTCCACAGAAAGTGCTTTCGCTTTTGTTTTATAGCTTTATTGGTTTGTTCTATTGCTCCTCGTTGATTTGGACGAAATGAAAATTCTTTATTTTTTTGGGCCGACTTTTCCTTAGAAGAAAGAGCCTCTCGACCTTCCTTAACCGCTACAATGGCATTTTTTGCCGTTGCAAGATCAACTTCAAACCATTCTGAATGCAAGTTTTTTGTATTTTCTGCCTTTCGAGAAAATCCAGATCGTTTTAAAACAGCATGTACTTCGGCATCAGAGAAATATTCGTTGTCATTTGTGAGTGCCAGCTCAGCATGTTCGAGAATATAATGAACATCAGCTGTTTTTGTTTGTTGATCAATACGTTCTTTTGCTGCTGCAATTATTTCTTCAGTCGTCGGTTCCTGCGAGCTAATGGTTGCACTACCAATTTTTAGACGACCTTTATGCTGACTATCCGGAATTGAGTATACATAAACTACACCATATGAAAACGTTTGATGTATTTCGTGATCAGTAAGCTTCATAGAATAAGGGTATTATACGCCCAAGGCTGTTTTTTGGGAAGCTTAACTTGATCTGTGCTATTCTAGACATATGATAGAACTTAAATGGATGAAGAAAGTTCCTTTTGTGCAGATTTTTGGATGTGTTTTGGCTATTATTTTATGGATTTGGTTTTATCAGAATGTGCCAATTTACAAAGAAAGAGTTGATTGGACATTGTGGATGATTACCCATCTGGGAGGACTGCTTCGATAGAAGGTTTAGTACATGCCACCCATATCCCCACCTGGACCTGGGGCGGCAACTTTTGGTTCGGGAATATCGGTTACCAATGCTTCTGTGGTGAGTACCATCATGCCAACACTTACTGCATTTTGGACTACTGATCTGGTTACTTTCGCTGGATCAACGATACCATCTTTTAGCATACTGCCGTACTTCATAGTGACTACGTTAAAGCCATAATCTCCTTTTTCTGCTGCCACTTTTCTAAGAACGGTTGAACTATCTGCACCAGCATTTTTTGCAATCCACATAAGTGGTTCTTCGAGTGCATCGTAGAGAATTTGTGCGCCAACTTTTTCATCTGCAATAACGAGGTCTTTGAGCATTTTCTTAATTGCATCCCGTGCGCGAAGTAATGTGACACCACCACCTGGGACTATTCCTTCCTCGAGTGCTGCTTTTGTTGCTGCAACAGCATCTATAACCCGCTCTTTTTTCTCTTTCATTTCTATTTCTGTTGATGCGCCAACATTAATAACAGCAACACCGCCAGATAATTTAGCGAGTCTTTCCTGCAATTTTTCTTTATCAAAATCAGACGTTGCTGTTTCTATACTATTTTTTACCTGTGCAACACGTGCTTTCAGCTCTTCGGGTGAGCCTTTACCGCCAATAATTCGTGTGGATTCTTTATCTGCCCACACTTTATCTGCACGACCGCAATCCTCAAGTGTTACTGTGTCTAATTTTTTCCCAGTGTCTTCAGAAATAACTGTCCCGCCAGTAAGTATGGCAATATCCTGAAGCATTTCTTTTCGTCTATCGCCAAATCCAGGAGCTTTGACAACCAATGCGTTAAATGTACCTTTTAATTTATTAAGTACTAATGTTGCTAAAGCTTGTCCATCAATATCATCTGCAATAACAACTAAATTCTTTGATACTTTTATTAAGCTTTCCAAAAATGGCAGCATTTCTTCAAGATTACTAATTTTCTTATCGGTAATTAAAATATATGGATTTTCTACTTCCGCAATCATCCTATCAGTATTGGTTGCAAAATATGCGCTCGCATAGCCTTTATCAAATTCCATGCCTTCTTTGTAATCAACTGACACTTCTGTCCCTCTACCTTCTTCGACTGTTACTACACCATCTTTGCCAACTTTCTTCAAAGCTTCTGCTATTAATTTGCCAAGTGTGGTATCTTGTGCAGAAATTGTTGCTACTTTTTCTACATCTGTTGCGACAACTTCCTTTGCCATTCCTTTAATTTCTTTCACCACTGCTTCTGCTGCTTTTTCCATGCCAGCCTTTAAAATCATTGGATTGACACTTACTTTTGCTGTTTTTTTATCCAGCTCGATAAATCCTTTACTAATAATGGATTGTGCAAGAAGTGTTGCTGTAGTTGTGCCGTCTCCTGCGACATCGTTGGTTTTGCTGGATGCCTCCTTAACAAGCTGTGCACCCATATTTTCGAATGGATCTTTCAGAGTTATTTCTTTGGCAACCGACACGCCGTCATGGACAACTGTTGGCGCACCCCATGATTTATCTAAGGCAACATTGCGGCCTTTTGGTCCCAGCGTTGTCACCACTGCATTTGCCAGCTGATCGACACCACTTTTCAGTGCTTTTCGTGCGTCTTTGCCGTATTTAATTTGCTTTGCCATAAATAATTATTTGTTCATAGTTATTAGTTCGTGGTTAATTAGTACTATGAACAATGAACTAACTAACCAACTAACTACTTCACTATTCCCAAGATATCTTCTTGAGAGACTAGTGTGTATTCTTTGCCTTCTAATTTAACTTCATTGCCGCCCCATTTTTTATACAACACAACGTCTCCTACTTTGACCACTACTGGAACCATCTTCCCGTCTTTTTCTTTACCTTCTCCCACTGCGACAACTTTTCCTGTTTGAGGTTTTTCTTTTGCTGTGTCAGGGAGAAGAATGCCTGACGCCGTACGTTCCTCTGCTTCTGTTGGTTCTATAAGCACATTATCAAATAATGGTTGTACTTTCATATGAATTTGGACAGGGGATTTCTAAAACCTTTGTACCAGTAGTTATATCAAAATTGATATCAAATTTCAAGAGTACTCTTGTATTTTAGCCAACTGTCAGTATATGCTAAATCTATGATTAAAAAGCTCATACTACTTGGGTTTGGATTGACGTTGCTTATTGGACTTCCTTTGGCAATTTTTGTTTTGCAAAATCAGAGCCAAACAACGACTTCATCTGGCGCTGCACCAGTCACCAAATTTACTTTTGAGGGGCCAACAAGCGTGACCAACGGACAAAATTTTGATGAGAATATTAGCGTTGACCCAGCAGGACAAAACCAAGTCTCTTTTGTGAAATTTACTTTTACCTATGACTCTTCAAAATTAGACAAACAAGCAACGCCCATCACTATTGATACAACAAAATATACTGTTCTTGACCAGCCCGATATTTCCTGTGCCGGCAATATTTGCACCGTGACGCGAACTATTTCCGTTGGCAGCAATCAGAATGCAATTATTAAAACAAAAACGCCTATTGCCACTATACATTTTGTTGCCAAATCAACAACAGACGCCAATGGCACACAACTTGCATTTGTTGCAGGACAAAATCAGGCATTATCCACTGGATCTGCGGATCAGGCAGCGGAAAATGTCTTCCAAACAGGTGTTCCGGCAACTATTGTTATCAACGACGCAACAACGAATGGAACAGGCACAGATATTACACCAACAGAATCCCCAACACCAACAGGCACGTCCACAGGGACAACAGGAGGGTCGTCTGGCGGAAGTTCGGGAGAAAGTGCGGGAAGTCTTTCTGTTAGCTGCACCAGCTTTACTGCAGATAAAACATCAGGTAACCCACCACTTGTTGTTACATTTACCACCGTTGGATCATCAACAACAGACAGTATTTCACAAATTGATTTTAATTATGGTGACGGCTCAACCGATATTGTTGCATCCGGCTCGGGCATTGGAACAGGTGATATTAATAATCAAATTTCACACACCTACAGTGGTAATGGAGCATTTCATGCTTATGCAGTCCTGACAACAGCAGGCGGAGCAACCAGTGACAGCACAACCTGCACCCAAACAATTACTGTTGGCGCAGTTGCTCAGGTGAGTGCTTCCCCAACAGGCTTGCCACCAACTGGTCCTGGTGAGACATTTGTCCTCATTGGTATAGCAGGTGCTGTCCTAACCGCTGTGGGCTTGGTAGTCATCGCAGGACTATAAAGTTGGTCGTTATGAGTTCAGTGGATTGAAACGTTCTTTGCTGTAGACAACGGGCTGTGAACCAAAAACTATGAACTATCCTCTTCACTCTCCCTTCATCATTTCAAACAAAGCTTCCTGAGGCACTTCTACTTTATAGATGCCAATCATTTTCTTTTTACCTTTTTTCTGTGCCTCTAAAAGTTTATTTTTTCGAGTCACATCTCCTCCAGACATTTTTGCCAAAACATCTTTGCGATACGGTGCAATTTCTTCTCTGGCAATCACTCGAGCACCAATAACACACTGGATAATTTGCTTATATTGTTGTCTGGGTAAATTGTCTTTTAATTTTTGCGCTTTGTAACGCGCAACAGATTCTGCCTCGTCTTTATATAAAAGCTCTGATAAAACATCAACTGGCGTACCATTTATCTGAACACCAACTTCCACTAAATCTGCATCGCGATAATCAGCTAATTCATAATCAACACTCGCAAATCCAGACGTCACTGTTTTTAAATCGCTTGACAGCCCACGCAAAAACATTGCATATGGCATTTCATATTCTAATATAACGTTGCTGTCCTGATATTCCATGCGGAGCATATTACCTCTTTTTTTCTGACAGACAGTCATCACTGCTCCCATATATTCTTGCGGGACAAAAATAGACAAATTCATATACGGCTCTTTATATAAAATTTCCGAACCAACATGAGTTTCTTCATACGATACATGTGGCAAGGTAAAAAGTGGATCTAAATTAAATTCCCTTTCTAATCGTTGTTTAAAAATATCTGCGTGTAACAGTCCCAAAAATCCAACACGAAATCCAGACCCTAAAAATGCAGAATATTCTTCGGTAAAAGTAAGTGATGCATCAATCAATGCCAATTTCCCCAATGCCTCACGAAGTGGGACCAACTCATCGGTTTGTTTTGGATAGACTCCGAAAAAAACCATTGGCTTGGGCGTTGTATATCCTGGCAATGGTTGTGTTGGGTAGTTATTAAGCGCAACCGTATCGCCAACTCGCACTTGTCGAATATCTTTTACGCCTGTCACTATATAACCTATTTCTCCTGCTGATAAACTGCCCGAACTGACCAGACTTGGTGTAAAAAATCCCACATCAATCGCATTGGTTTTTGTTTTGGTTGCTAAGAATTCTATTTGGTTATTTGTTGACAGCTTGCCATCAAACAGTCTGACAAATGCAACTACTCCTTTATGCTCGTCATAGACAGCGTCAAAAATAAGTGCCTGCAAATTATTGTCTATACTGCCTTGTGGTGACGGAATTGTCTTAATTGTATGCTGCAATAATTCTTCTACTCCTTGTCCTGTTTTGGCTGAGATAAGAGAGATTTCTCTCTCACCAAACCCCAAAACCTCCAACTGCTTGAGTGTTTTTTCTAGCTGTGCGCCTTGCATATCTATTTTATTAATTGCCGCAACAATTATTAAATTTTGTGCTCTTGCAGCACGAAGATGCGCAACTGTTTGGGCCTGCACACCTTTTGTAGCGTCCACTAGGAGAATCACGCCTTCACACGCAGCCAAAGTTCTGCTTACTTCGTAAGAAAAATCCACATGACCAGGAGTGTCGATGAGGTTGAGCATGTATTCATTGCCATCGAAGCTATAATGCATTCTGACCGGCGCTAGTTTAATGGTGATTCCACGCTCCCGAGAAATAGGATTTTGGTCTAAAAATTGCTCCTGCTTACCAAGGACATCTTTCCGAATCGTATTGGTAATTTCTAAAAACCTATCGGACAGCGTTGATTTACCATGGTCTATATGGGCAATAATGGCAAAATTGCGTATAAATTTTTGATCAGTCATAGCATCTTCTTCAAACTTGAATCCTGAAATAAATTCAGGATGACAGTACTGTCATTTTACCAGAATTCGAGGCTAATAGATATCTGCTATAATTTTGTAATGGAACATATACTCCTGCAAACTCCTGACGGATTTGATTTGGATAGTAATTACTATAAAGGGACAAATGGTATTGGCATTGTTTTTTGCCATGGACTCAGATGGTACAAAGAGGGTGAAGAACCATTTGTGAAGGCTGCTGAGAAATTACATGAAAAAGGCTTTTCTACGCTTCTTTTTGATTTCCGTGGACACGGAAAATCCTCTGGAGATAGTGCAGAGGATTTTACCATTACCGGGCAACTCACCGACATAGATGTTGCAGTGCAATTTCTTAAAGATGAAGGGTGTCAGACAATCTATTTGGCTGGTGCGAGTTTTGGCGCGAGCGCTGCTGTACTCTACGCAACCAGTCATCCAGAAATTACCAGATTACTCCTTTCTAACCCTGCGCTTGATTACGATCGCACTGTCACCAAACATTTTGCACCGCAATTGCATTTACTAGAATCGCAAGGATTCATAGAATCAGGAAGTAAAAAATTTCGACTTGGGAAAAAATTGTTTGAAGAGTTGCAACAATTTACACCATATAAAGAACTAGAAAAATACAAAGGTGATCTTTTTATCGTGCATGGGGACAAGGATCAGCGAGTAGCACACCAACCTGTTGTTGAAATTTTTGAAAAACTGACTAATCCAAGGAAAAAATTCAGTCTTATTCTTGGTGCAGATCACGGATTCCATGAAGAGCCCTATACAACACAAGTTGCAGAAAATATTATTAATTTTTTTACGTCTTAAAATGTGGCTGACTCTCGATAACTTCCTCTGAGCGTCCCAGAATTTCTTTCCAATTTCCCAGTCTTTTTAAAATCATTAAGTATGTTCTTGCTTCTTTCACCTGGAAAAGCCAGGTTAATAAAACATAAAGGCTTAACCCGATAATCGATGATATACCAGTGAGAAGAATAAGATTTACTGTATATGTTGTATTAAACACTAATTCATCTAAAAGTTTTATTGGGATGTAGAGTGCAAATCCAGTAAAGAATGTGGCAATAAATAATTTCGAAAAAGTAATAAACATTTTCATTTTATGAAATCCTTTTGTTTTTATATGAAGGATAACAAAAAGAACAACAAACTGAAAAATACTGCCAACCGAGTAAGCAATCGCAACGCTCGTGATACCAAAGTGCCACCAGAAAACAGCAGCAAAAGCAAGTCCAAGCATAACAGCTGTCGAGACTGCACCAACAATAAGCGGCGTAAAGGTATCGTGTAATGCATAAAAAGCACGTGACACTAAGTAAATAAGTGCTTGGGCAAAAAGTGAAATAACAAAAAACCCCATGACACGTCCTGTTAAAACTGTTGCCGGCCAGTCAAATTGTGCTGCGCCGTAAACCAGTCGGACAAGCGGAATGCGCAGCACTAAAAAAAGAACAGATATTGGTAAAACCAAGTACAACATTTGATACAAAGATGTCATAAAGGTTGCTTTAAATTTTTCTAAATCTTCCCGCTGCCGCGATAATACCGGGAAAGCTGCTTGTGCAATGGTCTGTCCAAAAAGCGCGACTGGAGCAAAAGCTAATGTCTGTGCATAATCAAAAATCACATAGCTTCTTCCTGGATCTGATAAAAATGAAATAAGCGTAACTGTAAGGAGTGTTCCACTTTGAAAAATTGCTAAAGAAAGCGTTCGCGGCCACATGAGATTAATGACCTCTTTGAGCCCTTCCACATTTTTGAAAGACTCAATATGAAAGCGAAAGCCCACCTTTATAACAAGTGGCAATTGGAGCAAGACAAAAATAAACGCGCCAATAATAACCCCAACCGCTGGCGCATAAATACCAATCCATCCGGAGAGCGTTACCATGCCAATGATAATGCCAAGATTATAGAGCGCTGCTGCTATGCCTGGAATAAAAAAATGATTATATGACTGAAGTATCGCCGAGAAGAAGCTACCGATTATAAAGAGCAGTTCGCCAACAACAATGACTCGCATAAGATTTGCCATAAGACTTATCTGGCTTGCACTAAAGCCAGGCGCTAAAAGATGACTAAAAAAGTTGGCGAAAACAATAAGAAGTATCGACAACACAAGAAAAATTCCAAGACCAAGCGATAAAAGTGTTGAGGCAAAAATATGACCTTCTCTTGCTTTATCTTTTCGCAAATAGTCAGAAAAGACAGGGATAAATGCGCTACTTAATGCACCGGCAATAATTAATTGGAAAAGAAAATCAGGGAGTCTACTTGAGGCAAGATACACACCCAATGTATTCGATGCTCCAAAAATACCTACTAAAAAACGCTGTCTGATGAGCCCTAAAAACTGGGACAGAATAACCGTTGCCATAATAATAAATGCTGCGGATAAGATGTTGGTTTGCTGTTTGAGGAGGAGATTGAGGCCTTTTTGCAAGATGCTGTTCATATGATTGCGATTTTAAGTATAACATGATAAAATAGGCACATGCCAGTAATAAAATCAGCAAAAAAGAAATTGCGACAAGACAGAAAGCGAACCATTGATCGTGCAAAAACAGAAGAAGTGGTAAAAGAAGCAGTCAAAAAGGCTGTTACAGCAACCTCTGCAAAAACAGTCAACGCAGCAGTAAGCTTGCTCGATAAGGCAGCAAAAAAGCACATTATTCATGCAAATAAAGCAGCGCGTATTAAATCCCGCTTAGCTCATTTACTCAATCCCAAAGGCGAAACAAAAACAGTAGCGCCAAAAAAGGCTGTTGCAGCAGCACCAAAAGCGAAAAAAACAGTTAAAAAAAGTTCTGCGAAAAAAGCAAAATAAGTCTCCCCTTTTTTGTCACAATCTCTTTGACAAAGCAAGCCTCAATCCCTAGACTAGAATAAGGATGGAAAAACTGCCTACGCCAAGTATTAACTTGGCAAAAAATCGTGGCGAGTCGCTTTCCGAGCGGATTATTGCCTTTGCCTTGACCATTGGCCGAGTATTGGTTATTGTCACCGAGGCAATTGCTCTGGGAGCTTTCTTATTTCGATTTGGACTCGACAGACAACTTGTTGACTTACACGACAGGATTAAACAAGAACAAGCAATTGTTGATTTGCTCAAAAATAACGAGGCAACGTATCGAAATCTCCAAGACAGACTTACTTTAGAAAGCAATCTTGCGACTGTATCAAATAAAAGCGTGACCTTGTACCAAGATATTTATCGTATGATACCCTCTGACATGGTACTTACTACACTCTCTCTTTCTGATACCAATATTCACATCGAAGGCAACATTCCCAGTCTTATTTCTTTGTCTGATTTAGTAAAAAAGTTAAAAAGTGATTCGCGAGTTGACAGAGTTAGTCTTGATAAAATCGAAAACAAATCAGCAGAAGGAGTTATTAGCATTATTCTGACGGTATACATGAAGACAGTGAGAGCAAGACCATTATTATGAAATTTTCATTTTTTAATCTTAACAGTCTCAAAAATCCAAAAGAGAGTAAATTATTTTTGTCCCTTTTGCCAACATTGCAAGAGAAAAAAACAAAACAATTTACAACACTTTCTCTTACTTTTATTACCATTGCATTCTTCGGATTTTTTGCAATTGCTCCAACCTTTGGTACCATCACTGACTTACAAAAACAGATTGATGATAGTAAATTTGTTAATGATGCGTTGCAAAAAAAGATTGCCAATCTTACGACATTACAAACATCCTATGCAACAATCCAGCCACAGCTCTCACCTGTTTTTGCAGCAGTACCAACAAGTCCTGCCATAGATTCTTTTGTTGGACAAATTCACCAGCTGTCGCTACAAACCAATGTGCAGCTTACAAGGGTTCAGACATTCCCTCTTGATCTGACCGCAATAACAGTAAAAACACCGTATCTTTCCTATGCTTTTTCAATTGAGGGACAGGGAGATATTGGCTCACTGCAAAATTTTATGACACAGCTTGCTGGCTTTAATCGTCTTATTACTTTTGATACCATCGATTACACACGTGTTGGTAAAATAGATGCAACATTTCGTATGACTATTCGCGGAAAAACATATTTAAAAACAGCACAATAATTATGAAACAACAAGAAATACTTTTCCTTTTAGGGTCTGCCTGTGTTGTTGTTTTTGTGTGGATCGCATTTACCATAATACACAACTCGCTTACATCAACTATTGGAACAACTGTTTTACAAGCTATTACCCCTATCAGTCCAACATTTGACGCAAAAATTATTGATGCAATGAAAAGACGAACCGTCATTGTTCCCTTATATACCATACCATCACAGTCGCAAACAGAAATTATAGTAACATCTGCACCAACTCCTGCGCCTGTTGCAACATCATCGAGTCAAGTCGCAAGTCAAGGAGGAACACTGCAATGAATTCCTTTTTCGATAAAAAAATTCCAACCATTGCAGGACTTTTTCTTCTTGCTATTGCTGTTCTTGCAACATCGTATCTTGTAAATACGGGTGTCATTTTGTTTGGTGGCGCTGCTCCAAGTGAAAATCCACAAAACGTTCGCATTACCAATATTTCTGACACAGGGTTTACTGTTGCTTATACAACAGAAGCAAGTGTTATCGGAACGCTTTCTCTACAAGAAGACGGCAAAAATCAAACCATTCTTGATGAAAGAGATCAGCAGTCTGGAATTCCTCAGTCCTATACCGTTCATAGTCTTAGTGTAAAAAATGCAACACCTGAAACAACCTATGCATTTTCTATAACATCAGGCGCAACCACGTACCAAAACAACGGTAATTTATTTTCCCTGACAACTGCGCCTGCTTTTACTGCAAGTCCCTCTGCAACCAAACCCTTGAGTGGAAAATTATTACAAAGTAGCGGCACTCCCGCTGCGGGCATTCTTGTTTTTGTCACAACAAAAAATGGACAGACACTTTCAACGCTCACTGATGCACAAGGCGTGTATATTATTCCACTTAACGCAATGCGAACAACTGACATGACACAACCAGTACTTTTCGATGAGAGCTCTATTATGCAGCTTTTAGCAACAGACGGAAAAAATTCCTCAGAAGCACAAATTCTTTTGAATAAAGCAAACCCAGTCCCACTTATGACACTCGGCAATAGTTATAATTTCGTCACAAGCACAACCCCAATTGCGAGCACTTCTGCAAGCCTTGGGTTTCCTTCTTTTCCCACAAATAATACAATTACCGCAACGCCTGTTATTATAACGCCCAAAAAAAATGAAGGATTTACTGATACCCAACCACAATTTAATGGAAAAGCATTGCCTAATCAGACCGTCTCTATCGAGATACACTCTAGTGATGTCGTGAGTGCAACAGTCACGTCTGACAAATCCGGCAATTGGACCTACCGCCCAACAACGCCACTGTCACCAGGGCAACATATTTTATCGATTACCACAAAAGATGCATCGGGAATTCTTAAAACTATTCAGCAATCCTTTACTGTGTATGCCAGTGGTTCACAAGTCAATCAAACAGCAACGCCATCAGGACAATTAACTGCCACGCCAACACCAATACCAACTGTCCAACCAACAATGCAACCTACGCCGACTACTTTCGTTACACCTACACCGACGAAAACTACCGTTGTTTCGCCAACAGCCAAACCAACTTTGCCCCCAACAGGAAGTAATGCATTAATCACTTCGACCATTTTAGGTGTTGCGACGACACTTATTGGTATAGTATTATTTGTCATTACGAAAGGCGCAACACTATGAAAATTGCAATCATCGGAGCAGGTTTTACTGGACTTTCCGCAGCGTATCAGTTGACCAAACAAGGGCACGAAGTTTTTGTATTTGAAAAGGACAGTCAACCAGGCGGATTAGCATTGGGTTACAAGAAAAAAGAATGGGATTGGACGCTTGAAAATTACTATCATCATTGGTTCACTAACGATCATGCGATCTTATCGCTCGCAAAAGAAATTGGACACAATGTCCTTGTCAGAAGACCAAAAACCTGCGTGTATATTGCAGGAGAATCGTATCAACTAGATTCTGCCCTGTCGCTTTTAACATTTCCTAAGCTTCCTTTCTGGGATAAGGTTCGTATGGCAGAAACCTTAGCAATTCTTAAATTTAATCCTTTTTGGAAACATATGGAAAAAGTAAAAGCAACGCAATTTTTGCCAAAAGTTATGGGAGAAAAAGCATACAAAATGATTTGGGAACCTTTGTTCGTTAATAAATTTGGTGATTATGCAGATGTCATTTCTTTGGCATGGTTTTGGGCAAGAATTACAAAAAGGACCCCAAGTCTTGCCTATCCAGAAGGCGGATTTTTGTCATTTGCAAAAGCGCTCGAGAAAAAAGTTAGAGACCAAGGAGGACATATTACTTACAGCAGCAGCGTTTCCCATATTGGAGAGGTTGATGGGAAAACAATAGTAACTCATGACGGAGAAAAAGAAATATTTGATAAAATTATCGTAACAATTCCATCATTTCACTTTCTTAAAATCACGCCACAATTACCCGAAGACTACAGAAAAAAACTTGAAAAACTACAAGGAATTGGTGCAATGACTGTTGTTTTGCGACTAAAAAATACATTTCTTAAAGACAAAACCTACTGGCTTAACATTTGTGATCCTGCAGCACCAATTACCGCTGTTGTTGAGCACACAAATTTTATGGATAAAAAACACTATAACAACGAACACATTCTTTATTTAGGAAATTATTTACCAACAGAACACCCCTATTTTTCGATGACAGAAAAACAATTGATGAATGAGTTTGATCCGTTTTTGGAAAAACTTAATCCTTCCTACAAAAAACATATTATTGGTATTGATGTCTTTCGTGTTCCTTTTGCACAACCTATTATTGCCACGAATTACTCCAAACTTATTCCACCACTCACAACACCACTCAATAATGTTTTTCTTGCAAATATGCAACAAGTATATCCATGGGATAGGGGAACAAACTACGCTGTCGAGCTGGGCGAGAAAATTGCGCAGCTAGCTGCCAACTCGTAAGACGTAAAGTCTTGCTTTATTTCTCTCGTCCACCTCTTAAGAAAAATAATGAAACATATTTTTACTAAATTAGCTAAGCCTTTTCTTGTTGTTCTTTTCTGTTTTGGAATTTTTCTTCACATAAGTTTTCTCGATTGGGGTTCCCCTTTTTATTTTCATCCTGATGAAAGACAAAATATTGCATATCCTATTTTAGCAAGTCATTCATTCTTATTGTGGGATCAGAAAAATTTTGATACCGGAACATTTCCTTTAGTTGTTATTAAAGCAACCACTCTTTTTGCGCATACTGCTTTTCCGCAGTATTTTTCCGACAGCATGGAAAGCATTATTCTTATTGCCCGATTTTTTAGCAGTATGCTGTCATTAGGAATTGTTGCTCTTCTTTTTGTTCTTGGGAGAAAAATTGCAAATAGTACGTGTGGATTTTTTGCTGCTTTACTTGGACTTTTTAGTACAGGGTTTATTCAATTTAGTCACTTCGGAACAATAGAAGTTTGGGAAGCATTTTTATTTTTATTGTTATTTTATTTTTGCATAACATTATCTACCCGATTAACCTACACAAAAAGCACAATCCTCGGGAGTATTTTTGCTTTTGCTTTTACAACAAAAGTTCTTAGTGTTTTTCTTTTTCCTGTACTCCTGGTTCCATTTGTAGTACATTTTTTCAAAAAATCTCGCAGGATCCATACCTTCAAGGCATTTTGTCTCTTTTTACTTACAGTGCTGATTGCTACTTGTGTCTTCCTACCACAACTTTTTATATCTTTTAGTATTTTTTACCAAAGCATTCATTTCGAGTCATCTGTTGCACTCGGCACACTTCCTGTTTTCTATACACAAGAATTTTATAGCACTATTCCAATTGTTTTTCAGACACTACACATTTTTCCATTTTTACTTAATCCTTTTTTAACAGTACTTTTGTTTCCAAGTATTTTTGTACTTTCATGGATTGCAGTAAAGAAAAGAAATCTCACTTTTATTTTTCTCATACTCTTTTTCTCTGTCCTCTTTTTTTCACAAGCATATTTTTTTGCCAAATGGACTCGTTATATGATTCCCTCTCTCCCATTTATTTATTTATTGATTGCTATTACCATTGATCATTTTTTCCATAAAAAATTAGCGTTTTTTCTTATGTTTTTTTTAAGTGGCGTGAGTATATTTTTTGGTTTTGCATATTACATGACAGTTTTTTTACAAAGCGACACACGCCTACAAGCGCTACAATGGTCACAGGTACATATTCCTGTCGATGCAACCATATTATCTGAGCCGTATGATCTTGGACTCTTACCATTCCAGCAATACTTTCCACATATTCAAACATTTGATTTTTATACTCTTGACAGAGTAAATCTTTCACAGTTGACAACCGAACTCGCCAATAACAATTATATTGTTCTTCCTAGCCAACGACTTATAAAAACGCGTTTGTTCCTAAAACAAAATTTTGCATTAGGAAATAAATTCTATAGCAGATTATTAGATACATCATTAGGTTTTCAAAAGATATATGAGACTTCTTGCAGTACAATTTGCCATATTGCCTATTTAGGCAACCCTGTCTATTCTTTCGAAGAAACAGCAACGGTCTTTGACAGGCCAACACTTTTTATTTTTAAGAAAATTCATCCTTTGACAAATATTGAGTACGAAGAATTATTAAACTAGTGAAAATAAAACAGATACTGCTCTTTCTTATTATTCTTTCTTTTGGAGGATTTTTGCGATTCTATGGACTATTTTGGGACAGCGGATTTCACCTGCAGCCAGATGAGCGATTTCTAACATTCGTCAGTATAGCAATGACACCTCCTCACACTTTGTGGCAATATTTTAACCCTATGACCTCATCTCTCAATCCCTTCCTTCTAAACTTTTCTTTTTATGTTTATGGCATTTTCCCACTTACTCTTAATAAAATTCTGGCAATTCTTTTTCATACCAACACTTATTCTCTTCTTACTTTTCAAGGGAGAGTATTGTCTGGATTTTTCGATTTACTAACGCTTTGTTTTGTTTTTCTTTTTGCAAGACTTCTTAACGAGAAATATATTCACAAAGCCTTGTTCCCGTTTTATGCCATGTTTTTCTATGCAATTGCAGTCTTACCGATACAACTTTCTCATTTTTTTACCGTTGACATGTTTGCAAATTTTTTTGCATTTTCTTCATGTTATTTTTCTCTGCGGTTTGTACTAAAAAATGAAAGTAAGTCACTACTTCTAAGTGCTCTTTTGATTGGCTTAGCAATTGCATCAAAAATTAATTCTGGTCTGATTTTACCACTCAATATATTTTTTATTTCCAGTTTTTTCCTTTCAGGTCACGTAAAAGACCCTAAAAAGAGAATACTAAAAACCTTGCTGCTTGTTAGTGTTTACTTTCTTATTTCATATATATTTCTTCGGGTTGCTGACCCATATATGTTTGCTAACAGTAATCCTTTTAATCCAATGCCTCACCCTTTGTTTCGCGAAAGTCTGCAGATTCTTTATAATGAATATTCACCAACAACCAATTTTCCGCCTGCATTTCAATGGCTTAGCAAAACACCAATTCTTTTTAGTTTGAAAAATATCATGTTTTTTGGATTAGGAATTCCATTTTTTTTATGTTTTCTTTTTGGATCTTTTATTATTTACAAAAAATATCGCAAGACATATTTTTCTCCTCTTTTATTTTGGTGTATTTTTGTTTTTGTCTTGCAAGCAATTCAATTCGCTCAGACAATGAGATATTTTATTTTTTTGTATCCTTTTTTTGCACTTATCGCGGGGCTTTTTGCAACGATTTTATTTCGTCGAGTTTTATTTTTATTGAAGATTATATTTTTTTGCACATTACTTACCTGGCCGTTGGCATTTTTCTCAATTTATATACATCCCAACACAAGGATTGCTGCATCCATATGGATCAACCAACACATAAACCCCCATGCTGTCATACTCAATGAGTATTGGGATGACTCGCTACCTCTTTTCCAATCTGACCAAAACAAATATGCCATTCTTCAGCTGCCTGTTTTTGACGTAGATACAGATGTAAAATGGCAAAAAATGAACGATCTTGTCCAGCAGAGTGATTACCTAGTTTTGTCATCTCCGAGAGCATGGGCAACAATAGAATCACTTCCCCAAAAATATCCTAAAATGAGTAAATGGTATAGAGATCTTTTTTCAGGAAAATTGCCATTCAAAAAAGCTGCGGAATTTCATTCGTACCCTTCGCTCTCTTATCTAGGAATTCCTATTACTTTTCCTGATACTAGTGCTGAGGAGGCATTTACCGTATTTGATCATCCACAAGTGTTTATTTTTCAACATATTCGATAGTATAATAGACAAACAATGCATATTGGATTTGACTTGGATAAAATTCTTATCAATCACCCGCCACTCATTCCATCTTGGTTAATCAATCAACTCTACGGAGAGAGCGTGAATGGTCATCTTTCCTATAGAATTCCTGGAAAATTAGAACAGATTATTCGCAAACTTTCTCATAATTCATTGCTTCGACAGCCAATCAGATATAATCTGAATCTTCTTAGACAAAAAAAGGGGTTAAAAAATCAGCAATTATTTCTTATATCTAGTCGCTACTCATTCTTAAAAAAAGAAACAGATAAGATTATTAAATCTAATAACCTGCGAAGCATTTTTACAAAAATGATTTTCAACTACAACAATCAGCAGCCACATAAGTTTAAGGATGCAATGATATCTAGAGAGCACATAGACCGGTTTGTTGATGATGACTTGCCTCTTTTACAATTTCTCGCATCCCGTCATCCAAAAACAATCTTCTTCTGGCTCAATCCAAAAAGAAATGACAAACTTAAAACAAATCTTTACGCAATAACTCATCTTGCATCGGTATTTGAAAAACTATGATGTTTGTACAACAAGTTTTTTTGTGGTGGTTTGTTCTTTTTATTTTTGGGCTTATCGCATTACCACTCACCACACGTATTTTTTCATCGTTTTTTGACAAAGGGTACTCCTTTTCAAAAATTATCGGTCTTATTATTACTACATATCTCATATATTTTCTTGGCACAATTCATGTTCTTCAATTCAATAGCTTTACTCTTATTGGACTTGTCTGTTTTTTGGGGATAGCATCCTTTCTTTTCTATAAAAATCAAAAAAAATACTTTCAATTACCGCAAATGTGGAAAATATTTCTCTGTGAAGAAGTACTCTTTTTTTTAAGCCTTTTATTTTGGTCGTATATAAAAGGTTTTCAACCAGATATTCATGGATTAGAAAAATTCATGGATTATGGATTTATTAACTCAATCCTTCGGACAACATATTTTCCCGCAAAAGACATGTGGATGGCACCACTTTCAATTAACTATTACTATTTTGGTCATATCATGACAGCAGCCCTAGTCAAAATCTCCTTTCTTCCGAGCAATATTGCTTTCAATCTCATGTTGGCAACCCTTTTTGCACTTAC
>DATICB010000025.1:0-7869 GCA_035457005.1 Patescibacteria group bacterium
AATCTTCGTGCAAAAATTGTTGAGGGTCAAGAATTGGTAAAACTATTTCACACACTGTACAACGAATAAATTATGGCACTATTTCAAAAAAAACAACCACAAATCACAGACAATAAAATAAATACATCTATTACTGACGCAATTGCGCCAGAAAAAGTTGAGGTGGATTTTAAAACAATTCGTGTCGGAAGCAAATTGTATCGAACATTCTTTATTTCCGGCTACCCACGATATGTATCGGTTGGCTGGCTCTCCCCTGTTATTGATTTTGACCATTCACTTTTTATTAGCATGTTTGTCTATCCTGTTTTTACTGATGATGTGTTGTCGAATTTAAAAAGAAAAATTGCAGAAATGGAAGCGACACTTTCTAGCGACGACGAAAAAGGTAAACCGGAAAACCCAAAAGTGTCTGCTGCTTTATCTGACGCATTGGGACTTCAGGCAGAGTTGGCAAAAGGTATTGAGCGCTTCTTCCAATTTAGTCTTTACATAACACTATCTTCTTCCGATGTAAAAGAATTGGATACTGCAACCAAAAAACTCATCAGCACACTTTCTTCTCTTTTAGTCAGTGCCAAACCCGCGACCTTGCAGATGGAGGAAGGATTTAAAACAACACTTCCTATTGGTCAAGACAGGCTGTCAATGACGCGAAACATGGACACGTCAAGTCTTGCCTCAACATTTCCTTTTACCTCTGCAACGCTCACACAGGATAAGGGTATTTTGTATGGCGTGAATCAGCAAAACGGGTCACTTGTTATTTTTGATAGGTACTCATTGGAAAATGCCAATGAGGTCGTTTTTGGAAAATCTGGGTCTGGAAAATCGTTCACAATAAAACTGGAAATCATGCGCCAATTCATGTTTGGGACAGAGGTCATTGTTGTTGATCCAGAAAGCGAGTATGGAAGACTTGCGGAAAGCTTAGGAGGAGAATATCTCAATTTTTCTGCAACAACGCCCGTCAGAATAAATCCGTTTGATTTGTCGGGTATTTATGAGGAGGGTGAAAACGAATTGGGATTAAAAATTTTATCCCTTCGGGCACTGTTAAAAATTATGCTTGGAAACGTGAGCCCCGAAGAGGACGCAATTTTAGACAGAGCGCTTGTTGAAACCTATGCAGAAAAAGGGATCACCGCAGATCCCGCAACGCAAACAAAGACGCCGCCCATTCTGTCTGATTTGTACCAAAAACTTCTTGCGACACAAAGCCCAAAGGCGCAAGAAATTGCTCTCCGTTTGGAAAAATTTGTGAAAGGAAGTTTGTCTGGCATTTTCAATCAACAATCTAATTTTAATATTACCAATCCCCTCACCATTTTCTCGCTCAGGGATTTAGAAGATGAGCTGCGACCAATTGCCATGCATATTATTTTGGACTTTGTGTGGACAAGGGTAAGAAAATCCCTAAAAAAACGTTTACTCATAGTGGACGAGGCGTGGTATCTCATGAAACACGAAGACTCTGCAAGCTTTATGTATGGCATTGCCAAAAGGGCTCGTAAATACTATCTAGGACTCACTACAGCGACCCAGGACGTGCAAGATTTCTTGTCGAGTGATTATGGTCGTGCAATTCTTTCCAACAGCTCTATCCAAATTTTACTCAAGCAATCAACGTCAGAAATCGACACTGTTGCAAAAACGTTTTATTTATCTGAAGGAGAAAGACAAATGCTCTTATCGTCTGGTGTTGGGCAGGGGCTTTTTTTCGCTGGACAAAACCATGTCTCTATTCAGGTCGTTGCTGCGAGCTTTGAACACGTCATCATCACGTCCAATCCAGAAGAGTTGCAAAAAATACAAAAGGTTCCAAATCCAACAGTTGACACAACACAACCATAATGTATGGCAGACTTAACACCAGCGCAACAGTTACACGCACTTCTTAATCCCACAACCACCGAGGGACAGCAACGCATCAATGCTAATGACACGCTTAAAAGACTCAGCGCAACATACAAGCACGCCCTAGAAACAGCCAATACCGAAGATTTACATCAACAGTTGGGACAAATCGTCAGGGAGTTAAATCAGGCAAATCTTTTTGAGCCTGATCCAGACAGAGTGTGGGGAACGCTTGAAACACAAACAGAGCAACCGCAAGAAAACACCTTTGCGCAGACACCCGCGCCAACATCACCAACGCTTCAAGATTTTTTTGCAAAAGATACACAAAATTCGCGAAACATTGTTGACCCAGACAAAATCCATGTCAGTGAAAAACTCTATCAAGCACAAAGAGATGTTGTGTTGCAGGAATTTGACCAGCTTCTCGCAACAACACCAGCCGACCAACTACCCAATGCTGTTGAGCAGTTTTACCGAACACATTTAAGCGCTGCCGGGGTTCTGGGAAGACAATACCAAATTCTTCTTAATCAAGCACAGCAGCTTGCCGGGTTTAAGCGTCCCGACGCACTGGAGACTCAATCACAAGAAGCGGTTGAAAGACTCCGAAGCATTCATCAAAGAGATGAGCTTACCGAAGAAGAGCAAAAACAAAAAGACCATGAAGACGCGGGAATACAACGTTTACAACAACTTGTTCCGCCAACAGGCAGACTAACTGACGAAACAAGAGCAAGTCTCAGAGAGCAAGCAGCTAGCCTTTTTGATGAGGAGTGGTCACGAAGACAAAGATCTGCTATTGATGGTGTTTTGGGAAACTTAGGAAATTTTTATACGCCTTTTGTAAGCCAGGTCGTTGATGAGGGTTTCACCATAACACCGATTACCACTGTCGTTCAGGAGCCATCGACACGCATTGAGGAGCCGCCCACCCCTGTTCCGCCATCTCAACCAACGCAAAAAGCGCCTCAATCACAAAACGGTCTTCTTGGACGACTTGGAAGACAAGTGGGTAAAAAAGGTGCAGAAAATATTGCAAAACAAGTTGCCGAAAGAGAGGCAACCGCAGCGGTTGTCTCAACTGCGCCAGAGTGGGTTCCGGTTGTTGGTGTTGTTCTCCTTGTGCTGCTCATCCTTTTTCTCTGCATTTTTATCGTTGTGTTTATTTATAAAAAGATTCCCTTGTCCAACAACCAGCAGTCGCCAGACATCTCACTTTTGGTAACTGTTGTCAACGACATAGCCACTTGCGAACACACCGCTATTGGTGGTTGGCATCCACCAACACCGCTTTGTCTGACTGGTCTTCGCATTGGCAATATTGTTAATGGGACAACGGGCATAGATCTCCAGGGGTTTCTTGATGATGTAAACAGAGGCTATCCGAATTTCCAATGCGGACAATTTATTTGGGCGGTGCAAAAATATGTCCTTAACTGGCCTGTGTTTCCAGGAAATGTTGCAACGGTGTACCAATGGTATCAACAGTATAAAAATACCATGCCAGGGTATGTTTTTATTGATAATCCCGATAATCCGGCCCTTATCGGCAACAATCGCGCAATTCACGCAGCTGCTGGAACAGGAGCACTAGGACAAGGTGCTGCAAACATCCTCCCGGGAGATATTATTATTTACGGGAGTACTGGTGGCAACGATCCGGGACACATTGCAATTGTTACTGTTGTACAAAGCGACAACTTTACCATCACTGTCGCTGAAGCAAACTACCACAGCGGCGCAATTGACCTTCGACCAACCAACCTAAACGACGGTCTAGGAAGAGGTGCATATATTTTAGGCTGGTGGCGAAGAAATCAATCTGTTCTTGGTAAATAGTGATATGAAAAAAATAATAATCATCTTTTTTAGCTCGCTGTTTTTTTTGTTTGCCGTCTTGTTGCTGACACGGTTTTTCTTGGGAACAAAAACAACAAACGTTTTCCCTCCAGCTTTTCCAACACCAACACCAGTAGTTCCTGGCCAAACACAGATAACGCCTAGCGGACTCCAGCTTGTGTCGCTTTCTCCGGAAAATGGTGCAAAAGGAGTTGACCCAAATGCACAAATTGTTGCGACATTTAACCGCATCGTTAGCACAAACAGTGCGCGGTTTTCTTTTTTCCCAAGCATTGACTACATACTTGTTGCTCAAAACAATTCACTCGTTATTACACCAACCGCACCGTATGAAACAGGAATTGTATACACATATAGCGTTATAAACACTGATGGAACAATTTTTGCAACCGCTACTTTTTCTGCAGGAGCAAATACCTCTCCTATTATTCCGCTCACCGGGAGATATCCAGACCTGGACATTGTTTCGGATAATGCACAGAAAGAAAATTACCCAGATATATTCCTTGCCGGATATACCCCATACCAAACAGGGTATTTCTCGGTCTCGTCAGAATTCTCTTCGTCGCCAAGTGGCCATTTTGTTTTCTTTGTCAACCCACACACAAACACGGCAAAACAAGCATTTCTCTCTTGGTTGGGGCAATTAGGGCTCACCCAGGATCAAATAAAAAGACTCGAGGTTGTTTACTAGTTTAAACTATGTTCGAATGGGCATAATCAGGTGAAGAAAGCGGTTGTTGTCTTGAATACGAAAAACTCCTGGATTTAAAGGTCCTGTCATTGAAAAATTTATCTCATTTTCTGTAATGTTTGACAACGCCTCAAGCAAATATCTTGCGTTAAAAGCGATTTGATTTTCTTCACCAGTAAGTCTCGCCTCTACATCCACTGTGTTTTCGCCCAACGATGGTGATTTCGCGCTCACAACGATTTTATCTTTCAAAAGAGACAGAGTAATAATGTTTGTTGATTCTCTTGCAAAAATAGCGCAAATTTTTGCTGCTTTCAACAGTTCTTCCCTGTCTACCACCGAAACGCTTGCCGCATCTGTTGGAATTACTTTTTCATAGTTAGGAAATTCTGCTTCTATGGTTCGGCCAATTACCAATGTTTTATCTTGTTCAAAAATAATTTGGTTGTTTTTTGTCGAAAGAAAGAGGTTTGTGTCACCCTGCTCAAATATTCCCATTGCCTCCCTAAGGATTCGTGCGGGGATAAGGAGTTTTTGAAATGCTTCTTTTCCCTGCTCTGGTAGTTCGTCTAAGGAAAGCCTGTACCCGTCTGTTGCAACAACGAGAAACGTGTTCTCTTTTTTTTGAAACAAAATCCCAGACAGTGCGGGTCGTGTTGATTCTGTACTTGATGCAAAAAGAATTTTTGCAAAGGTGGTTTTCATGTTTCCTTTACTAAAGATTGCAATTTTTTCTCCTATTTCTTCATATAAAAGTGGGAACTCGTCTTTTGGGGATGTTTGCAGGGTTGTTTTTGTTTTTTTACTTAAAATCTCTAAAGATCCTTCTTTTGTTGCAAGTTGTATCTTGTCTTGCGGAAGAGAATTAACTAACTCTAGAAATAACCGTGCTGGTACTGCAACAGCTCCTTCTTCTTCTACTTCTGCTGCAACATGTGTTTCTATACCAATTTCTAAATCTGTGCTTTGAATACGAAGCTCGTCTCCTTTTGCTTCCAAGAGTACATGGGAAAGGATCTGTAATTGATTTCTTGGGGAAATTGCCTTATTTGCAAAAGATAATTTTTTTTGAAGACTTTCTGCCAAAAGTGTTACTTTCATACTATAAATATTTGTAGTTGTTGTAGTGTATCGGGAAATGTGGAAAAAAGCAAGGAAACAGACACGATTTTTATGTGGACAACCATGTGGATAAAGTTTGGGATAACTTGTTGAAAAACACCTTCTTCGATTTTTGCACCCAACTTATCCCCGAAGTTTATTTTTTATCCCCACAATTTCCTCAGAAACAACACCCTTTTTATCCACAAGAAGCGCTATCTTATCCACACCATGCATAATCGTTGTATGGTCTCTGCCACCAAGCTGGTTCCCTATCTCAACAAGCGTTAACTCTAAATCATGTTTAAGGATATACATAACAATTTGTCTTGCTCTGACAAGCGCAGCATCTCTTTTAGGACCTTTTAGCTGCGTTGGTTTTATGTGATAAAAGCTGCACGCCGCTTCAATAACATCATCTGCGTGAACCATGTGGCCTTGTTCGTTTGTTTCTCCATGCATGGTTTTGCGGGCCTGTTCTTCTGTTATCTCCCCTGTCGGAGAAATGGTTGCCACGCGAAGCAACATTCCCTCAAGCGAGCGGATGTCCTGTTCCTTTTCAGCCAGCAACTTGGCTGTTTCTATTGAAATCGCAAAACCAATCTTCTCTGCCTTTTTTAAGATGATTGCTGTTCGAAGCTCAAAATCTGGTGACTCCACATCAACAGTCAGTCCACCCGCAAATCGAGACGAAAGACGCGCCTCAAGCTTTTTGATTTCACTTGGCGGCCTATCTGATGACAAAACAATTTGTGCCCCGGCATCAATAAGGCTATTAAATGTGTGGAAAAGCTCTTCCTGGACCCTGTCTTTTCCTGCAATAAACTGCACATCATCAATAATTAATAAATTGGCCGAGCGAAACCGACGCTTCATTTTTGCTGTATCATTGTTTCGAATTGCCTCAACAACCTCATTAGTAAACTCTTCAGACGTGATGTAGATAATTTTGTTATCTGGATTTTGGGAGTAGACCTCGTTAGCAACAGCTTGCATAAGGTGGGTTTTCCCTACCCCAACCGGGCCATAGATAAAAAGTGGGTTGTACGATTTACCCGGATTTTTAGCAACATTTCTTGCTGATTCGTACGCTAGTCTATTGGAATCAGAAACAGCAAGGCTCTCAAAAGTAAAATCAGGCCTCACTCGTGGTAAATGGCCGACAACAGGACTGGCTTGTTTCTCTGTTGTGGAAAAAAGTGGGATATCTTGTTCTTTCTTCTTCCCCATCCCAGGAAACGTTTTGGTAATAAAAAGAACGTCAACTTCTTTTTGCATTTCTTTCTCCAAACCCTGCTTAATAATGGGGAGAAAGCGTCTCTGCAGTAAATCAACAACCATAGTAGAGGGAGCAGCAATGGTTGCAATGTTTTCTTCGAAAGAAACAAGCGCCGTCTGTTTAAAAAGGGTGAGAAAATTTGCGCGGGAAACTTCTTTTTCAATGTTTGTTAAGACATTGTTCCAGATTGAGAGTAATTCTTCTGCCATAGCGTCACCAACTGTAGCAATGTGGATAACTTTTTGTCAAGCCCTGATTCAGTCAGGATCAGAAAAGATAGACAAAAAGTGTGGTTTTTGCTATACTACTCGTGACATATGAAAAAAGGCATCAGAATTACCAAGCAAAGCAAAGCAAAGAAAAAGCATGGATTTTTGTCTCGAATGGACAGCCACAATGGACGAAAGGTTCTTAAAAGACGACGAAGTGAAAATAGACACAGTTTAACCGTGTAATGTTAGCAAAAAAGTTTCGACTCCCCTCTTCTGTTGTTTTTTCTCATGCACAATCGTTTCGAGAAAATGAGTTTAGTGTAAAAATACAGAAAAACACATTGCCACACAATAGATATGGATTTGTTGTTTCAAAAGCAATCGATAAAAAAGCAACGGTACGCAACAGGGTAAAACGGGTTTTGAGATCATGCATCGAAGAGAAATGGCTTGGACGCGGAGACAAAGACATACTTTTTATTGTGAGGCCGGGAATAAAAAGTGCTGAAAAATTACTTCTTCGGGAAAAAGTTGATAAAATTATGAGAGGGCTGACGTCATGAGGCGCATTGTTCTTTTTTTGCTTTCAATATATCAAAAGATTCTTTCTCCTCTACTGCATCAAGTATTGGGGATAGGACACGCGTGTCGATACTCGCCAACGTGTTCGGAGTATGCTAAAATACATATTACGCGTGAAGGAATAGTAAAAGGTGGAACCAAATCCTTGCTTCGGCTTTTATATTGTCAGCCGTTTGCTAGCAAACTACCAATTGCGCTTCGTACATAAATGAATATTTTCAATATTATTCTTGTTCACCCAATAATTAACGCTTTAGTTCTCATTTACCAGGCGCTTGTTA